>NZ_JBIWMX010000019.1:107504-173861 GCF_044766925.1 Nocardia sp. NPDC101769 | reverse complement strand
ATCGACCGGGCACTGCTCCACACACGCACCACAGGTCGTGCACGACCACAACACCTCGGGATCGATGATGCCCTCGACATCCTCACCACCGACCAACGGACGCTCCGCCTCTGCACGCGCGGCCTCCGAAATCCGCGCCAGCGCACGCTCATCCGGCTTGCCCGCCGCGTCGACCAGACCGACCTCCTCGCCACCCATGTCCTTACGGCCACCGGCCAGCAGATACGGCGCCTTGGCGTAACCATGGTCACGCAGCGACATGATCAACAACTTCGGCGACAGCGGCTTGCCCGTATTCCAGGCCGGGCACTGCGACTGACAACGACCACACTCGGTACACGTGGTGACATCGAGAATGTCCTTCCACGAGAAATCCTCGAACCTACCCACACCGAAGGTGTCGTTGTCCGGATCCGCGGTCTCCATCTCGATCGGCTTGCCATTCGACATCATCGGCTTGGCCGCACCGAGAGCGACGCCGCCATCGGCCTCACGCTTGAAGTAGATGTTCGGGAAGGCAGCGAACCGGTGCCAGGCCACACCCCAGGTGACATTGCGGCCGACCAGCAGCAGGAAGGTCGCGCCGGAGACCAGCTTGATGAACGCGAAGATCGACACCATGGCGATCGACTCGGGCAGCAGCTTGGCCACCTGCTCGGTGAAGAAGTCGCTCCAGGTGTGGGATTCGTGGTAGGTGGCGATCTTGCCGGCCTTCACGAAGACCATGCCCAGGCCCTCGACCAGGACGATCGCCTCGATGACGTACGCGGGCGCGAACCTGGAACCGCTGAACCGGGACAGCCGCTGCGGCACGCGCGGGTGATTCAGCTGCCGGATGACGATCAGCACCAGAATGCCGACCACCGTTCCGATGCCGAGGATTTCGTCCGCCAGGTGGTAGATGCCCCAGGATCCGATGATGGGCCAGTGGAATTCGGGGTCGAAGATCTGGCCGTACGCCTCGAACCACAGGATGAACCCGGCGAGGAAGCCGATCATGACGAGCCAGTGGGCCCAGCCGACCGTGCGGAATTTGTTCATGCGCGTGTGCGCGAGGAATTCCACGATCATGGTCTTGAAGCGTGGGAAGAACGGCCGCCAGCGATCGGGTGCGGACTGCCCGACCATGACGGTGCGCGCGATGTTCCGCACGCCTCCGATGAACGATGCCCAACAGAAGACTGTGAACACCGCCCCAATCGTGCCCAGAGTCACTGTCAGGGCATTCATGTCGCGACCTCTCTTACGGTTCTACGAGCGTCTTGCGAGGCAGCCTGGTTCCGCCTCGAGTTGCTCGTATCCTAATGGACGGTAAGTTACCCGCCGGTAACTTAGCTGTCCAGGGTTTCCCACACCGTAAATCCCGGCAAATCGGTGCGGTAACCAAGGGCAGGCTTACTTCGAAACCCGGTGTCCAGCAGAAGGAAACGAATCTCGCAAATCGTAGGGTGATCGACTAGGCTCACGCTGTCCGACAGCTGTGCGCGTCTTCACATGCTCGGGGAGGACTCGTCCTAGCGCGTGGCATGGCCCGAGGGAAGCCGGGCCTCGCGTGGCGAAGAGGCGCACAGCGGATATACCTGATGACGGATTGGATACCAACCGAATGAAGCTTCGCAGTACCACTGCGGCTGCTGCCCTGGTCATCGGCGCAATGACCATCGGGATGACGACCGCCCACGCCGACGATGCTCCCGCACAGCCTGCTGGAATCAACTACTCCACCAAGTTGGTCGACGGCAAGACGATCGTCTCCACCCTGAAGAACGGCACCTTCGAGCTCGCCCAGCAGGACGGCGCGACGCCCGAGGACCCGAAGCAGACGATCGTGAACGTCAAGGACCAGCAGGGCGCGACCCTTATCTCCTTCCCCCTGAAGTTCAGCGCCGCCGGCACCGACATCCCGGTGACGTCGGACGTGAAGGACGACGGGAAGGTGCTTGAGGTCGTCCCGGAGAAGCCGGCCGACTTCCAGCCCGGCACCACCGTGCTCGCCGCCAAGCCGATCGCCTCGGCGTCGGAGAACCAGTCGGCGATGAGCGACTTCTCCACCAAGTTCGGCCTGGCCATCGGCATCGGCAGCTTCGTGGGCACGGCGCTCGGCGCGCTCATCGGCTGCGTGGTGACCATCGTGGCCGGTTGTGTCCCGGGCCTGGTCGCGGGCGCCGGCATCGGCGGCATCCTCGGCACCATCGCTGCAGGTGGCCCGACGCTGGTCGCCGCGGGTATCGACCTGCTGCAGACCTTGCAGGCTCCGGACGGCACCAGCAAGTGGGCGCCGACCACGGCCGCTGCCGCTGCCCCCGCACCGGTCACGCAGAACTGAGAACTACGGGGGTCTCGGCCTCCGCAGCTCGACCGTTCGGCCCGCCTCACTCGTGGAGGCGGGCCGAACGCGTTTCCGAGGTGGGGCCGGACCGGTCAGGCCGGCAGTTCGAGGTGGCCGGTGGACGTCACCGTGTCGCGGCGGCGGGCGAAGCGGGCGAAGGTGCGCTCGGCCATCACGTAGCTGCCGTCTTCACGAACCAGAAGAACTGTGCTGCAGCGGGTTCCATGCACGGGATGATCGACGAAGCGTGCGGAGGCGGCGCGTTCGGTGAGCCGGTCCAGTCCGGTCTCCGGCAACTCGGAGGCGGCGGCGGGGGTGCGGTCGGCCAGGACTTCCAGATAGCTCTCGACATCGCCCGGATCGGCCGCGGCCACGGCGGCGAGGGCGCGTACGCCCTCGCGGACCTTGGGCCAGGCCGGATCGCCGGTGCCGGTCGACACGCTGTCGTCGGGCTCGAGCGAGCCGGCGAGCGCATTGTTGGACACGCCGTGGAAGCCCGGCGCGAGTTCGCGTGGGGTCCGGTCGCTCCGATTGCTGTGCCACCACAGCGTTTCCAGATCCGAGACCACCAGGTTGTAGCCGTTGTAGTCGTCGGGTGCGGCGGTGACGCCGCGCACGAACTTCTCCGGCACCGGATCGCCGCGCAGGAAATCCATCAGCAGCGCGCCACGGGAGCGGGCATCGGGGCGGAAGTCGCCGGGCCGGCGCACATTGGTGACCGTCGCGAAGCGGTGCCGATCCGACAGCAGGCCCAGCCACGTACCCGGCACCGGGCCCGCCGCACCCAGATCCCGGCCCGCCAGCAGACCGGGCACCTCGTCCCAGGGACGCAGCGATTCCGTTGGGCGGGTGAAGAACTCGTCCCGATTGGCGGCCACGATCAACCGGTATTCCGGATGCGCCCGCCAGCCGAGCAACACCAAACACATAACCCCCAGCATGCCCGACCGGGGCTCGCCGCGACCACGCCCGATCGCTCCCCGCCCGCTGCCGCCCGCCGCCCCTGCGCTGCCACCCGAGGGCACACCCGCGTACCCCGGAATGCGAAAAGGCCGGTAGCGGTTGGGCTACCGGCCTTTCCGAGGGTGCTGTGATCAGAGGGTGCGCACGCGCAGGCCCGGGTTGTCGGAGAGCACGGTGCTCACCGGCTGCGCGAACAGCTGCGGGGTGTTGCCGGTGATGAGACCGATCAGGTTCGGGATCTCGCAGATCGGGTAGTCGGCTACCGAGGAGGCGCTGGAGATGCCCAGGGCCAGGGTGCCGGTCACCAGCGGACCGCCCGAATCACCGGGCAGGGCGCAGATATTGGCGGAGAAGGACTGGGTGAGCAGCCGGTCGCCGACCTGGACGGTCTGGTCGACGGCATTCACCACGCCGCAGCTGAAGCCGGTGCGCGCACCCGACTTGCAGACCGGGGCGCCGACCACCGGCACGGCCACGCCGGTGATGTTGACCGGGGCCGCGCCCGGGACATTCACCAGCGGGTTGGAGAAGGCGTCCCGGTACTGGTCGCTGATCCCGATGATCGAGTAGTCCTCGTTGCCCAGCACCGACTTCTGGAACGTGCCGACCTGCGGGCCCAGGCTCTCGCTGCCGACCATCTGGTAGACGCCCGGCGAGTTGGCGCCAGGGGTGGCCGAGATGTTCGGGTTGCAATGGCCCGCGGTGATGTTCACGACGTTGCCGTTGCCGTCGGTGCCGTTGAAGCCGAGCGAGCAGCGCAGCGACATGCGGCCGGCCACCGAGGCGTAGGCCTGGCCGGCGGCCATGGTCTGCGGGCCGGCACCGGCGATGTCGGAAGCCTTCGGGACGTCCTGGCCCTCGCCGCCGACCGGCGGGGCGGTCATGACGATGACACGGGCCGGGTCCACGAAGCCGGGCAGCGGCAGGTCGGGCTTGTCCACCCGGACCGCGATGCTGTTGTTGAGGGTGTCGATGGCCACGCCCCGGATGGCCTTGGACACGGACTCCGGCTGGTCCTTGAGCCACTGCTGGAAGGCGTTCTTCTCACCGCGCAGCGTGGTCTCGCTCTTGGCGACGTCCTTGGCTGTGAAGCCGGCGTCCGTCACGGCCTTGCGGGCCTGGTCCAGGCTGTCTCCGGGGGCCAGCGCCACGATGGCCCTGCCGGTCTCGTCCAGCCAGGCGCCACCGAAGACGCCCGGGAACTGCCGCTGGGCGGTGGTGGCGAAGGTGGCCACCTTCTGCGCGGTGTCGGCGCGCTGCAGGTAGTCCTGCGGGGAGATCTTCAGGTCGCGGGTGATGGCGGTGACCAGCTCGGCCGGCAGATCCGGGGTCGCGGGGGCCGCGGGCTCCGCGTGCGCACTCGCTGCCAGGGGTCCGGCGACGAGCACAGTGGTGGCCGCGATCGCCGCAGTACGGACAAGGGACCGTGGGCGGCGGCCCACGGCTGGCATGGAGAATCGCATACGTGGCAGGAGCATGGCCCCGACTATATGGTGTCGGGCCCGTTATGCCTACTTATTGTGAGATGACGTTTCGGTATTCCGCGGGCAAACAGCGGGCATGTCCGAACACGCGCAATGAGAGGGGTGTCCGATTTTCGCGGCCCGCTGGAACGGGCCGCGAATCATCACGCGTTGGAACGCGTCCGGACCTGAATTCCGCTGCCGATGCCGCCGCCGGAATTGGCGTCGATTTCGGTGAGAATCGCGCGCACCGGGATACCCAGTGACGCCGTACCACCGTACTGCGCCAGCGCGGTATTGGCCTCGTTGCAGTTCGGCGCGTCGGCCGCATTCGAGCCGCTGGTGATGCCCAGCGCCAGCGTGCCGGTCACGATCGCGCCGCCGCTGTCACCACCCAGGGTGCAGGCGCTGGAGGCGAAGCCGCGCACCGTCTTCGACTGGCCCTCGGCGGTGAACAACTGGGTCTCGACCCGGTCGGCCACCACGAAACCACAGGTGAAGGTGGAGGATTGACCGGACTTGCAAACCGGCGCGCCGGTGATCGGGTCGGCCACCCCGGTGATGGTCAGGGTCGTGCCGTTGGCGCCGCGCACCGACGGCTGATCCATGCCGGCCCGCACCGCGTCGTCGTTCAGCTTGATGACCGAATAGTCGAGTGCGCTGCTGCCGCCCAGATTCGACGAGACGAAGCTGCCGGCCTTCGGGCTCGACACCAGGTTTTTCACATTCGGAATGTAGACATCGGCGCTGGTGCCCTTGTCCACATTCGGATTGCAGTGTCCGGCACTGATGTTCAGGGCGTTTCCGGCGGAATCCACACTGTTGAAGCCGAACGAGCACACATCGACACTGCGCAGTGACGAATCACTGAGCGCGGTCGGCGCGGTGATGTAGGTGTCACCGCCCATGGGGCGCCGCTCGACCGGGCCGCCGGAATCCGGGGACAGCATCACCTTGATATTGGCGATCAGCGTGGGCAGATTCAGCAAATGCCCGGCCGGGGTGTTCGCCACGCTGAGCACCAGCTGGCTGTTGAGGAAGTCGATGGCGACCGAGTTGATGGCATTGGACAGATCGCGCGGCAGGCTGGTGATCCACGTGTTCAGCTGATCGGCCGAATTCTCGAGGTTGTCGGCGCTGATCGGGGCCAGCCGGGTCTGGTAGCCGTCGGCGGCGGCGATCTTGGCGGCATCGAGGGAGGTGACGGCCACGACCGGCTTGCCGTCGGTGCCCAGCCACGCGCCCGCGAAGTCGTCGGGACGCTGGCTGCGGAAAGTCGTTGCGTAGTCCCGCAATTGCTGGGCCTGGTTGGCCCGGTCCAGATATTCGGCGGGCGTCATCTTCAGATCGCGCTGGATGGCGGTGACCAGCTCGGCCGGAAGCTTGTCGGCGGCAAGCTGATCCGGGGACGCCGGGTCGGCGTTGGCGGTGCTGAGCAAGGGACCGATGAGGACGGTCGAGGCGAACGCGACGGTGGCTGCTCGAACCGTGGCGCGACGCGCCATGAACTTGCGCATGGAGTCCCTTCGTAAGTGCACCAGCAGACCGATGTTCCGGGCCCGGATCCGGTTACCTTCCGGAAGGTCGGTCAGCGCACCACTTTAGGGCATCAACCACCGAAGGTCTCTACGAAATCAGCGCGGATTCTGTCCCCACGGATCCTGCAGTACCGGCGCTTGCGGCAGCTCGAAGGTCGGCACCGGCGGATACTGGTAGATCGGCGGATACGGGCGTGTCGTGGTGGGCGGCGGCGTGGTGTGCGGGGTGGGGCTCGGTGTGGTGGTCGGCGGGTCCGGCGTGGTCGTCGGTGGTGGCGGCGTGGTCGTGGGGTCCGAGGTGACCGGTACGTCCGCGGTATCGGCGGGCGGCGCGGCCGCGGTCGGATTGTCCGAACCGGTCGGCGGCAGCAGCGGCGGGGCCACCCCCGCGGTGGCCACCGGCTCCGAACGCACCTCGCCGCGCGGCGGGCCCGGGGTGGAGTCGTCGGTGCGCAACACGGCCGCCACCCCGACGCCACCGAGCAGCAAACCGACCAGGGCGGCCGCCGCGGCAATGATGTACGGGCCGCGATTGGCGCGCGGCGCGTGGGTGACCGCGACCGCTGCGGTCGCGCGGGTGACCGCCGGCTCGGCGGTGGTGACGGCCGGGACCGCCGCCGAATACGCCTGGGCCAGTTCGGAGGACTTGAGCGCGGGCAGCACGTCGGTGACGTCGGCGGCGTTCTCGGCGGCCGCGGTGGCATCGGGCGGCGTGAGGCCGGCCGGGGTGGACAGCACCGCGGCCAGGGCCGCGCGGGCTGCGTTGTAGGCCAGGGTCTTCCCGGTCTCCGCGTCCGCCTGGGGCAGGTCGCGCTCGCTGACCAGCACCACCGATTTCAGGCCCAGATAGTCCAGCGCCTCACGCAGCGATCGCACGTGGGCGTCGGGCCAGCCGGTCGGGTGGGCCAGATAGAACTCGGCCGGACCGTTGAGATGTTCGGCGGCCTGACTGATCAGACAGAAAACCGCCGTGGCCATCAGGTCCTCGGCGCGGTACGCCTCACCGTCGTCCACCGCGAGCCCGGCCGGATCCCCGACCGCGCCAACGAAGCCCCGGATGGAATGGCTGTAGCCCTCCGGTGCGTCGCCGCCGAGCACGGCGTCGCCGTCCTCGGACATGTGCAGCACTGACTCGCGCACGGTGTAGTGCACCGGGAGTGTGGCGTCATCGCCTGTCACCACGGCAACGACGGATTCGTCGTCCGCGATCCGCAGGCCCACCCCAGTGGCCATCCTCTTCAACCTCGCTCGATGCGTCCGGGTGCTCTCCGTGCCGAGGTCAGACGAGGAGTGAACCGTGACCCATGGCGCGAAGCATTGACAATAACTCCGAACGCGAGCCGGCACCGATTCGACGTCTCATCCGAGCCACGTGATGTTCCACGGTTTTGGCCGAAATGTAGAGCCGGGCCCCGATCTCGCGGTACGTCAAGCCCAATAGGACCAGTTCGGCCACCTCACGTTCGCGTTCGCTCAGCACGGTATCGGTGATCGGTTCCGGGCGTGGCTGCGGGGCCGCGGGCTCGGGCGCGCGCACCGGAGACTCCGGCGGCCGAGCCTGCGCGCGCACCGTGCGCGCCAGCTTGAGCAGCGCGGTCGCGGTGGCGGAATCACCCGCCGCCAGCGCGGCCTCACTGGCCAGCCGGGCCGCGTCCCAGCGCAAGCCGAGCCCGGCCAGCCGGGCCACCGCGCCCTCCACCTGCTCGCGCACCACCTGACCGCGCAGCACCAGCACCCAGGTGCGGCCCGCGTCCGCCAGTACCGCGGCCTGCGGATCGCCCGCCGCGGCGGAGGTCTTGAGCCGATGGGCGTGCGGCAGCAGGGCTTCCGGGCTCTCCTGCGCGATGGCCGCCTGAATCGCGTACCAGTGGAAGGCATTCGACCAGGCGGGCGGTTCACCGAGCCGGCGCAGCAGTTCGTCGGCGGCGGTCACCAGCGCGGTCATCCGGGCCTCGTCACGCAGGCGGATGCCGGCCAGCCACAGCTCGCCGATGGGCAGCAGCGCCAGCAGATCCGCGCCGATCTCGTCGAACAGCGGGAAGGCCTGCTGCCAGGCCATGGCCAGCGCCGCGTGATCGCCGCTGCGCCGCGCCAGGCCGACGATCACGCCGTGTGCGAGCAGCCGATCGCGCGGATCCAGTTCCGCCAGGCCGACTTCCGACATCAGGGTGGCCGCCGAATGCTCGTCGCCGCCCAGCATGGCGACCCACGCGCCCAGCACCAGGCTCTGCGGATCGCGGCTGGGGCCGCGGTCCTGGGTGCCCTGCCGCAGGGCGTCCGCGGCCCGCCGCGGATCGCCCATGCTCAGGCACAGCAGCACCGCGATCGACACCGCTGAGCACGGCAGGAAGCGATCGCCGCCGTCATCGGTGGGGGCCGGGCCGGAGTGTGCGGCGTGGATGAGCGCGGACGCCGCCGTGACGGCCGCACCGCGCCGCGCCTGCGCGGGGCTGGTGAAGCGCTGCACGGCAAGGGTTGTCGGCGCGATGGCCCGCATCTCGGCGGTGAAACCGGTCGGGGTCGAGACGGCTCCGAAGGTATTCGCGGCGCTCGCGGCGGGTCTCGCCGGTGCGGTGTCCTCGGGGCGCGGTCGGTCGCCGGTGGGCCGGGTCGTGGGGCTCGCGGCCCGGGCCGGTGCGCCGGTTCCGGCGGGCGGCGGGGCGAAAGTCCTGGGCGGCGGCGGGAATGGGGTCCCGGCGTGGCCGTTCCCGCGATCGGTGCGCGTCGCAGCGCTGAAATCGCCAGGGGCACTGGGCGATCCGATCGTGTCGAACAGGGCATTGGCGATCGAGGCCGCGCGCGCGGTGGCCTCGGTCGGCGGCCACTGGGCGGCATTGACCGACAGCGCCTGTGCGCCCTGGGCATCACCGGACAGCGACAGCACCGTGGCGGCGACCGCCCAGTCCGGACCGACCCGGGTGGGGCCGAGCCAGGTGTAGAGCTGGGCGGCCCGGGTGGCCAGGCCGCGCCGGGTCCACACACCGGCGCAGATGCGTACGGCGGCAGCCAGATCCGCGAGCGGGATCGCCGGATTGGCCAGGGTGGGTTCGGCCAGGCGCAGAGCGGTGTCGCCGTCCCCGGCCCGGGCGGCGGCATCGGCCCAGCGCACGGCCAGGGCCTCCGGATCCGCGCCGGCGGCGGCCGCGGCCGCGTAGTGCCGGACGGCCTCGTCGCCGGCGCGTTCCGCTGCGGCACAGAGGAATTCGGCCAGACGCTCGTCGCGAACGCCCGATTCGGCGAGCAGCAGCGCGGTGTGGCCGCGCAGCAGTCCGGCGTCCAGGCGTGCGTGCAGCAGGCGGCGGGCGACCGTCAGGAAGCGGCGGTCGCCGACCAGGGTGCGCAGTGGCGGGACGGCCGGGGCCAGCAGTAGATCGGCGTCGGTGACCAGGGCGCTGCCCCGGGCCCGGTCCACCAGATCCTGGGCGGCCGGCGGGGCGATGTCGAGCACCTCGGTGAGCTCGCCGGTGTCCAGGCCCGCGCCGATGGCCGCCACCACCAGGGCGTCCAGCAGGTCCGGATCGGCGTCGTCGAGGCGCGCCCGCGCCCAGGCCGTCACCGCCTGGTCCACCGCGGTCACGCCCGCGTCGAGGCGGGTGGCGCAGGCGGCGGTCAGCGCGGCCACCACACCGCCGTGGATGCCGCCGGTCTGGCGGTGGATGTGCTGGGCCAGCCCGCGCGGCACCATCATGCCCAGTTCGCGGGCGAACGGGGCGATCTCGGTGGCGCCCAGGGCGCGCAGATCGACCACCCGGCCGCGGCGGGCCACCATATCGGTCAGGCCCCGCAACCGGGGATCGTGCGGGCGCGGGCGCAGCGCGATCACCACCGGGTACTCCCCGGATTCGGCTGCGGCGCACAGCAGGTCGAATTCGGCCTGGCTCAGCGCGTGGGCGTCGTCGACGATGAGGGCGCCGCGGGCGCGGCTGTTGTTGCCGTCCGCGCGGGCCGGGGCCGACGCGCGCAGCGCGTGCGCCGGATTGTCGGTGTGCGGGACGCCCCGGGCGCGCAACCGCGCCCGGAGGGCTCCCAGCAGGGTGGACTTTCCGGTGCCGGAACGGCCCCGGACGAGATAGAGCACCGAGGCGGAATCGTCGGAATCCAGGTCCCGGAAAATCTCACGGGCGCACGGGATGGAATCCAGTGCGACGGGGGTCATGCCTGTCACGAGGAACCAACTCTCAGCGGCCGGTGTGCGGAACGACCGGTGGAACGGCGTTGCCGAGCTGATCAACTGCATTGTTCAGTGCGCCCGTGGGGAGCGTCACGCTGGGTACCGTCGGCGGCAGGATCTGCGGCATCGTCGGCATCTGGACCGGTTGTTGCTGCTGTTGCGGCGGCTGGGGGCTCGCCGGATTCTGTTGCGGCGCCGGGGTATCCGCCGAGGTGGTCGGGTCGGCGGCGGCCGGTGCGGGAGCCGCGGCGCCGGTGGTGGCCGGGCTGCCGGGCTTGGCCGCGCCCGGCTGCGACGCGGGTTTGGTCGCGGAGACCGGGCTCCCGGCCGCCGGAGCCGGGGCGCCGGAGGTGGTGGCCCCGCCCGTCGGCGCCGGGGAATCGAGCGCCACGGCGGAGGTCGAGGGGGACTGCGTACCGGCGGGATTCGCGGGCGTGGACTGTCCGCCGGTGCCCATGGCCAGGGTGCCGGTGGCGATGGCGGCCACCGCGACCGCGGCCGCACCGAACACTGCCAGGCGCTTCCAGTGCCGGAAGCCGGCGGGTTCCTCGACCGGGAGGTCGGGCAGCAGCGGAATACGCGGGGCCGCAGGCGATTCCGCCTTCCCCGCGGCATCGTCCGCCGCCCTTCGGCCGGAATCGCCGGCCGGGCCCGCTGGTTCGGGGTCCGGGGGCCCGGCCGGGGAGTCGCCCCGGGGCCGCTGGGGGAGCACGGCCGCGGTGCGACCGGGAGCGAGGGCCGGGCCGCCGTCGGCCTCGGCGAGGCCCAGGCCGCCGACCGCGATCGCCGGATGCGCCTCGGTATCGGTGGTGTCGGCGAGCAGGTCGGCGGCCAGCAGCGCGGCGCCGTGCGCGCTCAGGTGGGCCGGGTCGGCGGCGGCCGCGACCGGGATGCCGAATTCGGTGGACAGCAGTTCGGTTACCAGCGGGATGCTCGCGCCGCCGCCGGTGACCAGGAAGCCGTCCAGATCGGCCGCGGTGAGCCCCGCCCGGCGCAGGGCCTCACGGACCAGATCGGTCGAACCGAGGAGCGGACCCCGCATCAGTTCCTCGATATCGTCGCGAACCAGTCGCACGTCCACTTCGCTCATGGCGGGCAAACGCACGGGCACCATGGTGGCGGTATTTGTGGATAGGGTTTCTTTCGCAATTTTGCAGCGAACACGGAGTGCCGCTAATTCTTGTTCCACCAAAGGGTCGAAAGGATCGAAATCCTTTTCGCCGACCGCATGGGCGAGTACGAAACGCATCGTCAGCAGATCGAATTCCGATCCGGCCACCTCGGTGGTCCGTACCGGTTCGCTCAGCAGGCCCGACATGGCCCCTGTGCGCGCCACCGAAACCGTCAGGCCGGTCGCCCCCAGGTCGTACACCACCATCGCGCCGTCGTGGCCGGACTCGTGTACGTCCTGCAGCCAGCGCATGGCCGCCGTCGGCTCCGGGACCAGGGCTACCGCGTCCAGGCCGGCCGCGTCCAGGGCGGTCCGCTGCACCTCCACGGTGTGCTGCGACCACCATGCCGGGTAGCAGGCGACCGTGGCCGCGGCCGGGCCCATGCCGTCCACCGCGCGGCCGATGGCCGCCGCCACCAGGTCGGCGGCGCGGACGGCGGATCCGTCCCGGGTGCGAATGTCCACGGGATCCCCGACCCGGGCCAGGAAACTGTCCGGAACCTCCGGCTCGGCGCCCAGCATGCTGGGCCGTGTATGTACTGTGTGTTGTCCCCCCGAAGTCGTCACGGCAACCGTATTCGACGACCCGACGGTGATGCCGAGCGCCAGCCCCTGACTCATTCGAGTTCCCCTGTCATTACCCAACGCGCGACCGGTGGATCGCGTGCCGAAAGCTCTTCGGTCCGATTTGTACGAAAAATCTCGGGTTAGGCCGGGTGGCCCACCCCGCCTGTCGGGAACTGAGGGGATCCCGTTACCGATTCCCCCGCAGGTTTGGGGGAATTCCCCTAATGTTCGCCTGCCCCCGTAGGCGACCGCCGGGGAACTTGGGGGAGTTCACCCCGTTACGCGTAACGAGTTGCCTTCCTAACGTGAAAGGAAATTCGAGCAGCGCGGGTCAGCGGGGCCCGCCCATCCAGGGAGACGATTCGCCATGAGCCCCAACGCAATTCTCGAGTTCATCCTCAATCTGCTGCGTGACCACGAGGCCGCGGTCAGCTATTGCAACAATCCGGGCGGGGCGCTGGCCGCCGCCGGGCTGGAGAACGTGACGCCCGAGGACATCGCCGCCGTGGCACCCATGGTGGCCGAGTCCGCACTGGTTGCGGGAGGTTCGCAGCTGTCCGACATCATTGCCGCGGGCGGGGCGACCGGCCTGGGCACCGACGCCGGGCTGGGCGGCTCCGCCGGGCTGGGAGCCGACACCGGCCTCGGGGTCAACGGCGGCGTGGGCGGCTCGGCCGCGATCGGCGACTCCGCGGGTGTGAACTTGGGCACCACCGCCGCCACCGCCACCCAGGTGTGCCTGACCGGCGATACCGGCACCGGCCTCGAGCTGGGCCTGTCCAATGGCATCGGCGCGGTCGTCGGTGCGGCCGCCGACCTCGGCGCGGGCCTGTCCGCCGGACTCGGCGGCGCGCTCGGCGCGGCCGGTGACGTCGGCACCGGCGTGGAGACCGACCTCGGTGGCGTGCTCGGCGCGCAGGCCGCCGCCGACCTGACCTCCTCCCTCACCGGCGCCCTCACCGCCGGCGCCGGCCTCCAGACCGGCCTCCAGGGCGCCCTCGACACCGTCACCCAGGCCGGCGCGGACCTCACCACCGGCCTGAGCGGCGCTCTCTCCACCGCCGGTGACCTCGAAACCGGTCTCGGTGCGAACCTTTCCGCCGCCGTCAACGCCGCCACCGATGTGGGTGCGGGCCTTCAGACCGGCCTGACCGGCGCCCTCGACTCTGCTGCCGGCGTCGGCGGGGGCCTCACCGGCGCACTGAACACCGCCGCCGGAGTGGGCGCGGGCGTGCAGACGGGTCTGACCGGTGCCCTCGACTCCGCTCTCGGCGCGGGTGCCGGGGTACAGACGGGTCTCGATGGCGCGGTGAACGCGGCGGGTGACCTCGGAACCGGCCTCGGCGCTGGGCTTTCCACCGGAATCGACAGCGCGCTGAGCGCCGGCCTGGGCGTACAGACCGGCATCGATGGCGCGGCGAACGTGGGCGCGCAGCTCGGAAGTGGCCTGGAGACCGGGCTTTCCGGGGCGGCCGACACCGTGGTCGGGGTCGGCAGCCAGCTCGGCGGCGACCTGAACAGTGGACTCTCGGGCGGTCTGAACACCGGTGCCCAGGTGGGCGCGGGTCTCGACGCCGGAATCAACACACTGCTGGGCGCGGGTACCCAGGCGGGAACAGGACTGCAGACCGGCATCGGCGGCGCCGCGAACGCCGGCGTGGGCCTGGGCACGCAGGTCGGAGCTGGCCTGGAGACGGGGCTCTCCGGTGCGGCCGACACTCTGGCCGGTGCCGGGACGCAGCTGGGCGCAGGCCTCGACGGCGGCCTGCACACCGGTGCAGATCTGGGTACGCAGATCGGAAGTGGTTTGGAAACGGGCATTTCCGGTGTGGGTAATGCGGCGGCCGGGATCGGTGCGGGCGTGCAGGGTGGCCTCGGGACCGGGATCGACACTGCGGTCGGTGTGGGCAACCAGCTGGGCGCGGGGCTCGACGCGGGGGTGCATACCGGAGCGGACCTGGGTGCTCAGGTGGGTAGTGGGCTCGATGCGGGGCTCAATTCCACCGTGGGCGCCGGGACTCAGATCGGGACCGGTTTGGAGACCGGGCTCGGCGGGGCTGCGAATGTTGGTGCGGGGCTTGGGACTCAGGTCGGGAGTGGCCTCGATGCCGGGGTGCACTCGGCGCTCGGTGCCGGGACTCAGGTCGGCGCGGGCCTGGAGACGGGGCTCGGCGGGGCCGCGAATGTGGGGACCGGGCTGGATGCGGGTGTGCATTCGGCGCTGGATGCGGGGACGCAGCTGGGCGGGGGCATGCATACCGGTCTGACCGGGGTGGGGAATTCGGTCGCCGGGGTCGGCGGCGGGTTGGATGCCGGGGTGGGGACGCAGGCCGGTGGGGGCGTGCAGGTGGGGAGTGGGCTCGATGCGGGGGTGCACGGTGGGACCGCGGTGGATGCCGGGTTGCACGGTGCCGGTACGAATCCTTGGGCGGGCGTGGATGTTTCGCAGGCGTTCGGCAGCGGGGTGCATGCCCCGGGTGCGGACGCGTCGCTGTTCGGGGATGGTGGGGCGCACACAGGGGTGGATCTCGGGACGCATCTGGGCGGGGACATCGTCGGCGACGTGCTGCACTCGTAGATTGAAGGGTCGCTCGCCGCGGGTTCGCCGCGGCGGGCGACGACCTGTCGGGGACACAACGGCTGGAATAGGTTCGGTGAGCAGGCTGTGACGGGCATGGTGGCGGCGAATCCGCTGTTGACGATGGTGTCGGAGACCATCGCGGTGGCGAAGGCCGCGGAACGCGGGGATCTGGTCGCGCGGCTGGAGACGGTCGCGGGCAAGGTGCGCGATCCGCGGCGGCGGATCCTGGTGGCCGGTCTGGGGAATCAGGGCAAGAGCCGGTTCGTCAACGCGCTGATCAATATGGACGTGTGCCCGGTGGCCGACGATACGACCACGGTCGTGAGCACGGTGCTGTCCTACGGTGAGCAACCCCGGGCGACCGTGGTCGCGACGGGCGCCGACGGCGGCGAGAACACCCGGGAGCCGGTGCCGTTCGAGACGGTCCCCGCCCTCACCGCGCGTAGTCCGCAGGGCCGGGCCGTGCTGCGGCTCGAGCTCGAGGCCCCGAGCCGGCTGCTGGCCGACGGCATCGTGGTGGTGGATACGCCGGGACTGGGCGCGCACGGAACCACCGGCGCGGCAGGCATTCTCGCGCAGGCCCCGGCCGCGGACGCGGTGCTGGTGCTCACCGACGCCTCCACCGAGCTCACCGAGACCGAGGTGGATTTCCTGCGGCAGGTGCGGGAGCTGTGCCCGGCGGTCGCGGTGCTGGTCACCAAGATCGACCTGTATCCGCATTGGCGGCAGGTGTTCGAGGCGAACCGGAAGCACCTGCGCGCCAATGGGATCGAGATGCCCATGCTGCCGGTGTCGGCGGTGCTGCGCGCGCACGCCATGCGCCTGCAGGACGAGGGCCTGGGCCGCGAGTCCGGATTCGGGCTGGTGTTCCAGTTCCTGCGCGAGCAGGTGGTGGCCCGCGATCAGGCGGCGATGCAGCGCGCGGTCGCCCTCGACATCTCCTCCGCCGCCGAGCATCTGGCGCTGGCGCTGGGCAGTGAGCTGGTCGCGCTGCGTGATCCCGAGCGTGGCGCGGCGGCCATCCGGGAACTGCAGGCCGCCAAGGCCGAGGCGGAGAAACTGCACCGCCACACGGCCGCCTGGCAGCAGACGCTGGGTGATGGCATCACCGATCTGGCAGGGGATATCGACCACGATCTGCGTAGCCGCCTGCGCGATATCGCCCGCACCGCCGAGGACTGGATCGACCAGCACGATCCCGGCAGGCACTGGGACCGCATCGACGAATGGCTCACGGCCACCGTGGGTTCCGCGGTCGGCGACAACCTGGTGTGGACGGGCACCCGAGCGATGAAGCTGGCCGAGCGGGTCGCCACCCACTTCGACGATCTCGGCGCGGTGGATCTGCCCGAGGTGCGCGACACCCTCGACGACGACTCCCGTGCCGAGTCCTGCACCCTCGCCGATCTGGAACCCGATCTGGGGCTGGGCCACAAGCTGCTGGTGGGTGTGCGCGGCTCCTACGGCGGCGTGGTGATGGCGGGCATGGTGGGCACCATGGCCGGGCTGGCCCTGATCAATCCGCTCTCGCTGGGTGCGGGAGTCCTGCTGGGCGGCAAGGCCTTCAGCGACGACAAGAAGGCCCGCCTGGCCAAGCGCCGCGCCGACGCCAAGATGGCGGTGCGCCGCTACCTCGACGACATCGCCTTCCACACCGGCAAGGAGACCAAGGACCGCCTGCACCGCATCCACCGTCTGCTGCGTGACCATTTCACCGCCATCGCCGACCGCACCCTGCGCTCCATCGACGAATCCCTGCGCGCCGCCCAGGAGGCCGCCAACCTGGAGGCCGCCCGTCGCACAGAACGTGCCACCGAACTCGAACGCCGCCTGCGCGTCGTGGCCGAACTCCGCCGCCACGCCGGCACCCTCCTCGGCCCGGAACCCTCCGCTGCCCAGCCGCACCTTCCGCCCCCCGCGCAGTCACAACTCCCGCCCGCCGGGCACTAGAGCCGACGACTCCCGCCGGCGGCCGGGTGTCGCTGCGGTTCCAGTGCTCGAGACCGGGCCCGTCGGTCCGCACCCGAGGCGGGTCAGCGGGGCCCGGCCGCCGGCCGATCCCACAGGCGCGAGGCAGGCGTTCGTGCGTGGTCATGGCGATGGCGCCGGCGAGTTCGGCGCGGGGGCCGAAGGACGGGCGCGGCGCACCGGGGTGTAGTCGCGGCGTTCAGGTTCGGGCCGGGCAAGATCAAGGGTCGGGCGGCTGGGCTCGGATGCCGTGAGCTGCCTCTCGGAACTGGGAATCGGCTGTGAGAGCTGGGCGGTTCTGATAACGATTCGGCGTGGCCGGGCGAATGCCTTGCGATGCGTGGAGGTGCGGTGTGCTTCGGAATCGGGAGCCTATGAGGGACGACGCGAGCGCTGTCGGGTATGGGCTGGTGCCGGAGACGCGCGGGCTGGTGGCGGCGGCGCGGCGGGCGCTGGGCGAGCGGCCGCGGGTGCGCGGCCAGCTGGAAGAGTGCGCGCGGCGGTTGGACGAGCCGCTGCGGGTGGCGTTGGCGGGCCAGCTCAAGGCCGGTAAGTCGACACTGTTGAACGCGCTGGTCGGGCAGGACATCGCGCCGACCGACGCGACCGAGTGCACGCGGCTGGTCACCTGGTACCGCAATGGGACAGCGCCGCGGGTGACCGCGTTCAGCCTGGACGGGGCGCGGGCCGATGTGGTGGTGCGGCGTGGCCGCGGGGCCGAGGGGCTGCCGGGCGCGCAGGGGCTCACCTTCGATCTGTCGGCGCTGCGCTGGAACGCCCCCGCGCCGAGGGAGGTGGACCACCTGGCGGTGGAGTGGCCGTCGGCCGAGCTGGCGCAGACCACCATCATCGATACGCCCGGCATCTCCTCGCTGTCGCGGGAGGTGTCGGCGCGCACGTCGCGGCTGCTCACGCCGGGCGGCCCGGGCCCGGCGCTGCCGCCCGCCGATGCCGTGCTCTATCTGCTGCGCCGTCTCGACGCCGCCGATGTGGACTTCCTGGAGCGTATCGGCGCCGGACCGAGCGCGAGTACCGGTGCGCCGCAGTCCTTCTCGGGCCCGCTGGGCGTGGTGGGCGTGGTGTCGCGGGCCGACGAGATCGGCGCCGGGCGCATCGACGCACTGCATTCCGCCCGCGATGTGGCCGCCCGCTTCGCGACCGAGTTGGAGCGAACCGGCCTGTGCCAGTCCGTGATTCCGGTGGCGGGCCTGCTCGCCTTCGCCGCCGCCACGCTGCGCCAACGTGAATATGATGCCTTCGAGCAGCTGGCCGCCATCCCGGTGGACGAGCTGACCGCGGCCCTGCTGTCGGCCGACCGCTTCGCCCACCCCGATCTGGCTCTGCCGGTCCCGGCCGAGTTGCGCGCCCACCTGACGGCCCGCTTCGGCTTGTTCGGAATCCGCCTGGCCGTCACCCTGATTCGGCTCGGTGTCCGCGGCTCGCAGGCCCTGGCGGCCGAATTGTCCGACCGCAGTGGCCTCGACGAACTCCGTACCGTCCTGGATGTCCAATTCGCCCAGCGCGCCGATGAATTGAAGGCCCACTCGGCCCTCACCGCCCTGGCTCGCATCCTCACCGCCAATCCCGGTTCGGCAGCCGATGTCCTGCTCCCTCGGGTGCGCACCCTGCTCGCCGATGTGCACGGCTTCGCCGAACTCCGCCTACTGGCGCACCTGCGCTCGGACGAATTGCCCCTGCCCCCGGACGATCTGGCCGAACTGAACCGCCTCATCGGCGGCACCGGCGTGGCCCCGACGCTGCGCCTGGGCCTGTCCGCCCACACCGATCTCGCCACCCAGCGCGACGCGGCCCTGGCCGCGGTCCAGAAATGGCGTGCCCGGGCCCGCCACCCGCTGGCCGATCAGTTCACCGCGAACGCCTGCCTGACCGCGGCCCGCAGCGCGGAGGGTCTGCTGGACATCCTGCACGAGCCCCCGACCACGCCTTTCCCGGCGCTGCGGCGGCCCGGCCGCTAGGTTCCCGGCGTCAGGGCGCGGTGCGGTCGCTGCGCGGGTCGATCAGGATCTTGGCGTGGTGCTCGGGGGAGGCGAGGGTGGCGAAGGCAGCGTCGATCCCGTCGAGGCCGACGGTCCCGGTGATCAACGGGCTGGGATCGACCTTTCCGTCGGCGATCATGTGCAGGGTGTCGCGGAATTCGCCCGGGTCGTAGCCGAGGACGAACCGCAGCTCGATCTCCTTGTTGATGGCGGTGGCGGGATGGAAGGCGTCCTGCTGCATGCACACCCCCACGACCACCACGCGGGTCAATGGCGGTGCGGCGGTGAGGATCTGGTCGATGATGCCGGGCACGCCGACGCATTCGAAGACGACGGGTCCCGACGGACCGCGGTCGAGGGTGTGCGCGACGCGGAACAGGTACCACCACGGGAAGTTCGGGATCCGCCGCAGTCGTTCCATGGCGTCGAAGCCCAGGTTGAGGATGTCGGAGGCGCCGGTGATCCGCGGCTTCTTCGGCGTTGCCTCCCACGGTGATTCGACGGTGGGGTCGACCACCACATCGGCCCCGCACCGGCCCGCCAGTTCGCGGCGGCGCGGCGAGAAGTCGCTGGCGATCACGGTGCGCACGCCCGCCGCCTTCAGCATGGAGATGACGGCCAGCCCGATGGGACCGCAGCCGACGACGAAGGCGGTCTGCCCCTTGGCGATCCGGCTGCGGCGGACCGCGTGCCAGCCCACGGCCATCGGTTCGGTGAGGGCGGCGTGGTCGGGCGACAGGCCGTTGGGGACCGGGAAGGTCATGGGTTCCTGCACCAGCACCTGCTCGGCGTAGCCGCCGGGCGCGTTGGCGGACAGTCCGGTGAGTTCGGGCCGGCGGCCGGTGCGCAGGATGGGCAGCGCCACCACCGGGGTGCCGGGCTTCCATCGGCGGCGGGTGCCTGGACCGTATTCGGCGATCTCGCCGGTGAATTCGTGCCCCATGACGATCCGCTGGTCGGAGCGCATGAAGTGGTCGTAGCCGGTGGCGGCGGCCAGGTCGGCGAGTTCGTCGCAGTGCAGGCGGGCGTGCAGGTCGGAGCCGCAGATGCCGCAGCGAGTGACCGACAGCAGTACCTGACCCGGCCCGGGGACGGGGGTGGGCAGGTCCTCGACCCGGAATTCGCCCTTGCTGACCACGGTCGCGCGCATGCCTGACTCCTGTCGAATGGCGGTGACAGTGTGGATTCTTCACCGGAACGGACCGCGGGTCCGGTGAATCACCGAACCCGCGGCCGTTTTTATCGGACTCCTGTCCGGATCTCGCCGGTGGGGTCAGACCCCCACGAGTTCCTCCTCGGTCTTCACCTCGTGCGGCTCGAGCCGGGTGTCGCGGGGCAGCGCCAGGAATCCGAGGCACACCAGCGCCATCAGCCCGATGCCCCACACCAGCGTGTAGTCGAAGGTGTGCGCGAAGTTGACCGCATTGGCCTGTTCACCCGCATGCGCGAGGGTCTGGCCGACGGCCGGATTCGCGGCGGGAGATTCGCAGCTCGCCGGGACGACGGAGGGATCCACCTCGGCGGACCGATCCCGCACACAGGCCCGGAAGTTCGCGAGGATCTGCTTCTGCGCGGGCCCGGGTACCCCGGCTGTCGCCAGCTCGGTGCGGGTCTGCGCGGCAACGGAATCCACGCCGCGCGCCGAATCATGATCCAGCTGCGCGAAGAACAGAATGCCGACCAGCGCCACGCCCAGCGCCATCCCCAGCTGCTGGCCGGTGTTCAACAGCCCGGACGCCGCCCCGGCCTCCCGGTCGGGAATCTGCCCGAGCAGCATGTCGATGGTCGGCGCGACCACGATGCCGAATCCGATGCCGGTCACGATGAGCGGCAACACCATCTGCCAGGAGGCGAAATCGGATTCGTAGTGGGCGGCCATCGCGCCGTACAGCGCGAACCCGCCCGCCGTCACCAGTCCGCCCGCGAGCAGCACCCACTTGCCGAACCGCGGTGCCAGCACGCTGACCGACACGCCCGCCCCGATGCCCGCGCCGACCGCGAAGAACACCGAGGTGAGGCCGGCCCGCATGGGCGACCAGCCCAGCCCGGCCTGCATGAACAGCGTCCAGATCAGGAAGAACCCGCCGAAGCCGATCCAGAAGAGCAGCCAGCTCGCCAGGCCGACGGTGAACGGCCGCGATCGGAACAGGTCCAGATCGATCAGGGGCGATCCGCCGTTGCGGCTGCGCCACCGTTCGTAGGCCACGAAGGCGGCGAAGGCCACGGCCGACGCGCCCATCACGACGAAAGTCCAGGCGGGCCAGTCCAATCGACGGCCCTCGGTGAGCGGATACACCAGCAGCAGCACCGCGGAAATGGCGAGCACCATGCCGACGATGTCCAGGCGCGGCGCGTGCGCGGACCGCGAATCCCGCATCACCAGGGTCGCGGCGGCCAGTGCGATCAGGCCGACCGGCACGTTCACCAGGAAGATGGGCCGCCAGCCCAGATCGAAGAGATTCCACTGCACCAGCAGTCCGCCCAGGGACAGCCCGACCGCGGACGCGGATCCGCCGACGCCGCTGTAGACGGCAATGGCCTTGGCGCGCTCGTCCTTCGGGAAGGTGACGCGAATGATGGCGAGGATCTGCGGCACCATGAGCCCGGCCATCGCGCCCTGGACGAAGCGCGAGCCGATGAGCAGTGTGGGTGAGGAGGCCAGGCCGCAGGCGAGTGAGGCCACGGTGAATCCGGCCATGCCGAGCAGGAACAGGCGTTTGCGGCCGTAGATGTCGCCGAGCCGCCCGCCGGTGATGAGTACGGCCGCGAAGGAGAGTACGTACGCGGCGATGATCCATTCGATCTGCGAGTAGGCCGCGCCCAGGTCCTTCTGGATGCTCGGCACGGCCACATTGACGATGGTGACGTCGAGCAGGTCCATGAATCCGGCGGCCAGCACGACGGCGAAAGCGATCCAGCGACGTGGATCGAGGGTGGGGGTGTTGTCGGTATCCATGGTGCGAGCTCTCTTCGCTGTCGGGAGTGGATCGACTCACCAAACTATGCACCTGAAGTGATTATCAATCAAGAGGGCAATCATAATTTGGGCATTGCTGTAGCCTGGGTGGGTGACCGACGCCGATCCCCAGTACTCACCGCTGTTCGAGAGCGCCGCATTCCTGCTGGGGCAGTTGGGATCTCATTCCGCGTACCGCTTCGACGCGCTGCTCGCGCCCCTGGGGATCAGGCCGCCGCAATACGGCACGCTGCGACTGCTCGAGGCCAACGACGGCCGGACCCAGCAGCAGCTGTGCGATGCCCTGGGGATCCACCGGAACGTCATGGTCAGCCTGATCGACGACCTGGAGAAGCGCGGTCTGGTCGAGCGGCGCAAGCATCCGGTCGATCGGCGCGCCCACGCCGTGCACCTGCTGCCCGCCGGCCGCGAGACGATCGCCCGCGCGGCCGCGATCGCCGATGGCCTCAATACGGAGCTGCTCGCCGCGCTCGACCCCGAGGACCGGCCGCGGCTGCTCGCGCTGCTGCAGCGGACGGCGATCGGCAACGGCCTGACGCCGGGTGTCCATCCCGGCCTGACGGTCGAGCCGGGCACCGTGCCCATGTATGGCCCAGATCACACCTAGGCGCTGTCACAGGCCGGGCCGGCGCGTGTCCAACCAGGTGTAGGCAACTCACCCGGAAGGACACCGACGATGGCCACCATCGACGTTCTGGACTCGTTCATCAACTACACCGACACCGGCAGCGGTGCGGTGCCCGTCGTGTTCCTGCACGGCAACCCCACCTCCTCCTACCTGTGGCGCAATGTGATCCCGCACGTGAGCGACGCTGTGTCCGATACACCGAACCGCGCCCTGGCACCGGATCTCATCGGCATGGGCGCCTCCGGCAAGCCGGACAGCGACTATCGCTTCGTCGATCACGCCCGCTACCTGGACGCCTGGTTCGACGCCCTGGGCCTGGACCAGGTCGTGATCGTGGGCCACGACTGGGGCGGTGCACTCGGAATGGACTGGGCTGCACGGCATCCCGAGCGGGTGCGCGGTATCGCCGTGGTGGAGACCTTCCTGCGGCCGCTGCGCTGGTCGGAGATGCCGCCGCAGGGCGCGGAACTGTTCCGCCGCTTCCGTTCTCCCGAGGGCGAGGAGATGGTGCTGGAACGCAATATGTTCATCGAATTCAACCTGCCGGCCGCCACCCGGAATCTGAGCCCCGAGGCCCTGGACGCCTACCGCGCGCCCTACCCGACCCCGGAGTCCCGCCGGCCGATGCTGGCATGGCCGCGCGAATTCCCGCTGGAGGGCGAGCCGACCGACGTGGTCGCCATCATCGAGAACTACGACCGGTGGATGGCCGCGAGCCCCGAGGTGCCGAAGCTGGTCATGCACGTCGAGGACGGTGTCGGCCTGGGCTCGCCGGAGGTGGTGGAGTGGGCGCGGCAGACCTTCGCCGCCGCCGAGCTCGCGAATATCGGACCGGCCGGGCATCACTGCCCCGAGGACCAGCCCGATGCCATCGGGCAGGCGGTCGCGCAGTGGATTCACCGCCACGCCCTCACCGCCACTCGGGCCGTGGCCTGATCCGCCGGGTCGCACGGCCGGGCGGTTCGAGCGGTAAGCCTGGTTTCGCCGTGGCAGGGCTGATCGCGGGGCGCACCATGATGTGCCCCGCGATCCCTATGCTGGCGATATGGACACCGGATCGGACATCGACGAGCGCGCGCTCGTCGCACGGGCCGTCGAGGGCGATCGTGCCGCCGTCTCGGATGTCGTTCGGCTGCTGCAGGATCCGATCTACCGGCTCGCATTGCGCATGGTGTGGCGGCCCGCCGACGCCGAGGATGCCACCCAGGAGATCCTGCTGCGGGTGGTCGGCAAGCTCGCGACCTGGCGCGGCGAGGCCCGGCTCACCACCTGGGCCTACCGCATCGGCGTCAACTACCTGCTGAATCTGAAGCGGCAGACGCCGCAGGAAGCCCAGCAGCTCAGCCTCGACCAGTTCAGTGAGGGACTGAAAGACGGCCTGGCCGAGGAGGATTACCGCGGCCCGGAGTCCACGCTGCTCACCCACGAGGTGCGGCTCAACTGCAGCCAGGCCATGCTGCAGTGCCTGGGCCGCGACGAACGTGTCGCGTACGTGCTCTCCGACGTCTTCGAGGTGAGCTCGGAGCAGGCCGCCTGGATCGTCGGCGCGACATCCGCCGCGTATCGGAAACGGGTGGAGCGGGCCAAGAAACGGCTCGGGAACTTCCTGCAATCCACCTGCGGCCTGGCGAATCCCCAGGCGTTCTGCCGGTGCTCGCGGCGGGTGGAGAAGGCCGTCGAGCTGGGCCGGGTGGATCCGCGCCGCCCCGCCTTCGCCGCGCACCCGATCACGCCGGGCGGGCGCAGTGTGGAGGAGGCGGAGCGGCAGATGGTGCGCCTGCACGATGCCGCCGCCGTGCTCGGCGCGCATCCGGATTACGCCGCGCCGCAGGCGAAGATGGAGGCCATCGCCGGGCTGTTGCGTTCGGGGCGGTTCCCGCTACTGGAGTGACGCGGGCGTCCCGTACTTCAACTCGTACGCCCAGGGCGCGAGTTCGGCCGTCACCTCCGCCAGGTCGGGGGTGGTGTCGCAGTCCGAACACTCCAGGCGCACACGGACCTTCCCGTCGCAGCCGGTGTGCCGGTAGGTGATCGGTGGCCCGTCCGGTGCGGCCCAGCGGTCTCCCCACTCGGTGAGCGCGAGGATGACCGGCTCGAGGTCGAGTCCCTTTGCGGTGAGCAGATATTCGGGGTGGCCGCTGCCGGTGCCGCTGCGCTGCTCGAAGATTCCGGCCTCGACGAATTCGGCGAGCCGCTTGGTGAGGATGTTCGGTGCGATGCCGAGCGAGCGCTGGAACTCGGTGAACCGGGTCATCCCGGCGAACATGGCATTGCGCACGATGAGCAGGCTCCAGCGCTCGCCCACCATCTCCAGCGTGCGCGCGGCCGAGCACACCTCCCCGTCGTACATGCGTCCCAACATGTATCCAGATTGGCTCATCCGCTTGTGTGATGCAAGTAACCGAACTATCGTTATGCAAGTAAGTTCTCGCGAGACAGTCCACTCCGACCCGCCCTGTGTTCAGGAAAGAAATGGGACCTGCCATGACTGATCAGAACTTCACCACCAGCATCACCGTCGACCGCACCCCCGCCGAGGTCTTCGCCGCCGTCCTGAACGCCCGCGGCTGGTGGTCGCCCGGCATCAAGGGCGGCACCGAGCGGGTCGGCGACCAGTTCGTCTTCGAGGCTCCGGGGGTGCATCGCAGCGAGATCGAACTGACCGAGGTGGTGCCGGACCGGCGCGTGGTCTGGCTGGTGAAGGACAACTACATGTCCTACATCCAGGACCGGACCGAGTGGGTGAACACCGAGATCCACTTCGACATCGCCGAGACCGCCGGCGGCACCGAACTCCGCTTCACCCACGTCGGCCTGGTACCCGCGTACGAGTGCTACGACGCCTGCTCCCCGGCCTGGACCTTCTACATCACCGAGAGCCTGCGTGACCTGGTCACCACCGGTGTCGGCCAGCCGAGCGAATTCCCCGACGAGGTCGAGGCCACGGCCGAGGCCGCGCGGGGATAGCGGTTCCCCGCGGCGAGAGTTGTCTAATTGTCGCCCAGGAGCTTTCGCGCGATGGGCACCACCTGTCGCGCGAAACGCTGCACCTGGTCGACGTCGAAACCCGGCGGCCAGTAGATGAAGGTGTCGAACCCGGCGTCCCGGGCCAGACGGACGATGATGTCGGCCCACTCCTCAGGGGAGCCGTGAATCGGGTCGGAGCCATGGGGATCCGGGTGCAGCGACCGGTCGCTCACCACGCCGGGCAGTGCCGCCAGCCGGGTGATGGTGCGCGGATCCCGTCCGAGTGACCGTGCCACCGCGTCGATGCGGGCATTGGCGCCGGCCCACTGCTCCCAGGGCATCCAATTCGGCAGCGGTGCAACCCATCCGTCCGCCGCCGAGCCGATCAGGTCCAGTGCGTGCGAGCCCATGGCGCCCAGCCAGATCCCGATATCGTGCGCGGGCGCGGGCCCGCCCTCGATGCCCTGCACCGTGTACTCGGTGCCCACCACGGACACCGGCTGTCCGGGCCGCCATTCCGCCCGAATGATGGCGATGCTCTCGGCCATGGCCATGAGCGCCGCCCGGCCCTTGCGGGCGGGCCCGCCCATGGCCACCACGCCGCTCTCGAAAGCGCCCGCCCCCAAACCCAATTCGAAGCGTCCGCCGCTGAGCAGGTCGAAGGTGGCGGCCTGCTTGGCGATCATGGCGGGCGTGCGCAGCGGGAGATTCGCGACGCCCGGATAGAGGCTGACCCGGCCGGTGGCCGCCAGGCAGGCCCCGATTACCGCGAAGGTGTCGCCGAACTGCGCGTTGTAGGGATGGTCCTGGATGGCCACCAGATCCAGCCCGTCGGCGTCGGCGGCCACGGCCATATCGATGACGTCCGGCAGCGCGGCCGCGACGGGCGGGATCGAAATACCGAACCTTGCCTTCATCGAGCCTCCTCACCAGCGGAAATCGACGCTCCCGATCTTCGTGGGCGGTTGCGTGCAACACCGGCATTTCGGACGTCGCCGCGCATCCCGGGCGTGTCCTGTCCCTGTTCACCGCCCTGCCGGAAACCGCGCGGGTACGGCCGGGTTCCGTTTACGATCCCCGCGTGAGCTCGAAATCGTCCGGATCGCCCGGGGATTCGCCCGCGGCCGGGCGCATGCGGGCGCGGGATATCGACCGCGTCAACGCGCGGACGCTGCTCGACGCCGCCTTCGAGGAGGGCGAGCTCGCGGTCGAGGAATATCACCAGCGGTCCGGGCAGGCGCAGGCCGCACAGACGCTCGGCGAACTGCAACGACTCATCGGCGACCTGCAGCCGAGCACCAAGACCGCCGACCTCACGCCCGCCGGCCGGCGACCGCGACGGCCGTCCGCGGGCGGCTATCCGCCGCGCACCCGGGCCCGCGACAGCGACCGCCAGGCCACCTGCACCCTGCTCGACGCCGCCCGCGCGGACGGGCAGCTGAGCGCCGCCGACCATCGCACCCTCACCGAACTCGCCGGTGAGGCGCAGACATTGGGCGAACTGTCCCAGATCACCGACGATCTGCAGCGGCCCGCCGACGCCCGGCCGGATCCGATGCCGCCGAAGTCGCGGCGCGAGAACTGGTTCGCGGCCGGTGTCGCCGCGCTCAGCATCGCGGTGGCCGCGGGGACCTTCGTGGCGGTGGACCGCCCGGCCTCCCCGCCCGCGGGGCCGCCCGCGGTGGACCTCGGGACGATCAAGCCCATGGTGCTGCCCCGGCCGAAACTCACGGAGGCCGATGGCATCGACTACTTCCGGGCCGCCTACCGTGCCAAGTTCGGCGACACCATCGTCGACGCACTGCTGCTGTACCCCGACTATGCGGTCGCGACCCGTGGCATCCAGCCGAACCGTCAGGTTCGCTATTACTACCGCGGCGGCTTCGACCAGGGTGACCAGCCCCGGACCCGGTCGCCACAGACTCCGACCGTGGACCTGGCCGCCGTGAACGTGTCCGCCGTCATGGCCGTGGTGGCACAGGCTCCCGTGCTCACCAAGGTGGATCAGGGCAAGGTCAACTACCTCGATATCGAGGGCTCGGGCAGCGGGCCGATCGTCCGAATCTATGTGGGCAACACGGCCAATGAGAGCGGCTACGTCGAGGCGACTCCGGACGGCCGGATCGTGCGGACCCTGGCGTTCGGGGGATAGATCGAGATCATGTCTGATGCACACTCCCAGGGATTGCGGGCCCGCGACACCGATCGCGTGGACGCTTGCACCCTGCTCGACACCGCCCGGGACGCCGGCGAGCTCACCGCGACCGAGCACATCGCACGAACCGCGAAGGCCATGGCGGCCAAGACCTTCGGTGAACTGGACGCGGTGCTGGAGGATCTGCAGATCCCCGCCAATCTGGTGAATTCGCCTGTGGTGCGGGCGAATCGGCGCGGCCCGTCCACGCGCATGCGGGTCGCCGCCGCGATCCTGATGGCCGCGGCGCTGCTGGGCGCGTTCGCGGGTTGCGTCTCGCGCACGGTCGCACCGAAACCCGCTCTGCCGGACCCGACCACGGGCCCGGGCCTGGCCAGTTTCGTCGCGGCCTACCGGGACCACTTCGACGACACCAAGGCCGACCAGGTTCTCCTCTATCCCACCTACGTGATCATCGAGCGGCGCAAGGATCCGTCGGCACCACGTGACGCGCACATCCGTTACGACGGCAGCTTCCACTCCTATGACGACATCGCCCGAACTCCGGGCCTGGACATCTTCGACATGTCGGTCCTGGATCTGAAGAAGATCGCGGCCCTGCTCGCCGGGGCTCCGCAGTCGGCGGGCGTGCCCAACGGCCGGATCGGCCATGTCGAGATCGCCCGTGGCGCCGATGGCAATCCAGTGGTGACCGTCTACGTCGACGACGATTCCCAGCACGGCTATTTCAAGGTCACCGCCACCGGCGAGCCCATGGAGATCCACCCGCCCAGCTGACAGGTCCCGATCCGGGCCCATTGGTAGTTGCAAACCGGCCGGTGCGGACGCAAGGGGCGGCGAGTCGCGCCTGCGCGAAGAATTTTTTTTGTGCTGCGTGGAATAGATGACGTGCGGTGCCCGTTGGGACAGGTCAGCAAGGTTGAGCGAGTTGGACTCAAGTTCAAGTTGCGCCCCGCCGCCGGCGGGTGCAAGATTGAGCCGACCACGCTCAGTGTTACTGGGATGCAGTGTGCCGGAGTCGCTCGGAAGGGATTCCGGGGCGCTCAGGTACGTCAACTAGGAGGAACAACCATGGCTCGTGCGGTCGGTATCGACCTCGGGACCACGAACTCTGTCATCGCCGTTCTCGAAGGCGGCGAACCGGTCGTCGTGGCCAACTCGGAAGGATCGCGCACCACGCCGTCCGTCGTCGCTTTCGCCAAGAACGGTGAGGTGCTCGTCGGTCAGCCCGCCAAGAACCAGGCCGTCACCAACGTCGACCGCACCATCCGGTCCGTCAAGCGCCACATGGGCGAGGACTGGTCTGTCGACATCGACGGCAAGAAGTACACCCCGCAGGAGATCTCCGCGCGCGTGCTCATGAAGCTGAAGCGCGACGCCGAGGCCTACCTGGGTGAAGAGATCACCGACGCCGTGATCACCGTCCCCGCCTACTTCGAGGACGCGCAGCGCCAGGCCACCAAGGAGGCCGGCCAGATCGCGGGCATGAACGTGCTCCGCATCGTCAACGAGCCCACGGCCGCCGCGCTGGCCTACGGCCTCGACAAGGGCGACAAGGAACAGACCATCCTGGTCTTCGACCTGGGTGGCGGCACCTTCGACGTCTCGCTGCTGGAGATCGGCGAGGGCGTCGTCGAGGTCCGCGCCACCTCCGGTGACAACCACCTCGGTGGCGACGACTGGGACGAGCGCATCGTGGGATGGCTGGTCGACAAGTTCAAGGGCACCTCGGGCATCGACCTGACCAAGGACAAGATGGCCATGCAGCGCCTGCGCGAGGCCGCCGAGAAGGCCAAGATCGAGCTGTCGTCCTCGCAGTCGACCTCGATCAACCTGCCCTACATCACGGTCGACGCGGACAAGAACCCGCTGTTCCTCGACGAGCAGCTGACCCGCGCCGAGTTCCAGAAGATCACCTCGGATCTGCTGGACCGCACCCGCAAGCCGTTCCAGTCGGTCATCAAGGACGCCGGCATCTCGGTCGGCGACATCGATCACGTTGTGCTCGTTGGTGGTTCGACCCGTATGCCCGCGGTCTCCGACCTGGTCAAGGAGCTGACCGGCGGCAAGGAGCCCAACAAGGGCGTGAACCCGGACGAGGTCGTCGCCGTCGGCGCCGCCCTGCAGGCCGGTGTGCTCAAGGGTGAGGTCAAGGACGTCCTGCTGCTCGATGTCACCCCGCTGTCGCTGGGTATCGAGACCAAGGGCGGCGTGATGACCAAGCTGATCGAGCGCAACACCACCATTCCGACCAAGCGGTCGGAGACCTTCACCACGGCCGACGACAACCAGCCGTCCGTGCAGATCCAGGTCTTCCAGGGTGAGCGCGAGATCGCCTCGCACAACAAGCTGCTCGGATCGTTCGAGCTGACCGGCATCCCGCCGGCCCCGCGCGGCGTGCCGCAGATCGAGGTCACCTTCGACATCGACGCCAACGGCATCGTCCACGTCACCGCCAAGGACAAGGGCACCGGCAAGGAGAACACGATCAAGATCCAGGACGGCTCCGGCCTGTCCAAGGAGGAGATCGACCGCATGGTGAAGGACGCCGAGGCGCACGCGGCCGAGGACAAGGCGCGTCGCGAGGAGGCCGAGACCCGCAACCAGGCCGAGTCGCTGGTGCACCAGACCGAGAAGTTCATCAAGGACAACGAGGACAAGGTCCCGGCGGACGTCAAGACCAAGGTCGAGGCGGCCATCGCGGAGGCGAACGAGGCGCTCAAGGGCACCGACATCTCGGTCATCAAGACCGCGGTGGAGAAGCTCGCCACCGAGTCGCAGGCGCTGGGCCAGGCCATTTACGAGGCCGCGGCCGCGGACCAGGCCGCCCAGGGCAATGGCGCGGGCGCGCCGCAGTCCGATGACACCGTCGTGGACGCCGAGGTCGTCGAGGAGCCTGAGAAGAAGTGACGAACCAGAACCCGGACCACATCGCCGATCCGACGGCGTCTGATGGGCGCTCCGCGCCTGCGGGTGAGGTCTTCGAGGCCGCGGCGGACACCGCCGCGGCCCTCGGGGCCGAGGGGACTCCCGAGGTCAGCGAGGAAGCCCTCGCCGACGCGATCACGGCCGAATTGGCCGAGCGCACCGCCGATCTGCAGCGTCTGACCGCGGAGTACGCCAACTACCGCCGCCGCGTCGAGCGCGACCGCAAGGCCGCCATCGACACCGCCAAGGCCGCGGTCGTGGGCGAACTGCTCCCGGTGCTCGACGATCTGGATCGCGCCCGCGCGCACGGTGACCTCGACAACGGACCGCTCAAATCGGTCGCGGACAAGCTGGTCACCGCCCTGCAGAAGCAGGGTCTCGAGGAATTCGGTTCGGAGGGTGAGCCTTTCGACCCGACCCTGCACGAGGCCGTACAGCACGAGGGCAGTGGCGCGGACCCGATCCTCGGCATGGTGATGCGCAAGGGCTACCGCTTCGGCGATCGCGTGCTGCGGCACGCGCTGGTCGGCGTCACCGACGGTGTGGCGGATCTGGCTGCGGCGCAGCCGGATACGACGAACGCTGGCACCGATGCCGCTGGCACTGATTAACAACGAACAGACGCCCCCGGCGTCACCGACAACACAGAAAGGAGGAGATGCCCGGTGAATCGAGAGTGGCTCGAGAAGGACTTCTACAAGGATCTGGGTGTTTCCTCCGGCGCCACCCAGGACGAGATCAAGAAGGCCTACCGCAAGCTGGCCCGTGACCTGCACCCGGACAAGAATCCCGGGGACAGCACGGCCGAGGAGCGGTTCAAGGCCGTCAGCGAGGCGAATGCCGTGCTGTCGGATCCGGAGAAGCGCAAGGAGTACGACGAGGCCCGGAAGCTGTTCGCCGGCGGCGGTTTCGGCCGCGGCGGGTTCTCGCCCGGGGGCGGCTACGGCCAGCCCGGCGGCGGGTTCTCCGGCGAGTTCAACCTCGGCGACATCTTCGGCGCGGGCGCCGGAGCCGGTGGTGCCGACGGTGGCCTGGGCGATCTGCTGGGCGGGCTGTTCAATCGGGGTGGCACCCGGACCTCGTCGCGTCCGCGGCGCGGTTCGGATGTCGAGACCGAGACGACCCTCGGCTTCCGAGAGGCCGCCCAGGGCGTGACCGTCCCGCTGCGCATGACCAGCCCGGCCGCCTGCACCACCTGCCACGGCAGTGGGGCCAAGCCGGGCACCAGCCCGCGAGTCTGCCCGCACTGCAATGGCACCGGCGTGGTCAGCCGGAACCAGGGTGCGTTCGGCTTCAGCGAGCCGTGCGAGGACTGCCGGGGTACCGGGTCGATCATCGACGACCCGTGTGTCGACTGCCGCGGCAGCGGCATCCAGAACCGGACCCGCACCATCACCGTGCGCATTCCCCCGGGTGTGCGCGACGGACAGCGGATCCGGCTGGCCGGTCAGGGCGAGGCGGGCCTGCGCGGCGCGCCTCCGGGCGACCTGTACGTCACCGTGCATGTCAGCCAGGACAAGGTCTTCGGCCGCAATGGCGACGACCTGACCCTGGTGCTGCCGGTCTCGTACGCCGAACTGGTGCTGGGTACCACGGTTTCCGTGCCCACCCTGGACGGCCGTGTCGGCGTCAAGGTGCCGCCGGGCACCGCCGACGGCCGGACCTTGCGGGTGCGCGGGCGCGGTGTGCCCAAGCGTGACGGCGCCGCCGGTGACCTACTGGTCACGGTGAAGGTCGCGGTACCGCAGAAGCTGGACGACGATGCCGCCGAGGCGCTACGGCGTTATGCGGAGGCGGAGAAGACCAGCGGGTTCGATCCACGTGCGGGATGGGCAGGTGCGTAATGAGTTCCGATCCGAAGAAGACCGAGGTCCAGTACTTCCTGATCTCGGTGGCCGCGCAGCTGGCGGGCATGCACGCCCAGACGCTGCGCACCTATGACCGGCTGGGTCTGGTTTCGCCGCAACGTACCTCGGGCGGCGGCAGGCGCTATTCGGACCGGGATGTGGAGCTGCTCCGCGAGGTGCAGCGCCTGTCCCAGGACGAGGGCGTGAACCTGGCCGGCATCAAACGGATCATCGAACTCACCAACCAGGTGGAGGAGCTGCAGCAGCGGGTGAGCGAGTTGACCGCCGAGGTGGAAAGGCTCCGGTCGGGGTACCGCCCCGACCTGACCCCGCCGCAGCGCAGCACCGCTCTCGTGGTGTGGCAGCCCCGAAACCGGCGTAAGCCGCAGTAGGGCAAGCGAAGTGGAAGGCGGCACCCCGATCACGGGGTGCCGCCTTCGTTTTCGGCGTGGTCCGCGCCCGGCGGAGGAGGGTCGGTATTCGCCCGGTTGCGATTGTTGCGGGCAATGTGCTGAGTTACCCATGGGGACCGTGGGATTGGTGAAGCTCTTGGCGCCGGTTAATTGCAAACAGACCGGTAGGTTATAAATTGACGCCAATCAGAGTTTTGTCCGTATGCTGCAAGGGAGTTCGAGGACTGGCGCAGTTGCGGCAGGATCGCTGTTTTCCTGAGTCTTGCAAAACGGATCAGACAGGGTTGCTGTCCGAAGACCCGTGTCTCGCGGCGTGTTCCGGTTGAACAGTCTGTTTTCGACTCGGATACCCCGCAACGTTCACGTTTTCGAGGAATAAAGGCCGTGTTATTGAAACGTCCCGTTCCGTTGCTGGCTAACCTCGCTTACACTTGCTTGGCAACGGCTGCTGTCGAGTGTCCCGCAGCACTTCACTCGCCGGTCACGCCTGCGTTCGATTGCGAAATGGGGTTGTGACACAAATGGATTCGCGCACCGTCGCATTGATAAGAACAACGTTCAAGGCGGTTGCTGCGGAAGACGGTGGCCCCGAGAAACTCGCGCGTTCCTTCTACGCCATCCTCTTCACGGAGTACCCTCACGTTCGCGACTTCTTCCCCGCCGCCCTGGATGCCCAGCGCGACCGGCTGGTCAAGGCCATCGGCTACGTGGTGGACCGACTGGAGGAGCCGGACCGGTTGCTGCCCTTCCTGGCCCAACTCGGGCGTGATCACCGCAAGTACGGGGTGGTGGCCGAACACTATGAGGCCGTGGGGAAATCGCTCAAGAGGGCGCTGGAGACCTACGCCGGCACCGAGATCTGGACCGACGAGATCGGGCGCGCCTGGGACGAGGGCATCGGCGTAATCGCCGACACCATGATCAATGCGGCCGATCGGGAGACCACCCCGCCGGTGTGGACCGGCACCGTCATCGAGCACCGGGAAGTGCTGCGCAACCTGGCCATCGTGCGCCTGCGGCTGGACCAGCCCATGCAGTACGCGGCCGGTCAGTACATGAGCGTGCAGATCCCCTCCCGCCCGCGCATGTGGCGCTACCTGTCCCCGGCCATCCCCGCGAATGCCGGCGGCGAACTGGAATTCCATATCCGCGGCGTCACCGGCGGCTGGGTCAGCCCGGCCATGGTCGGGCACAGCCGGGTCGGCGAGCAGTGGCTGATCGGCTCGCCGCTGGGCGGGCTCGGCGTGCCCCGCAACATCCGCCGCAAGCTGCTCATGATCGGCTGCGGCACCGGCATCGCGCCGCTGCGTGCCCAGCTCATGGCCATGACCGCGCGGCGCTCCAATCCCAAGGTGGATCTGTTCGTCGGCGGCCACTACCCGTGCGATCTCTACGACCTCGAGGTGCTGAGCCAATTGGCCTGCGCCAACAAGTGGCTCACCGTGCACCCGGTCACCGAGTCCACCGAGAACCCGTGGTGGCACTTCGACGACTCCGACGGGATCCGCGAGTATCCGGGCCTGCAGCCGCGGGTGGTCGGTCAGATCGGCAAGATCGTGGCGAGCCACGGCTCCTGGGACGACCGCGACGTGCAGATCGTCGGCGCGCCGTCCATGGTGCAGACCACCAAGTTCCGCCTCATGGCCGCCGGCACCCCCACCCCGAACATCCGCCACGACCCCCTCTTCTGAGACCGGCTGCCCCGCCTCCCCGGATATTCAGCGGACGGCCGAGAGCCGTCGGACTTGGGCACCCGTGCCGGTGGTTGGGAACCGAGACCATCTCGGGCGTGCCCGGAGAGTTACCCGGATCCTTGCGAAATCAGTTGTCGCGTTGGCGATTGTCAAAAACCCTCGTAGCGAATGGCTTCCGCGGGGGCGCCGATGGCGACCAGCTGGTCGATGGTATTGCGCACCATGGCCGCGCCGCCGCAGACCAGGATCTGGTGGTGGTCCAGGGGGCCGAAGCGTTCCGGGATGTCGGCGATGGTGCCAGGCATCATCTCCTCCGGACGGAAGCCGATGTCGACCCGGCACTGCTCGTACCAGGTGTCGACGAGATCCGGGTCGTACTCGTCCTGCACCACGGGAACGACCGTGAGCCACGGCAATTCACCGGTCAGCAGGTAGAGCATGTCGGAGGCGTAGAGGTCGCGCGGGTAGCGCCCGCCCACGAACAGATGGGTGCGCGGCGGCTGCTCCCGGCGCGACAGATCCAGCAGCAGCGCGCGCATCGGCGCGAGCCCGACCCCGTCGGCGATCATGACCACCTCGGTGGCCTCCGGCGCCACCGCCAGCCAGCCCGCGGGCGCGCTGATCCGCCATTCGTCGCCCGGATGCGAGTCGGCGACGATGGATCCACTGCACCAGCCGCCCGGCACCGTGCGCACATGGAATTCCAGCTTGCCGTCCAGCGAGGGCGGCAGCGCCGGATACAGGCGGCGCACCATGTTCGGATGCTGCGGCGTGCGCACCTCCACCGACTGGCCCGCCGCGAAGGGCACGAACTCGCCGATCAGCCGCACCACCGTGGTGTCCTCGCGCAGCCGGTGCGCACCCACCACCGTGGCGTTCCACTCCGTCTGCGCGCCGAGCGCGAGTTCTCCGGTCTCGTCAGGGCCGAGCGTCACCGATAACTCCTGACTGTCGAAAGGCCGTGCACTACACCGGATCCGAGCTTATCGCCGACGTCGGCGTGCCCACCGCGAGCAGCGCGCGCCGGGTGTCGGCGATCATACGGGCCGAGCCGGCGATCTGGATCTGGCGATCGGCCCAAGCGCCGAAGCTGGCCACCACCGCGCCCAGATTGCCGATCAGCCGCCGGTGCATGCCGAACGGCGTCTCGGCCGGCGGATAGGGGTGCCACCACGGGTTGGTCTCGTTCTCACACACCGGGACCACCGTGAGCCACGGATTGGATTGCGAGAGCTGCCACATGTTCTCCACGTCGTAGAGATCACACGGGTATCGCCCGCCCATGAACAGGTGCACGCGCGGATTGATGCCGCGCCGGCCCATCTCGATGAGCTGTGCCCGCAGCGGGGCGATGCCGGTGCCGGAGCCGATCATGAGCACGTCCTTGCGGCGGCTCAGATCCACGTGCAGACCGCCCAGCGGAGCGGCGATCATCCACCGGTCGCCGACCTGGGTCTCGTTCACGATGCCCGGGCTCACCCAGCCGGTGCGCACCTTCCGCACGTGGAACTCGATCTCGCCGTACGGATTGGTGGGGATGGCCGGCGACAGGTAGCGCCACATCTTGGGCCGCTGCGGAATGGCCACCGGCACGTACTGCCCGGCCTGATAGGGGATCGGGGTGTCGGTCTGCAGCCGGACGATGGCCAGATCGTCCACCACCCGCCGGTGCCCGACCACCGTCGCCTCCCAATACGGTTGCGACTTATCAGAATTGGCGCCGATGGCCATGGACGCCGAGATCAGGATGGTGATGTCGCGCCAGCCCGCCTCCAGCTGCCGGCTCCAGTTCGCGGTGCCGTTGTAGCTGCGGAAGGCGTGGAGCAGGGCGCGTCCGGCGATGTCGTAGTGCGCCGCCTCCACCCCGTACTTGCGATGGTCGCGCGCGAGTTGCTCCAGGAAGCGTTGCGCGCGATCCCAGTCCTCCAGATTGTCGAGCACGAACGAGATGGCCGTGACCAACCGTTTCGGCTGCATGTCCATGGCGGAGGGGAACAGTTCCCGCAGGGCGGGAATCTCTGCGAAAAGATGACCGTAGAACGCGCTGATCAGCCGTTCCGGCCCGCTAGGGGCCTCGACGACTGTCCGAAAATTTGCGCGGACCAGCGCTGCCGAACGCGCATCCACGACGTCGAGCTTTCCTTCCTGTGCTGCTACCCCGGAACGCCTGCTGCCAGGCGGCCCTCCGCGTCAAGTATCCCTTAAAACCCGGTGGTCGCACGGATATAGCCGGAGCCCGATCGATTTCCGTAACCCGGAGTTCAGATCACCAGGACGATCTTGCCGCGTGCGCCGGGTGCGCCGATCACCTCGGGGGCCTCGGCCAGGGGCGGCATGGCGCTGATCGGGACCATCAGGTCGCCGTCGCCGACCAGTCGCAGCAGCTCGCGCAATTCGGCTGCGCCGCCGTGGGATTGGAAGTTGCCGCCGTGCACGCCACGGGCCTGCAGCTCCGCCTCGTCGGCGGACCAGATGGTCGAATAGGCGGAACCGCCGGGCTTGACCAGGCTCGCGTTGTCGGCGAAAACCGGCGGCGGGCTGACCAGATCGAACAGCACGTCGATACCGCCGGGATCGGTGATCCGCACCGAATCCGCGACCGACAGCTCCGAGCCCTCGGCGTGGGTGGGGGAGTCGGTGACGGTGATCCGGCCGTAGTTCACCACCTCGGTCGCGCCCAGCCGGATCATGCGATCGGTGTCGTCGGGGCGGGCGGTGGCGATGACATGCGCGCCGACGAGCGCCGCGAGCTGTACCAGGTAGGACCCGACACCGCCCGAGGCGCCCACGACCAGCACCTTCTGGTCGCGGGTGACCCCGGCGGCGTGCATGAGGTCCAGTGCCGTGATGCCCGCGGTCGGCAGGGCGGCGGCGCGAATGGCGGTGACCTCGTCCGGCAGCTTGGCGAGGGCGCCGTCATGCGGCGCCACGATGTACTCGGCGAAGGTGCCGTGCCCGACCGGCGGGGTCAAGAACTTCCCGACCACCCGCTCCCCGATCTCGAAGTCGTTCACCCCCGCGCCCACCGCGGTGATCGTGCCCGCGCCGTCGGTACCCGGGATCAGCGGAAAGTCGTGTGGCAGTTGGCCGTCCAGGAAGCCGTCGATGATCCGCTGGTCGAGCGGGTTGACCCCGGCGGCCTCGAGCTGGATCTGGACCTGGCCCGGTCCGGCCTCGGGGGTGGGCATGTCGGCGGGCTCGGGGCGGCCACCGAATTCACGGACGACGATCGCGCGCATTGCTGCTCCATTCATTCGGAAACCGGGATGGATGAGCTGGTGTGATGCGTCAACGAATGGAGTCATCGTACGCGTAGCGTAGGAACCGGTCTCGGACGCTGGACCTGGCGTCGAAAACTGGTCAGACTTGAGCGGAACAGACTCAACTTCTACCGCGTTGTAGAGAGCAACGACAAGTAGGAAGGTGACAGTGGACTCGTTCAATCCCACCACCAAGACCCAGGCGGCCCTGACCGCCGCGCAACAGGCGGCCGCCGTCGCCGGAAACCCGGAAATCCGTCCGGCTCACTTGCTGGTGGCGTTGCTGGATCAGACCGACGGCATCGCCGCACCGCTGCTCAAGGCCGTCGCGGTCGACTCGGCGACGGTGCGACGTGAGGCCCAGGAGATCGTGGACCGGCTGCCCCGGGCCACCGGCGCCACCACCACCCCCAACCTCGGGCGGGAAGCCATCGCGGCGCTCAGCTCCGCGCAGCGGCTGGCCACCGAGCTGGGCGACGAATACGTCTCCACCGAGCACCTGGTCTACGGCCTGGCCGCCGGCGACTCCGATGTTCAGCAATTGCTGCTGAAGTACGGCGCGACCGCCGACGCACTGCGCGAGGCCTTCACCGCCGTGCGCGGCAACGCCCGTGTCACCTCGCCGGATCCGGAGGGCTCGTACCAGGCGCTGGAGAAGTACTCCACCGACCTGACCGCCGCCGCCCGCGAGGGCAAGCTGGACCCGGTCATCGGCCGCGATACCGAAATCCGGCGTGTCGTACAGGTTTTGAGCCGTCGCACCAAGAACAACCCGGTGCTGATCGGTGAGCCCGGCGTCGGCAAGACCGCCATCGTGGAGGGTCTGGCCCAGCGCATCATCGCCGGCGACGTCCCGGAATCGCTGCGCGGCAAGAAGCTCATCTCGCTCGATCTGGGCGCGATGGTGGCGGGCGCCAAGTACCGCGGTGAGTTCGAGGAGCGGTTGAAGGCTGTGCTGGAGGAGATCAAATCCTCTGCCGGACAGATCATCACGTTCATAGACGAGCTGCACACCATCGTGGGCGCGGGCGCGACCGGCGAATCCGCCATGGACGCGGGCAATATGATCAAGCCCATGCTGGCCCGCGGTGAGCTGCGGCTGGTCGGCGCGACCACCCTCGACGAGTACCGCCAGCACATCGAGAAGGACGCCGCCCTGGAACGCCGCTTCCAGCAGGTGCTGGTGGGCGAGCCGACGGTGGAGGACACCGTCGGCATCCTGCGCGGGCTCAAGGAGCGCTACGAGAACCACCACCACGTGCGGATCACCGACTCCGCGCTGGTGGCCGCGGCGACCCTGTCCGACCGCTACATCACCTCCCGGTTCCTGCCGGACAAGGCCATCGACCTGGTCGACGAGTCGGCCTCGCGGCTGCGCATGGAAATCGATTCGCGCCCGGTGGAAATCGACGAGATCGAGCGCGTCGTGCGGCGCCTCGAGATCGAAGAGGTGGCGCTGGCCAAGGAGACCGACGAGGCGTCCAAGCAGCGGCTGGAGAAGCTGCGCCAGGAGCTCGCCGACGACCGCGAGAAGCTCAACCAGCTGATGACCCGCTGGCAGAACGAGAAGCAGGCCATCGACGCGGTGAGCGTGCTCAAGGAGGAGCTGGAGTCGCTCAAGGGCGAATCCGAGCGGGCCGAGCGCGACGGCGACTACAACAAGGCCGCCGAACTCAGGTACGGGCGAATCCCCAAGCTGGAGAAGGAGCTCGCCGAGGCCGAGTCCAAGGCGAAGACCGCCGCCGACGGTGACGTCATGCTCAAGGAGGAGGTCGGGCCGGACGATATCGCCGAGGTGGTGTCGTCGTGGACCGGTGTCCCCGTGGGCAAGATGATGGAGGGCGAGACCCAGAAGCTGCTCCGCATGGAGGACGAACTGGGCAACCGGGTTGTCGGGCAACCGGAAGCCGTGCAAGCGGTTTCGGATGCCGTGCGCCGCGCCCGGGCCGGGGTCGCCGACCCCAACCGGCCCACCGGTTCGTTCATGTTCGTGGGCCCGACCGGTGTCGGTAAGACCGAACTCGCGAAGGCGTTGGCGGACTTCCTGTTCGACGACGAGCGCGCCATGGTCCGCATCGACATGAGCGAGTACAGCGAGAAGCACTCGGTGGCCCGCCTGGTCGGTGCGCCCCCGGGATACGTCGGCTACGACCAGGGCGGCCAGCTCACCGAGGCCGTGCGGCGACGCCCGTACACGGTGGTGCTGTTCGACGAGATCGAGAAGGCCCACCCGGACGTCTTCGACATCCTGCTGCAGGTGCTCGACGAGGGCCGGCTGACCGACAGTCAGGGCCGCACGGTCGACTTCCGCAACACCATCCTCATCCTGACCTCCAATCTGGGTGCGGGCGGTGACAAGGATTCGGTCATGAACGCGGTGCGCCGCGCCTTCAAGCCGGAGTTCCTGAACCGGCTCGACGACGTGGTCATGTTCCACGCGCTCGACGAGGAACAGCTGGAGCGGATCGTCGACATCCAGCTGAACCAGCTGCAGAAGCGCCTGTCCCAGCGCCGCCTGAAGCTGGACGTGTCCGACTCGGCCCGCTTCTGGCTGGCCGTGCGGGGCTACGACCCGGCCTACGGCGCGCGCCCGCTGCGCCGCCTCATCCAGCAGGCCATCGGCGACTCGCTCGCCAAGGAACTGCTGGCCGGCGAGGTGCAGGACGGCGACACGGTGAAGGTCAACGTCACCCCCGATGGCGACACCCTCATCGTCGGCCGCTGACCCGGCGGATCGCGCGGCCCCGAGGCAAGAGTCTCGGGGCCGCGTGCTGTATCTGCCCGCAGCGAAGGAAGTATCGCCGGTCAGAGGATTCGGACATAGTTCGCAGCACGCCCCGGTCTGGACTGACGGAGCGGGGGAGCGAAGCGGAGGAGCGGAGGAGGGAAGACCGGGGTCACAAGGGCTGCGAACCGCCGGAGCGAAGCGGAGGCAAAATAAACAGAGCCGCCTACCCTGGAGGCCATGACTAATCCGAGCGATCCGTGGTCGCGGCCGCCGGAACCGGGCCCGGGGGAGGGTCCCGCCGAGCAGGCCGCGCCGGGCGGCTACCCCTCGGATAGCGCCGTGGGCTACGGACCCACCGAGGCCATACCCGCCGGTCCTCTCGATTATTTCGGGCAGCCGCCCGGGCCCGAGGCCACCCGCGTGCTGCCGCCGGCGGAAGCGCAGTGGGGTGGATACGAGAACGGCGGCGGATACGAGCCGACCGCCGTCTATCCGGGTCAGCCGGGGTACACCCCGACGAGTAGCTACGGCGCGCCCGGGTATCCGCCCGCCGTCGGCGGGCCCGGTTACCCGGGTGGTCCGGGGATGCCGACCGGTGGATATCAGCCCGCGGGCTTCCCGCAGAATCCGCCCCCGTCCCCGCCGCCCCGCCGGACCACCCTGTGGATCGCGCTGGCCATCACCGCGGTCATCGTGGTCGCCATCGTCGCCGTCGCGGCGGGAACCCTGCTGTCGAACAACGATTCGTCGAACAGCGCCGCCGCGCCCAGCGGCGTCAGGACCTCCGGGTACCCGGCGCCGGGCAACTCCTCGGTCCTACCCCTTCCCAGCGGCATTCCCACCATCCCGGGCCTGGGTGATCTGGACCAGCTGGGTGCGAACATGGGCACCATCTCGAACAACGACGGTTCCACCCTCACCATCACCACCCTGTCCGGTGGCACGGCGACCGTGAAGACCGACGGCAAGACGCAGGTGATTTCCCTGGGCAGCACCAAGGTTTCGGACTTGCCGGTCGGCGAGGTGATCATGGTCGAGGGCGACAAGAACGCCGACGGATCCATCCAGGCGAAGCTGATCATCAGCACCTCGATGCCGAGCGGAACCCGATGAACCGATGTTGAAAGATATTGGCAGGTACCAACACCCAAGGTTCGCGGCGCAAGCGCGGGGAGCGAAGCGGAGGAGGGCAGAACGAGACCTTCAGCGCCGCGAACCCGCCCGGAGCGAAGCAGAGGGCAAATTGGACATAGTGTGGATAGGGTAGGCGGCGATGACGGCAATATGGTTCGGGCTGGCGGCGATCGCGCTCGTGGGTGCGATCGTGCTGCTCTATTTCGATCGGCTGCAGCGGCGCCGCACCGGGCACGTGCGACAGGTCTGGGCGAAATCCCAGGGCTACACCTATGTTTCGGTGGAGCCCACGCTCGCCTCCACCTGGCGGCGCGGCGCCCTGGCCAAGCTCGGCTATCTGTCCGCGGTGGACGTGGTGTCGGGCAACCGCAAGGGTGAGAAGTTCGTGCTCTTCGATCTGGAGGACGCCGCCACCCTGGTCGCGGTGCGCCGGCAGATCGGCTCGGACATCGATATCGACCTGCGGCTGAAAACCGCGGCGCCGCCGAAGGATCACGATCTGGAGCTGCTCGGCGCCATCGGCGACCGGGTGGTCTTCGCCACCAACCCGGACATCGCCCGGCACGCGGTGGATCAGCGCATGGTGGCGTTCATCGAGTCGCTGCCCGACATCGTGCAGCAGCTGTGGTCCGAGGGCAACTGGACCCTGGGCATGGTGCCGGTCGGGGCCGTGGCCAAGGACTGGGAGATGGCCATCGACGCGGTGCTGCGGCTGTCGGGCCTGCTGCACGTGCTGCCGCCGGTCATCAATACCGAGCGCGGCCGCGACGAACTCCCCGAACCCGGTCGCTCGCACCCGGTTCCCGAGGACGACGACTACGACGGTCACGATGAATTCGGTGACTTCGGCGACGACGACCGCGATCGCCCCCGCGGCCAGGACCGCCCGGCCCGTCCGCGCGCCGAGGAGGCCGACGACTACGAGTCCCCGCTGGTGAGCGATATCGCCGGCGCGAGCGAACCGGACGACGAGCCCGAAAACTGGCGTCCCGCACTGAAAGTCGTGCCGGACCCGCGCAACCGCCCGCGCCGCAACTGGCCGCCCGCCCCCGAGGGGGAGGAGCCGGATCGGTACGACGGGGACGAAGACCGTTGGGCGGAACCGGAATCCGAGGATTGGCGCGACGAACCCGAGTCCGACCGCGAGCCCGAGGAGGGCTGGCGCAAGGACCAGGGCCGCAGTGCCCCGCCCGGCGGCCCGTTCCATCCGGGGTTCCGCCCCTACCAGGGACCCGCACCGAGGTGACCCACCCCGGCCGTGTCCGCGCGCGGCACGCCGCAGCCACGTGGTGTCTGCGCGAATTCGCCGCGTGTGGGTCGGCAAGGGATCAGAATGGGGGCGCAGTTCCGGTCATTGCCGACCGCTCCCCAGTCGTGCGAGTGATGGGCCGCCGATGACCGAGAGTTCCCCTGATCGTCCGGCGGGCGCCCCGCGCCTGCCGGGTGCGCACCGCCCGGTGGCGTTGATCACGGGGCCGACCTCCGGCATCGGCAAGGCGTACGCCACCCGGCTCGCCGCGCTCGGCTACGACCTGGTGCTGGTGGCGCGGGATGAGGATCGGCTGGCCGCGCTGGCACACGATGTGCAGGTACGTTTCGGCGCGCGAGCCGAGACGCTGCCCGCGGACCTGAGCCGCTCCGCCGACCTCGACCGGGTGGCCGAACGCCTGGCGCAGGGCGTCGAATTCCTGGTCAACAACGCGGGATTCGGCATGTCGGGCGAGTTCTGGACGCTGGAACCGGACGCCCTGCAGCAGCAACTGGATGTGAACGTCACCGCCGTCGTACAGCTGACTCGGGCGGCCCTGCCGCCCATGCTGCACGCGGCGAAGGGCACGGTGGTCAATGTGGCCAGCACCGCGGGGCTGATACCCGGACGGGGTTCGACCTATTCGGCCTCCAAGGCGTACGTCGTATCCTTTACGCAGGGGCTGGCCGGCGGGCTGGCCGGAACCGGAGTCCGGGTGCAGGCCTTGTGCCCGGGATTCGTCCGCACCGAATTCCATGAGCGGGCCGGAATCGACATGGCCTCGCTACCGCGACCGTTGTGGTTGAGCGTGGACGAGGTGGTGGCGGGTTCGCTGCATGATCTGGAGAGAGACCGGGTGATCAGCGTGCCCGGAATGCAGTACAAAGCGATCGTCGCGATCGCCGGGTTCATCCCACGATCCCTGGTGACCCGCCTGAACCGGGGCCTGTTCAACGCACGCGGAAGGACATAGAGAAAGCAATGCAGGTAACGACCACCGACCGGGACAGACTCGCGGCTCTGGTGCGCGACCTCGCCGTGGTGCACGGCCGGGTGACCCTGTCCTCGGGCAAGGAAGCCGACTACTACGTGGACCTGCGCCGCGCCACCCTGCACCACGAGGCGGCCCCGCTCATCGGCAAGCTACTGCGCGAACTCGTGGCGGACTGGGACTTCGACGCGGTGGGCGGGCTCACCATGGGCGCGGACCCGGTGGCGGCCGCGGTCATGCATGCTCCCGGCCGGGCCATCGACGCCTTCGTGGTCCGTAAGGCCGCCAAGACGCACGGCATGCAGCGTCAGATCGAGGGCCCGGACATCGTGGGCAAGCGGGTGCTGGTGGTCGAGGACACCACCACGACCGGAAACTCCCCGCTCACCGCGGTGCGCGCGCTGCGTGAGGCGGGCGCCATCGTGGTCGGTGTGGCCACCGTGGTGGACCGCGAGACCGGCGCCGACGACATCATCGCGGCCGAGGGTCTGGAGTATCGATCGATCCTGGGCCTGAAGGACCTCGCCCTGGGGTGAGGACTTAGGTCCTTACCTAAGGGTTAACAAGACTTTGCTCTGGGCTGAACCCTTGCCCTGGGTTAGCCTGGTGCTGGTCTTACGTCCGACAAAGGTGTTGCGAAGGGTCGTGTGAGTCACCAGTGGTGAGCATTGCAATCAACAAGGGTCATCAAAATGTTGCGATGCTCGGCATCGGCGCCTACCGGCCCCAGCGCTTGGTCAGCAATGCCGAAGTGTGCGAGATCCTGGACTCCACCCCCGAGTGGATCTTCGAGCGCACCGGCATCCACAACCGGCGCTGGATCTCCGGTGACGAGACGCTGCGCACCATGGCGGTGGCAGCGGGCAACCGGGCGCTGAACAACACCGGCATCGACCGGTCCAAGATCGGCGCTCTCCTCTTCTGCACCTCCAGCTGGCTCAAGCTGACCCCGCACGGTGCACCGAGCGTCGCCGCCGACCTCGGCATGAACGGCATCCCGGCCTTCGACCTGACCTCCGGCTGCGGCGGGTTCGGTTACGGCCTGGGTGTCGCCACGGACATGATCCGCTCCGGCTCGGCCGAATACATCCTGGTGATCGGCGCGGAGACGATGACCGTTGGCCTGGACCCGAAGGATCGCGGCACCGCCATGATCTTCGGCGACGGCGCGGGCGCGGTCGTGGTCGGGCCCAGCGAGGAGAACGGCATCTCGCCGACCGTGTGGGGCTCCGACGGCGAGAACGCCGAGGCCATCGCGCAGGACGTCGACTTCCTGGAGTTCATGAACAAGGCGCAGCGCCTGCAGGGCACCGACCCGGCCGTCGAGCCGGTGGGCCGTATGTCGCTGCACATGGAGGGCCCCAAGGTCTTCCGCTGGGCCGCGGTCACCCTGCCGCGCGCGCTGTCGAGTGCCATCGAGCAGTCCGGCGTGCACAAGGAGGACATCGAGGTGTTCATCCCGCACCAGGCCAATGCCCGCATCAACGAGCTCATGAAGAAGAACCTCGGGCTCGCCGACGACATCCCGATGGCCAATGACATCGAGAACACCGGCAACACCTCCGCGGCCTCGATTCCGCTGGCCATGGAGGAGATGCTGGTGACCGGCAAGGCCAAGGGCGGTCAGCTGGCGCTGCTGCTCGGCTTCGGCGCGGGTCTGTCCTACGCCGGTCAGGTTGCGGTGCTGCCGCCCGCGCCGGCCGAACCGAGCTTCTGATGGCCCGCCCGCTCCGCGCGGCGTTCGTCGGCGCGGCGGCCGTGACGGTGTTCGGCGCCGTCACCGGCCGCGAGAAATTGCAGTCGGCCGCAAAGCCTTTGCTGATGCCGCTGCTGGCGGCCGATGTGGCGGTGAACGGCGCATCCCTGCATCGCACCGATCGCACGGTGCTGCTCGGGTCACTGGCCGCGGCCACGGTCGGCGACGTGCTGCTCATCGACCCCGACGACGATCGCCGATTGATAGCCGGCGCTTCGTCTTTCGCGGTCATGCAGACCGGGTACTCGTGGTTGTGGTTCCGGCGCGGCGGCCGGCCGCGCGCGCAGATCGTGGCTCCGCGCCTGGCGGCGTGGCTGGGCGCGGCGACGCTGATGCGGTTCAAGGCCCCGGCGATCGCGGTGCCGCTCACCGCCTATGGCGCGACCCTCGGCACGGCGGCCACGCTGGCGTCCGATCCGGGACTGGCCCGGGACGCGAAGAATATTGCGGGCGTCAACATTCCGAATGCGGACCCGCGTAGCCGATTGGGTGTGGGTGCGCTGTTGTTCACGCTGTCCGACGGATTGATCGTGCTCCGGCGTATTTTCGCGCGAGGTGAGAAGTCGCGCCGGATCAGTGAGGGCGTCATTCTCGGCACATACGCCGCCGCGCAATACCTGCTCGCGGATCCGCGCGCGCATCGGTAGCCATATCGGCAACCGAATAGGTCACCGTATCTGTCATCGATAACCGCTGCCGATCATCGAATTCGATGCGGCAAGAACCCCATCCCGAGTTTCGGGATGGGGTTCCGGTGTATTTATCCTCGAAGGATCAGGGCAGGACCTGCGGAATGGCATCCGGGTCGACCGCGCCCACGAGCAGCCCGATCAGGGCGCCCTGAAGGGCCGGGCCGAGCGCGCACAGCGGGATGAGCGGAATGCCGATCACGGTGACGGCGCAGATGGCGGCGCCGATCACGGCCCCGACACCCGCGCCCACCACCGCGGCATTGGCCATCGGATCGTGGTTCTTGGCATTCGGATCGGTGGCGATGTCCCGCGGCTGCGAGATCTCGGCCGCCGCCTGCGCGACCTCGGGCGCAGCGGGCTGCTCGACATCCGGGGTGACCGGCTGCGCGGCCTCCGGAGCGACGGAGACCGCCTCCGGCGCGATGGTCTGGGCAATGGCGGCCGTGACCGGAGCCGGGACCGCCTGCACGACCGGGGCCGACTGCACGGCGTCGGCCGGGGCGGTGGCGGAAGCCGTTCCCGCGCTTGCGAAAGTAGCGGCGACGGCCAGCGGCAGTGCCGCGACGATTGCCTTACGACCGAAATTACGAATGGTGCGACGCATGATTTTTCCTGTCCTCCCGACCCCCGCGGCACGCTGAACTCAGATGGCGTGCAGAACGATTCGCGTTGCCGATGGCAACGGAACAAGTTTTATCCGATCGCGGTCGCGGAATCAAGTCCCGTTGCCGCCATTCGAGATCCGTGGAATTGTGTTCGCCGCCACTATTCGGTGACGCGTGACATTCCGGGGATCGCGGATAGCAGTTCGCGGCCCGCGCCGGATTCCGTCCACCATGCGGTGTGGCCGAGAAAGTACTCGGCGTAGGCGATTTCGGCGTTCTTCGCATTGCCGCCGGGGACGACGCCGAGGAAGTAGTCGATCTCGGACAGTTCGTACTCGCAATGTACGAGGGGGAGCAGCGCCGGGAGGGCGAGCCGTTCGGCGGCGGTCAGCGGCCGCACCGATTCGTAGCCCTGGAGCAGGGCGCGTACCTGGTCGAATCGCACCTTCGCCGGTCCGCCGTCGCGGATCGAAATCCAGTCCACGGCACCGCGTTCGATGGCGGTGGCGAGATCGTGGACGGCGGTGGTGCGGTCGCACAGGCCGAAGTCGATGACGGAGGTGATGTCGCGGTCGCGCCAGAGCAGGTTAGTGCCGTGCCAATCATTGTGTGTCCACAGCGGTTCCAGGTCCGCGAGCAGGGGCCCGAGACGTTCGTGGGCCGGGAGGTGGACGCGTTCCAGGTCGGCCCGCCAGTCGCGTTCGGCGAGGAATATGCCGATGGCCGGACGTTCAGCGGCCCGATGCGCCACGGCCGCAAGGGGATCGGCGGAGGCGAAGATGGTGAAGCTTGCCAGGAGCGGCCTTGGCGGGCGGCGTGGCGCCTCGTATCCCGCGGCGGCCACGTGCAGGCGGGCCAGCAGGCGCCCGGCCGCGGCCGCCCCGTCGAGGGAGCGGTACGGCGTCCAGGAGAAGACGCCCTCGTACTCGTCTCGCCCGTCACCCGATTCCTGGACCTCGTAGGCGAAATCGCCCAGGTCGACCGTGTGCAGTACGCGGGGCACCGGAATTCCTTGCGAGCGCAGGTGATCCATGAAGCGGTGCTCCTCGCCGAGCGCGGCGGCGTCGCGCAGCGCCCGGGGGAGGCGTTTGACGATGAGGTCGCGCCCGTCCGGCGGGCGTACCCGGGCGGTCGCCGACAGTGGTCTCGGGCTGCGCCACACGATCGCCGCGTCCGTGCCCAGTACCGCGTCCACCTCGACGGAAGTCAGTGCGGGCCAATCGGGTTCGACCAGCGGGTCGAAACCCATGCCGTAGACGCGGCCGTCGGTCATCCCCGCCGGACCCGCACCAGGAGCGCGGTCACCGCCGCGGCCGCCAGAAACGAGTAGAGCGAGGCCGAGGACCACCAACCCGGATGGACGCCGAGCGCGTCCTGCGCCCGGGCCCAGAATGTCGCCCACCAGCTGATGGAGCCGGGATTGAACAGCTGGTACACCACGAAGCCGACGGCCCACGGCAGCAGCATGAGCGGCCGGGCGGGTGCGTTCTGCGCCAGATTCCAGTCGCTCCGGCCCTGGCCGAGGAAGTAGTCGACGATGAGGACCGCGCACAGCGGCACGAAGACCGAGCCGATCAGGTAGAGGAAATTCGCGTAGCTGCTGAAGTCGCGGACCGGCAGCGCCAGCAGGGTCACCGCCATACCGACGAGTCCGGCCAGCAGCCGCCGATCCACCCGTGGCAGCAGGTTCTGGATGGACATGGCCGTCGAATACACATTGGCGAAGGACTGGTCCGATTCGCGCAGCACCAGTACCGCGAAGAAGACCCAGCCCGCGGTCACACCCAGGAAGGAGTCGAAAACGTGGTCGGCATTGCCGCCCGCCTGCAGGATGGCGATGATGCCCAGCAGGTAGCACCACACCTGGGCGATCGAGTAGCCGGCCACGGTGGCCCCGGCGGCGGTCTTCGCCGAGCGGGAGTGCCGGGTGTAGTCGGCGGCCAGCGGCACGAACGAGATGGATACGGCCAGGGTGGTGTCGACGGCGGGCCAGAACCCGCTCCAGCTGGTGTCGTGCTGCGCCGGAACAGGTTGCCGCAGCAGCTGAATCGTGAAGTAGAGCATGGCGATGGCCACCGCCACCGAGACGTACTTGCGGAGCGCCCGCACTGCGGCCAGCGGCCAGATGGACATGGTGGTGGACAGCGTGCCCGCCGCGATGATGACCACCCAGTGCGGCACCCGGTCGTGGGTGAGCGCCGAGACGCCGAGCGCGATGACGGTCAGCTCGTACACACCCCACCCGATGCACTGCACGATATTGGCGACCGTCGGCAGATACGACAGCCGCGTCCCGAACAGGCCGCGCAGCACCGCCATGGCCGGCGCGCCGGTGCGGGCCCCGACCGCGCCCGGTCCGGCCACCATGGCCGCGCCGACCACGGTGCCCAGGACGGTCGCCAGCAGCGCCCCGGCCAGCGGGAGCGGGGGGTTCCCGGTAGGGAAGAGCACGTACGCGGCGCCGCTGAAGCCGATGAGACTGACACCGAGATTGAGCCAGAACGCCGCCTGATCCGTGAACCCCAGCGTGCGCGGCGGCTCGGTGTCGAGCACCAGCGGCGCTTCCCTGCGGTCGGGTTTTTCGGCGATCGTCATGGACAGGAGCCTACGGCCCGAATCGTGCGAATCCGGCACTGAGCTGGATATATATCAGAGGCAGAGGATGATCCGGTCCCGGTTGTGCGGGTCGACGCGGATCGAAATCGTGCCGCCCACAGCGATTCTCGGCTTCACCACCGGCTCGACGTCGAAGACGATGCTGCCGTAGTAGGTCTCCGAGCCCGGCACCACGAGTTCGAGATCGAGTTCGGTGATCTCGGTGCAGTGGTCGGTGCGCTGCAGGGGGTGTACCGCTTCGATGTTCGCCCAGCCCTCGAGCCCGTGCCGGCGTAGTCTGCGGTCGGAGCGGGTGGGGCGCTGGGCGAACAGCATGCCGAGGCCCAGGAACATTCCGAAGAGACCGACCAGTGTGACGATCTGGACCGGCACGGTTCCCGGCGGGGTGAGTGGGACCAGCCACCCCAGCCACAACCCGAGTGCGACGAGATATGCCGCCGTCACTCCGAGCACCGTACGGGCTATGCGCGCGTGGTCCATGACACCCTCCAACCACGGCCTTGCAGAGTTCCAGGATAGTCCCGAAGTTTGTTCCGCGTGGGCCGATCAGGCGAGGTCAGAGGGCTGGCGCGTCAAACGGGCACACCGGCTGTGCGCAGCGCGGTGAGAGCGTCCAGATCGAGCGGTAGGCTGACGCCGTCGAGTTCCAGGGTCACCTGTCCTGAGTACTCACCGGTCGGTACGTATCGGCCGTCCTGCAGCCGATGGGTCAGCAGCCGCAGCGACTCCTCGGTCTCCAGCAGCCAGTAGTGCCCGATCCCCGCCGCCGCGTACTCGGCGAACTTCATGACCCGATCCACCCGACGCGAACCCGGCGACACGATCTCGATGGCCGCCAGCACATCCCCCGGCCGCACCCGGGTGGCGTGCTCGGCCCCGGCAGCACCGCACACGATCAGCACATCCGGCACCCGCACGGTCGGCGGCGTGCCGTCGTCGATGATCAATTCGATGCACGCCATGGCGGCCACCCGCCGGGGCAGCGCCCGTTCCAGCTGAGCGGCCAAGCGCCATACCGCGAGCTGATGCCGCGGCGGTTGTGGCGCCACCACCAGCACGCCGTCGACCAGTTCGCGGCAGTGCCGGTTGTTCTCTGGCAGCAGCGACCACTCCGCGATGGTCAGGAGATGATTCGGCCAGTATTCAACCGATTTCAGCAATTCCGCGGAACTCGACCGAGTCATGGGGCCAGTCTTCCATGCCCGGCAACCGTGCAGCGATGTTTCAACCCTTCAACCGCAGAACGGCTAGTACCCGTCGATGATGCAGATCCGAGGGCGGCAATTCCAGCTTGGTGAAGATGTTGCCGATGTGTTTCTCCACCCCCCGTTCGGTCACCGACAGCGCCCGGGCGATGGCCGCGTTCGACAGTCCCTGGGCCATGGATTCCAGCACTTCACGCTCCCGCGGGGTGAGCCGGGCCAGCGAATCCTGTTGCCGGGCGGCGCCCATGAGCTGGCCGACCACCTCCGGATCCAGTGCGGTGCCGCCGGTGGCGACGCGGCGCAGGGCCTCGGTGAAATCGCCGACGTCGGCAACCCGATCCTTGAGCAGGTAACCGACGCCGCCCGCACCGGCGGCCAGTAACTCGGTGGCATAACGGGTTTCGATCCACTGCGAGAACACCAGCACCCCGGTGCCGGGATAACTGCGGCGCAGCGCGAGCGCGGCCAGCAGGCCCTCGTCGGTGAAGCTGGGCGGCATGCGGACGTCCACCACGGCGACATCCGGCAGCTGGTCGGCGACTGCAGCGTGCAGACCGGTCGCGTCGCTCACCGCGGCCACCACCGCGAACCCGCGTTCCGCCAGCAGCGCGGTGAGGCCGTCGCGCAGGATGGCATTGTCCTCGGCGATGACCACCCGCAGCGGCCGGTTCGCAGTGTCCGCGTGCTCGCTGTTCGGATTGTTCACAGCCTCGATCATTGCGGCCCCGCCAGCGGCAGCGCCAGCGTGACCACGGTCGGGCCGCCGATCGGGCTGTCCACCGTGAGCGTGCCATCCACCGCGCGCGCCCGCTGCGCCAGCCCCGAAAGCCCGCCCACCACAACACCTTCGCCGGGTCCGCTCACCGGTTGCAGCGCGCCGCCCTGACCGTTGTCGCGCACGCTCACCGCCAGCGCACCCGTACCCGCCGGCAGCACCGCCACCCAGATCCGGTTCGCGGCAGCGTGTTTCACCACATTGGTGAGCAGTTCCGCGACCGAGAAATAGGCGATGGCCTCGATGGCCGGGCTGGGCCGCAGCGGCAGCAGCACCCGCAGCTCCACCGGCAGCGCGCAGCGGGCGGCCAGGGTCTCCAGCGCGGGTTCCAGCCCGAGTTCGAGGGCGGGCGGATGGATGCCGCGCACCAGTTCCCGCAGTTCGGTCAGCGCCTCCTTGGATCCGGTGCGGGCCTGGGCGATCAGCTCGGCCACGTCGCCGCCCGCCGCGATCCGCTCCTCGGCGCGGCCCAGCATCATGGCGATGCTGACCAGCCGCGCCTGGGTGCCGTCGTGCAGGTCGCGTTCCAGCCGGCGCAGGGTGGCGGCGGAGTCGTCGACCGCGGCGCGGCGGCTCTCGCGCAGGCCGGCCAGCTCGAGATCGCGGGCGGTCGGGGTAAGCAGCCATAGCGCGAGCGCGCGGTGCAGGAAGCAGACGCCGCGGATCAGCCACGGCAGCAGGAAGCAGCCGAGCACCCCGAGCGCCGCGAAACCCAGTACGCGCGGCCAGGTGTCGACGTAGAAGGCGTCGCCGAACTGGATCATCGAATGGTGCTCCACGCCGTTTTCGTCCACACTTGTGGGATTCAGCAGCGCCCACAGGATGGGTGACAGCGCAACGCACCCGGTCACGGCCACGGTCATCAGCACGCCATAGCCGATCACCACACCCAGCAGGCCCTCGACGATCAGGAACAGCAGGGCCCGATACGAGGTCCGGTCGGTGAAGGCGCTGCGCAGCCAGCCGATCGGCCCGGGCGTGAACGTGAACGCCGGCGGCTCGGGCAGAGCCGCGTCCAGCAGCACCGCGACCAGTACCCGATGGATGCGGCCCCACACCCGGCCGCCCAGAATCATGGCCGCCAGCACCGGAATACCCACCACGAACAGCGAAAGGTACAGGCCGCCAACGATTCCCGCGAACAGATAGACCGCCGCGACGCAGTCCAGTCCGAAAACGACGATCAGATACGCGAATTCCTTCCAGGTGCGCGCCCGGAACGGCGTCGTCAGGAAGGTCCGCAGCACAGTGCTGGGTAGGCCGGCCGTATCGCTCATGGCTTCATCGTCGCGGGCGGCCGGGTGCGGTGGCGAGGGAGCAGCCCAGAAAATGTTCGGTGTAGCCAGCACGACCGCCTAGCATTCAGCCCATGACCTACGACGCGCCCCCGCCGGGCTGGGATCCGCAGTCCCAGGGCTATCAGCAGCAGCCGGGTTACAACCAGCAGCCCGGCTATCCCCCGGGCTACCCGCCGCAGGCGCCCGGCTACTACCCGCCCGGCTACTACGGCGCGCCCGCACCGGATCATCCGCAGGCCGTGATCGTATTGGTCCTCGGAATCATGAGCCTGGTGTTCTGCCAGCTGCTCGGGCCGGTGGCCTGGATCATGGGCGGCAAGGCCCGCCGTGAGATCAATGAGTCGAACGGCATGATCGGCGGCAGCGGCATGGTGACGGCCGGCTGGATCTGCGGCATCGTCTCCACCGCGCTGATGATCCTGGTCATCCTGTTCATCGTGGTCGCCATCATCGTGGGCGCGGTCGGCTCCTCACACTAGGCAACTACCATCGCCGGGGTGAGTTCCGCCCCGACCGCCCACGAACCGCCGACCCCCGGACCGACCGAATGGGGTGAGCATCCGCACGGCGTCGGACCGTGGCGCGAGGAGTTCGGCGCCGAGCCGCCGGACGATCCGCGCCTGGACCCGGACCTGCTCGAACACGGCGACCGCCGCAATGTGGTGGATGCCTACCGGTATTGGCGGCGCGAGGCCATCGTCGCCGACATCGACAGCCGCCGGCACCCGTTTCATGTGGCCATCGAGAACTTCGGGCACGATGCCAATATCGGCACGGTGGTGCGCACGGCCAATGCCTTCGCGGCGGCGGCCGTGCACATTGTCGGGCGCAGGCGGTGGAATCGCCGTGGCGCCATGGTCACGGACCGCTACCAGCACATTCACCATCACGCCGACACCGATGAGCTGCTGCGTTTCGCGGCCGACGCGGGACTGACGGTGGTGGCGGTGGACAACGTCCCCGGCGCGGTGCCGTTGGAAACCGCGGCGCTGCCGCGTGAATGCCTGCTGCTCTTCGGCCAGGAGGGCCCGGGCGTGACCGAGGCGGCGAAAGCGGGCGCGTTGCTGACCGTTTCGATCGCACAGTTCGGGTCGACCCGCAGCATCAATGCCGGTGTCGCCGCGGGTATCGCCATGCACGCCTGGATCCGCCAGCACGCCGACCTCACCACCGCCTGGTGAGCTGCACGACTCTCGGTAACAAATCAGCCACGAGCGCAGTGCCCGACTGGCACGATAAGTCCTATGACTTCGCGGACCGGACGCAATATCGAGCCGACCGCTGCCCTCTGGTCGGAGCGAGCCGACCTGGCGGAGTCCGCGATCCTCTCGCGTCACCTACGCAAGTTGTGGGGCTGTCCCGGCACCCAGCTCGGTGTGGTGGGCTGGCCCGCCACCAAAGGTGAGCGGGTTTTCGCCTTCTGGCACTACTGGTGGCAGGCCCACCTGATCGACTGCGCGGTCGACGCCGCCAATCGCGCGCCGACCCCCGCTCGGCAACGCCGCCTCTGGTCCATCGCCCACGCCACGCGCCTGCGCAATATCACCGGCTGGACCAACAACTACTACGACGACATGGCCTGGCTGACAATCGCTTTGGAGCGGGCCGAACGCACCCAGGGCGTCGCCGAGGTGCGGGGCGCGCTGCTTGCTCTGGAGAAGGCGCTGGTCAACGGGTTCGATCCGGAGTTCGGAGCGGTCCCCTGGCGGAAGGGCTCCGACTTCTACAACGCCCCGGCCAATGGCCCGGCCGGCATCGCCATGGCGCGGCTGGGCCGCTACCACCTGGCGCAGGAACTGGCCGACTTCCTCGACGCCAACCTGCGCGACAAGGAGACCGGCCTGATCTTCGACGGCATCCACCTACCCTCGGGCGAGGTCGAGAAGCCGGTCTACAGCTACTGCCAGGGCGTGACGCTCGGCCTGGAAACCGAACTCGCGGTGCACACCGGCGAACCCCGGCACGCCGAGCGCGCGGTCCGGCTGGTGGATGCGGTCGAGGAGCATCTGACCGTGGACGGCGTGGTGGTCGGTGACGGCGGCGGTGACGGCGGCCTGTTCAACGGCATTCTCATCCGCTACCTGGCGCTGACCGCCCTCATGCTGCCCGGCGACGAACCCGCCCGGGTCACCGCACGCCGCAAGGCCGCCGCGATCGTGCGCGCGTCCGCGAACGCGGCCTGGGAGCACCGCCTGGATGTGGAGGGTGAGCCACTGTTCGGCGCGGATTGGCGGCAGCCCGCGCGACTTCCGGGCATCGCGGGCGCGGGCGGCTTCGAGGGCGGTTCGGTGACGGCCTCGCGCAGCCCGGAACGCGATCTGTCGGTGCAGCTTTCGGGCTGGAAGCTGATGGAGGCCGCGCACACGGTGACGGCCGCCGGGCTGTAATCGCTCAGGCGCGCGGCAGCCGCGGCAGCGGCACCGTCGCGGCCTCTGCCACGTCGAGGTCGAAATCCTCGGCGGGACGTGCCATTTCGACGCGGTACTGCCGCACGCCCAGGACCGTGCCGAGCACCAACCCGACCACCAGGGTTCCGATGACCGCGGGCATGAGCCAGGACATGTTCTCCAGGAAGCTGCCCGCGTAGTAGCTGGCCAGCAGGATCACCGGCGCCCAGATGACCGCGCCGACGGACGAGGCGATGGTGTATTTGCGGTGGTCCATCCCGGCCGCGCCCGCGACCAGCGGGCACAGCGTGCGCACCCATGGAATCCAGCGGGCCACCAGCACCGCCAGGAACCCGTGTTTGTGCAGCATGTCCGAAACCCGCTCGAGATTGCGGGTATTGATGTACTTACCGTTCTTGCGCGCCACCAGATGGTGTCCGGCGCGCTGGCCGAAGACGTACCCCACCTGATTGCCGGCGATGGCCGCGATCATGGTGCCGATCGACAACGCCCAGACCTGCCCCTCGCCGACCTGCGAGGCCAGCACGACACCGGCGGTGATGAGCATGGAGTCACCCGGCAGGAACAGCCCGATGATGAGCGCGCACTCCAGGAAGACGAAGGTGAGAACGACGGTCCAGACGAGCACTGGTCCGGCTGTCTCGAGCGGGCCGAATCCGCCTGATGCGAGGGTTAGCGGGGTGGTCGACACCGAAGGGCTCAGTGGGTCGGCTCGTTCGTCGAGGTGGCGTACTCGGCCTGTTCCGGGGCCTGGCCGCGGTGCAGCAGGTTCTTCGCGACCGTGATGATGCCCGGCAGGATGGACACGAACACGATCAGCAGGAAGATCGCCTCGACGTTCTTACGGATGAATTCGACATTGCCCAGGAAGTAGCCGAGCACGGTCACGCCGCCGCCCCACGCCACCGCGCCGATGATGTCGACGGTGGCGAACTTGCGGTAGTCCATCTTCGAGACACCGGCCAGCACCGGCATGAAGGTGCGCACGATGGGCACGAAGCGGGCCAGCACGATGGTCTTGGGGCCGTGCTTCTCGAAGAAGGCGTGGGTCTCGGTGATGTAGTGCTGCTTGAAGAAGCGCGTGTCTTCCTTCTTGAACAGCGCCGGGCCGATGCTTCGGCCGATCCAGTAGCCGCTCTGGTCTCCGAGCCAGGCCACGAACGCGGTGGCCGGGATCAGCCACCAGATGTTCATGCCGGCCGGCGGGTGCGCAGAGGCCGCCAGCAGACCGCCGGTGAACAGCAGCGAGTCGCCGGGCAGGATCGGGAACAGCAGACCGGTCTCGATGAAGACGATGGCCAAGATCGCCGGGAGCACCGCGTGCTGCAGCCACGTCTCCGTCAGGAGGTGCATTGGATCCAAGATCGCGGGCAGCGCGGCATTGGTCGTCACGGCATCGGATACGGCCAGCAAGGTCACGGCCACCACAGTACCGGTAGCCCGGACATCACACCGAACGTCGAAGCAACCTCACAAACTTGTGGGGTGTGCGAGGCCATTGCCCCGGAGAAAAGAGGCTGTCCTATCGTGTCAGCTGACAGAATTTTGTAGTACGCACCACACACAACACGGAGGTCACTGTGCCTATCGCGACTCCGGAGATCTACGCCGAGATGATTGCTCGGGCCAAGCAGAACTCCTTCGCGTTTCCCGCCATCAACTGCACCTCGTCGGAGACCATCAACGCGGCCATCAAGGGTTTCGCGGACGCCGGCAGTGACGGCATCATCCAGTTCTCCACCGGCGGTGCGGAATTCGGCTCGGGCCTGGGCGTGAAGGACATGGTGACCGGTGCGGTCGCGCTGGCCGAGTTCGCGAACGTGGTCGCCGCGAAGTACGACGTGACCATCGCGCTGCACACCGACCACTGCCCGAAGGACAAGCTCGACACCTTCGTGCGCCCGCTGCTGGCCATCTCGGCCGAGCGCGTGAAGAACGGCCTGAACCCGCTGTTCCAGTCGCACATGTGGGACGGTTCCGCGATCCCGATCGACGAGAACCTGGAGATCGCCAAGGAACTGCTGAAGCAGGCACACGCGGCGAACATCATCCTCGAGGTCGAGATCGGCGTCGTCGGCGGTGAAGAGGACGGCGTCGAGGCCGAGATCAACGAGAAGCTCTACACCTCGCCCGAGGACTTCGAGAAGACCATCGACGCGCTGGGCTCCGGGGAGAACGGCCAGTACCTGCTCGCCGCCACCTTCGGCAATGTGCACGGCGTGTACAAGCCAGGCAACGTGGTGCTCAAGCCGGAGGTGCTGGCCGAGGGCCAGCGGGTGGCCGCCGCCAAGCTGGGCCTGGGCGCGGACGCGCAGCCGTTCGACTTCGTCTTCCACGGTGGTTCGGGCTCGCTGAAGTCGGAGATCGAGGACTCGCTGCGCTTCGGCGTGGTGAAGATGAACGTCGACACCGACACCCAGTACGCCTTCACCCGCCCGGTCGCCGGCCACATGTTCGGCAACTACGACGGCGTCCTGAAGATCGACGGCGAGGTCGGCAACAAGAAGGTCTACGACCCGCGCAGCTACCTCAAGAAGGCCGAGACCTCGATGGCGGCGCGCGTCGTCGAGGCCTGCAACGACCTGAACTCGGCGGGACGCTCGATCAGCGCCAAGTAAGCTCAATGGTCGGGATTCCGCTGAGGCGAGCGGAATCCCGGGCAATTTTCGAGCGGCGGGCGCGCCGCGGTCTCTATCGAGGCAGGTGGCATGACTGTCGATGTGCGGGTCCTGGGCCCCGTGCAGCTGTTGGTCGCCGGTCGGTCCGTGCCGGTCGGCGGCCCCAAGCCGCGTGCGCTGCTGGCGGCTCTGACCGTCAACCGGCGGCGCGCGGTGTCCTCGCAGGCGCTGGCCGACATTGTCTGGAACGACGATCCACCGGACTCCTATCAGGCGAGTCTGCAGGTGTTCGTCTCGAACATTCGCAAGACCCTGCGCACCGCCGGGGTCGACCCGGTGGCGCTGCTGCGCACCGAATCCTCCGGCTACCGGCTGGAGATCGAGGACGACGAGTGCGATCTCGGGCGCTTCGAGACGCTGCGCCGCGAGGGTTCGGAGGCCGCCTCGATCGGTGATCCCGCCGCCGCGTCCCGGCTCTTCGGTGAGGCGCTGGCGGAATGGAGCGGCCGCGCCCTGGACGATCTGTCCGGCCTCGGCTTCGCGGAGAGCTTCGCCACCGCCATGGACGAGGAGCGGCTGCTGGTCGCCTCCGCCCGCGTCGATTCCGAAATCACTTTGGGCCGAGCCTCTTCCGTGGTCGGCGAGCTGGTGTCGATGACCAGCGCGCATCCGCTCCGGGAGCCGCTGTGGGCGCAGCTCATCACCGCCCTCTATCTGTCGGGCCGACAGGCCGACGCGCTGGACGCCTGCCGCCGGGTGCGCACCGTGCTGGCCGATGAGCTCGGCATCGATCCCGGTCCCGCGCTCATCGCGCTGGAGCAGAAGGTGCTTCGTCAGGAACCGTTGAGCACCGGGCAGATTCACGAGGTCGAGCGCATGGCCAAGGCCATGACCGAGACCGTCACCGAGATGCCGCGCGCGGTGCGCGCCGGGCAGTTGCGGCTGTCCGACGGCCGGGTGGTGCCGATCGGTCCGAACGGCATGAAGATCGGCCGCATGACGGACAACGATCTGGTGCTCGACGACCCCAAGGCCAGCCGGTACCACGCGCAGATCACCCCGAGCCGGGCCGGGCTGCTCATCAAGGACCTGCACTCCGCCAACGGCATCTACATCAACGAGGAGTCCATCGAATCGGCCGCGGTGCTGGCCGACGGGGACGCCATCCGGATCGGCACCACCGTGCTCACCTTCCAGGCCTTGCGCTGAGCTGTCGCTGTATTACGTTGCTGCACTGTCGGTTTCGGTTCGCGGTGCGGCGCCGGTAGGCTCTGCGGGTCTCGATTCGGTCGAGATCGGTCGAGTACCGGCGGTTCGCACGGTTCCGGGGGTAGGGTGTCTGCCCGGATATGTCCGGAGGGCCCGTTCGTCGGAAGGTTGAGTGCATGGCCAAGCGGCTGGTGGCAGCTGCGGGAGCGGTGATCGTCGGGGCGGGTGTACTCGCCGGAATGGGCGAGCCGGTCGCGGCGGCGGATCCGGATCCGGGTGCGGCACCGGCCGTTCCGGGTATCGGGCCCTGCAGCACCGACGCCAAGCCGGGACACGTGTCGCTGATCCCGAAGACCGTCGAGGTACCCCTGCCCTATCCGGTGGTCACGGTCGACACCGGGCCGCCGCCGGAGAACATCAAGCGCGTGGCGATGGAGCTGCCGCCGGATCCGTGCGTGAACCCGTGCCCGGACCTCACCGACACCCCTGCTCCGCCACCGGGACTCGCCGAACAGCTCGGCCTCCCCAAGCTGATCGTGCGACCGCAGCCGTTCAATTTCGCGTTGCCCAACCCGAATCCGCCGACGCTGCCGCCCGGTCCCGATCCGGCGCACCCGCCGGTCGAAGCCGCCGCCCAGGCGCCCGCCCGGCCGACGCCGCGGATCTCCGACGTGCGCGAGGTGTCCAAGCTGACCGGCGCCGACTCGGTCAACCGCACCGACAAGCGCTGGCAGGTACAGGGCACCGACCTGGGCATCATGTGGCAGAGCGCGCCGGACGAGATCGCCATCGCCTTCGGCGACACCGTGGGCCGCGAGTTCCATCCGCCGGGCGGCATGGGTGAGGACTGGCGCTCGAACCTGCTGGCCTTCAGCAAGAACCGGGACCTGGAGAACGGTGTCGTGTTCGACCGCATGGTCACCGACGACCGCTGCCACGCCGCCGAACTGCTGAGCAGCCGCAAGCTGGACAATATCGAGATCACCACCATTCCGACCTCGGGCTTCGCCATCGGGGACCGGCAGTACCTGAGCTACATGTCGATCCGCACCTGGAACAGCGTGCCGGGGACCTGGTACACCAACTACGGCGGCATCGCCTACTCCGACGACCACGGCGAGCACTGGACCAAGGACCCGTACGCCAAGTGGGAGAACATCTTCGGCGTCTCCAACTTCCAGGTGACGGCCATGGTGCCGCAGGGGGACTGGGTCTACATGTTCGGTATCCCCAATTCGCGGCTCGGCGGGGTGGGGCTGGCCCGGGTGCCCAAGGACCAGGTGCTCAACCCGACCGCCTATCAGTACTGGAACAGCGGCTCCTGGATACCCGAGACGAACGGATCGGTCACGGCCACACCGATTGTCGACGCGCCCGCCGGTGAGCTGTCGGTGCGCTACGACGAGAGCCGCAACGTGTGGCAGATGAGTTACCTGGACACCGCCAAGGCGGCACTCGTTGTGCGGGAATCGGATACGCCGCAGGGTGCATGGTCCGACAGCGCGGTCACGGTGAGCGCGCAGCAGTACCCCGAGCTGTACGGCGGCTTCATCCACCCCTGGTCGACCGGTTCGGACATGTACTTCACCATGTCGACCTGGAGCGACTACAACGTCTACTTGATGCATGCCACGTTGAACTGAGGCCGGAAACGAAAACCCCCGGTTCGTTCCCCAACCGCGACAACTGATTTCGCTGCGATTGGGGTAACTCCGGGGGTACGACCAGAATCGGTTCGGCACCCATCCGCAGGCACGGATGCAGGGCCGGCGACGGCACTCGGCCGCCCGCTGAAGTCTCGGAGAGGCGGGTCAGCGAGGCGGCTCAGGACAGCCGGATCTCGGCGATCGCGCGGCCGAACAGCTTCTTGCCCTCGGAGGTCGCGCCCAGCACGACGGTGGCCGCGCCCTTGGCGGCGTCCACCGACTTCACCTTGCCGGTGAACTCGACGATGGTCGGGGCGGTCGGCTCGACCGGCACGAAGCCGGAGAAGCGGACGCTGAATCTGCCCAGCGCCGACGGATCGCCCAGCCAGTCCACCAGATAGCCGGCGGTCAGACCCATGGTGAGCATGCCGTGCGCCACCACGGTGGGCAGTCCGACCAGGGTGGCGGCGGTGTCGCTGAAGTGGATGGGATTCGGGTCGCCGGAGACGCCCGCGTAGTTGACCAGGTCGCCGCGGGTGACCGGCACCTTGGTGGCGGGCAACTCGGTGCCGGCGGTCAGGGTGGCGGCGGTCGGGATGGTGTGGACCGGCTGCGGCGCGGCGGGCGCGGCCGGCTCGGCGACCTCCTCGGGGGCCATCAGCACCAGGCCGGTCGGGTCGGCGTCGAATTCGCCGGGCTCGGCGACGTGGCCGTGCATGACCACGCCCGAGACCGTCTCGACCATGGCCGGATCGATCTCGACGCCCTTGCGGGCCACGATGGTGGTGGTGGAGACCAGCACCGGCAGCGCCTCGGCGTCGGTGAGGGTGACCTTGACGGTGATGAAGTCGTTGTCGCCGAAGCTGCGGATGTTCTCGATGACCACGTCCACCCCGAGGCGGTCCTCGGCCAGGATCGGGCGGTAGTACTCGAAGACCTGATCGGTCTGCAGGATCTGCGAGACGTCGTACTCGGTGAGCACGGACCCGATCAGCGAGCGGGTGGTGGCCGCGCCGATCACCGAGGCGAAGGTCGGCGAGGCGAGCAGGCCCCCGTAGCCGAGCGCCGCGGCGGCGTCCTCGCGATGGTGACCGGGGTGTTCATTGCGCACGGCACGCGCGAACTCGCGGATCTTCTCGCGGCCGACGTCGTAGTGATCACGGACACGGAAGTGCCGTCCGACCAGTTCGGCCGCGGTGGCCTTAGTAGCCTCTGCCGTTTCCGGCATGGTGTTCAGCTCCCTGCAATTCGAAACCCGGTGGGTCCGCCCACTTCTGTCGGACACTGCTCTATACGAAACAGGCAATGTCCTGGACGGTGTACAACCGCTGAAGTGCCGGAATGCCGAAACGGCTGACCCAGACAATCCGGCACACTCTACCCACGTGCCGGACTGTTGACCAGGTCTTTGTGATGTTCATCGCGACCGGGGCCACAAATGCGTCAGTGAATTTTCCGGGAGTCTCTCAGTGCCCGTTCTGCGGGTCGCACACCTTCCACGAACCACCCTCATTGCGCAGATCGAAGGTGCGTGCGGACGTCTTCGACGGGTCCGCCGCGGTGTACACGGTCGCCTGCGCCAGCGCGGCGTCGCCGTTGATCTGAATGGCGTCGATGCTCTTCACCTGCGGAATGCTCTTCTGGTCCTGCGAGGTCTTGTACACGCTCGTGAACTGGTCGGCCGGGATCTTCTGGTAGAAGTCGTGCTGCGCACCGCAGGTCACCGCCCGCAAAGCGTCCAGATTCCCGGACTTCAGCGCGTCGGTGTACGTGGTGATCGTCTTCTGCACCAAGGCTTCCGGCGAGTTGTCGTTCTTGTGCTTCACCACCCCGAACACCACACCGGCGATGGCGATCACCGCGATCACGGCCGCCGCCACGATGATCCACAGCTTCTTCGACACACCGCCCGAGGCCGCCGCGGCCCCGTCGGCTGCCCCGGCCGGAACCCGCTGCGGCTGCGCCAGAATTCGCGATCCATCTCCCTGAACATCCTGCGGCCCAACCAGTCCCGGACCACCCGGCACCGGACCCTGCTGCACACCCTGCGGTGCGTTCGGTCCCTGTGGAGCATTGGGGCCCGGTCCCTGCGGGCCGCGCGGACCCTGCGGCGGCGCACCCGCCCCGACCCGCTGCGGCACGGCGATGCGTGGCCCGCCGATCGGCTGGCCCGGCGTGGTCGGCTGCATGTCCGCCGGCGACGGCGCGGTCGCGGGCCGGCGCGGCCCCATCGACGGCCGCGGCGGCGACGGCCGGGTCTCCTCGACCGGCGCATCCGGCACCGGCGCATTGCCCTTCGGCCCCACATTCCGCGGCCCCGCGTTCACCCGTGGCGTCTGCGGCGGCTTGCTGACCGCCCGCCCCTGCGGCCCCGACACCCGGATCTTCTCGGTCCCCTGCCCGCCGGACACGATCGGCAACGCCGTCGTGGCGTCCTCCGCCGGATTCGGAACCTTCCTGATCACAACGGTTTTCGCGTCCCCGCCTGCGGCGTCACCGGAATCGCGGTCCGACTTCGCCGCGGAATCGGGTGCCCCGCCGGCCTTCTCGGCCGCCGCGTCACCGTCCTTCGCCTTACCGGCATCCTTCGCCCCAACGCCGTCCGCGGCGGCCTTGCCATCCTCCGGCCGTGAATCCGCCTGCGGCATCCCCTCGGTGGGAACATTCTCCGGCGCGGGCTTCCCCCGCGCCGCATCGCTCGCGGCTCCGCCCGGCTTCCCGGCAGCCGCGGAACCGGCCCTCGCGGCCCCGCCTTTCGTACCCTGCCCGGGTCGCTGAATCCGAATCAACTGTGTGGTTGCGTCCGCCGCGGCCTCGCTCGCGGCCTGCCCGCCCGAGGCAGGCTTCTCCCCGCCCGGCCGCTGAATCGGGATGAACTGCGTAGGAGCATCATCCGTCGCCGCCTGCCGGCCCGGGCCGGACTGCTCGGCGCCGGTCGGCTGTCCACCGGCGTTCTGTCGCGCGGGTGCGTTCGAACCCTTGGGGTCGGCCGGGACGGTCTGCCTCTCCTTCGCTGCGGAGGCCGAGGCCGCGTCCGGGCGTTGTACATCGCCTGCGGCCTGAGGCTTTGCGCCAGGTACGGATTGCCCAGCGCCAGTGGGCTTCTCAGTGGCCGTGTTCGATGGCGTCGGCGCGTTCGAGTCCTGGCGGGTGGTCTGTCCTCCGGCAGGTTCGGTGGCCGGTGGGGTGCCCGGTCGCGGTACGGCGCCCGCGGCGGGAGCCTGTCCGCCGGGGGTGGACTGCCCGGCGGCAGCGGGTGGGGTGCCGGGCGTGTTCTGCTTACCGGCCGCGCCGGGGGCTGCGGGCTGGCCGCTCGGGGTGTTCTGGGGGACGAATTCGCCCGAGCCCTGGCGAGCGGCGGCCGGGGGCCGGCCGCCCGGGGTGCGCTGCGGCGCGGGGGACTGGACGCGTCCCGTGGACTTGGGGGTTTCATAGTGGATGGTGGCGAAACCGGCCGAGCCGGACTTGGCCGGCTTGCCTTGGCCGAGGGCCGGGTTCGAGGCGGTCGGCGCGGGTTTGGCTGCGCCGGTGCGGATCTCCTCGGTGCGGGAGTCGGCGGTGGGAATCACTTCCGTGGCCGCGGTCGGGGGAGCGTCGTCTCCGGCGGCGTCGCTCGGTGCGCCGGGGCCCTTCGCGGGGTTGCTCGGGGCGGGGTCCCCGGGCCGGGATGGGGACTGGTCGGTCGGAGTTTTGGGGGCGGCGGTGTCCTCGGCGCCGGATGCCGGGTTGGCAGGACCCTGCGGCTGCTGGTCGTCTTTCGGGTCGGACACGCGCTACACCCCTCGCTTCTGCGGAACTGTGATTCGACGGTCAGCCTACTGAGCATTCCGGACGGCGGTGCAGAATGATCGGCATGACCTCCTTCGGCGATCTGCTCGGACCGCAGCCGGTCCTCCTCCCGGAAAACATCGACGCGGAGGACGCGCTGCACCAGAAACAGGACCCGGCGCAGGTCGCCGCGGCGCATCCGACCGCCTCCATCGCCTGGGCCTGCCTGGCCGAGGCCGCGCTGGAGCGGGGTGAAGCCGCCGAGGGCGAGATCAACTACGACATCGTCGCCGCCTACGCCTTCGCGCGCACCGGCTACCACCGCGGCCTGGACCTGTTGCGTCGCAACGGCTGGAAGGGCTTCGGCCCGGTGCCGTGGAGCCACGAGCCCAATCAGGGCTTCCTGCGCAGCGTCGGCGCGCTGGCGAAGGCCGCCCGCGCCATCGGAGAGACCGACGAGTACGCGCGCTGCCTGGACCTGCTCGAGGACTGCGACCCGCGCGCGGCCGCCGAGCTCGGCCTCGACTGAATTGAGCGGCGGCCTGGGCGAAACCATCGACGCTGCCCGGGAGAGCAGCGTCACCCGCATGCGCAAGGCTGCGGGCCGCGTCCGGTCGTCGCTGCTGCCGATCGTGCAGTGCGCGATCGGCGCGGGCGTGGCCTGGTTCATCGCCCACAATGTGATCGGGCACGAGCGCCCGTTCTTCGCGCCCATGGCCGCGATGATCTCGATCGGTGTGTCGTTCGGTGCGCGGCTGCGCCGGTCGGTCGAGCTGATCGTCGGCGTGGCAGTCGGCATCGGCATCGGCGACCTGTTCGTCACCCGGGTGGGCACCGGTGGCTGGCAGATCGTGCTGCTGGTGGTGATCGCCATGTGCACCGCCGTCTTCCTGGACGGCGGCCCCGTCATCACCATGCAGGCGGCCAGTTCCGCGGTGCTGGTGGCCACGCTCTATCCGCCCGGCCAGGGTGGTGCGTCCCTGCGCATGATCGACGCACTGGTGGGTGGTCTGGTCGGCGTCGTGGTGGTGGCGGCGATCCCGTTGCATCCGGTGCGCCGCGCCCGGGAGCAGGCCGCCGGGATTCTCGAGGTGATGGGCAATGCCCTCACCGAGTGCGCGGACGGCCTGCTCGAGCAAGATGCCGGCAAGATCAAGACAGCGCTCGAGACCGCGCGCGGTACCCAGGGCGCGATCGACGCGCTGCGCAACACCCTCGAGGGCAGCAGGGAGATCATTCGAATCTCCCCGCTGTACTGGAACTCTCGCTCCCGGCTGCAACGCCTGCGGGAGGCCGCCGACCCGCTCGACAACGCGGTCCGCAATACCCGCGTGCTGCTCCGCCGCGCGCTCACCTCGGTGCGCGACGACGAGGTGCTGAATCCGGGCCTCGTCGCGGAGGTCGAGAAGCTCGGTCAGGCCGTGGATGTGGTGCGTCGCATGATGCTGGCCGACCCGGACGAGAAACCCGATCCCGCCGAGGCGACCCGCGTGCTGCGCTCGGTCGGCAAGGGCGCGACCAAGGATCTGGTGGCCGGGGCGGGTCTGTCCGCCCACGTGGTCTTCGCTCAATTGCGTTCCATCGTCGTGGATCTCATGCAGGTGTGCGGGTTACGAAGACTGTCCGCCATGGCGTTGCTGCCGCCGACCGTCCCGCATCCCTACGTCACGCCGATCGACTGATCCGAGCGTGCGCCCGCCCGAGTCGCGGGTAGGTCCGAGACCGGAATTGCGGGTCCCCGCTCTTGATCTTCGAGTAGTCCGCTACTCGCGTCGAACCGCTTGTGCCCCTCTACCGTTCGTATCAGGCCGGATTTACGAGGGGTAGTCCGGTTCCGGACTCGCAACGACGGGTGGCAACGGTTCCTCCGGACCGCTGTCGTTGCGATGGGCCGCCCGGTGACCGGGTCGTGCGGGGGGGCCCCCCCCGGCCCCCCCCGCCCCCCCCGCCGCGCGGGCGGCGCCGAACAGGGAACCCCGGCGGGGCAGAGCCCGAATGGCGGGAGTGCGGGGCCCCCCGGCCACCCGCCACCCCGGCGCCCG
>NZ_JBIWMX010000019.1:0-107495 GCF_044766925.1 Nocardia sp. NPDC101769 | reverse complement strand
AGGGGGTGGTGGGGGTGGGGGGGGGGGGGGGTGGGTGGGGGGGGGGGGGGGGTGGTGGGGGGGGGGGGGGGGGCCGGCGCGGGGGGGGGGGGGGGGGGGGGGGGGGGGGGGGGGGGGGGGGGGCGCCCCCCCCCCCGCCCGGGTCCGCCCGGTCAGCGCCGGCAGCGCGGTCGGCGCAGAACTGGAAACGCGGCAGGGTCAGAGCCAGAAGCGCGTCAGTGCGCTGCCCCGCGACCACCAGCCACCCGGCAGCCCGGACAATTCGAACAGCGCGTTGATCGCGTCGAAGAAGAGCCGGTTGAGTTCCGGCGTGAACAGCAGCGCGAACAGGATCAGAATGCCGAACGGCTTGATCTGATCCAGCGACCGCCGCGTCTGATAGCTCAGCGACGGCTCCAGAATCCCGTAGCCGTCGGTGCCGGGAATCGGGATGAGGTTCAGCACGGTCGCCGTAATCTGCAGGAACGCAAGGTAACTGAGCCCGAACCAGAATGCCGCGTGCGAATGGGTGCTGCCGTAGGACCGCACGATCACCAGCAGCACGATCGCGCACAGCGCGTTCACCGCGGGGCCGGCGCCGCTCAGCATCCGCTGTACCCGCGGGCTGAAGTTGTGTGAGTGCACGTACACCGCACCACCGGGCAGCGCGAACCCGCCGAGCGCGATGAATACCACCGGCAGCGCGATCGACAGCAGCGGATGGCTGTACTTGAGCGGATTGAGTGTCAGATACCCGCGCATCTCCACTTCGCGGTCCCCGGCCCGCCACGCCACGTACGCGTGCGCGAATTCGTGCAGGCAGACGGACACGATCCAGCCCGCCACCACCAGGATGAAAACGCCGAATTGGGCCTGGCGCGAACCATAGTCGGCGTCCCAGGCGAGCGCTCCGCCCGCCACCGTGATCACCATGACCAGCAGGAACACCGGACTGGGCCGGACCGCTCCGGATGCCCGGCCCACCGCGCGCGGATAATTCACCTGATACTCCCAACTGGTCGGCTGTTCTGTACGCCCCGCCACCCATTCTGGGGCTGAGTCAGCGAACCAGCAGCCAAGGCTCGTGGTGCCGATAGAACGTGGAGCGCTTCACCACCCGATCGGTGGTGATCCCGTCGCGGGTGACAATGGCACCGCTGGTGCCCAGCTGCATGGCGCGCCCCTCGATCCAGCGCTTCTTGCGCAGGCCGCGCTGCACGGTGGCGTGCAGGCCGGGCATCTCCAGCATGGGCGAAACATGCAGTGCCGCGACCTTTCCCGTGAACAGCCGGGTGTCGTCGACGTAGGCCTCGCCCTCGAGCTTCGCGCCCGCCTCGCCGACGAGGGTGGCGCGGCCGATCAGCACCTTGCCGGTGTCGTCGCGAATCAGCGGGGTCGCGATGGCCTTGCCCTCCAGCGCGCGCTTGGCGGCGGCGGAGCCGGTACCGGTCTCATAGGCGCGGGAGCCGTAGGTGCGATCGATGGGCACATAACCGATTTCGACGCCGAGCCGTTCGGTGCGCATCAGATGGGTGAGGACCGCGGCCAATCCGGCATCCTCACCGAGCACGATGAGCCGGGGCAGGCTGTCGGCGGCCATGACCGGGAGCAACTCGTCCAGCGCTCCGGTATCGGGAATGGCGGAGGTCTGGGTGAGGGGCAGGGATGCCAGCGCGATGGGAACGGGCGCGCCGTCGCAGCGGAGAACATGGGTACTCAACTGCCGAACACCCTCCTCTGGCTTGCCAACACCTATCCGCCTCGCTGCGTATCCGATGGACCCCCGCCGGTCCCTCTCCCCGTGTCACCATAGCCCTGTCTCATTTGCCGCGCTGTGCTGTGTTTGATTGCCCTCCGCTTCGCTCCGGGCGGTTCGCGGCCCTGCAAGCTCGATTCTTCCCTCCTCCGCTCCTCCGCTTCGCTCCCCCGCTCCGTCGGTCCAGAATCGAGCCGGGCCGCGAACTGCTGTGCTGGATTGCCTTCCGCTTCGCTCCGGGCCGCGAACTGCTGTGCCGGATTGCCTTCGGCTTCGCTCCGGGCGGTTCGCGGCCCAAGGCGCAGGTCGCTCCCACGCTCCGAACGCGGGGAGGCGGAGCGCGGTCCAGAATCGAGCCGGGCCGCGCGAACTGCGGGTATGCCGCCCAGGGGACTCATGTGGCGTTCCCGTAAAGTGTGCCTACGGCCACCGCCTTCTGACGGCGGGTAGCTGCAGCGCCAGAGGGGCTGCGCGTCGAACCCGTAGGAGACACTCACATGCCGGCAATCGTGCTGATCGGCGCCCAGTGGGGCGACGAGGGCAAGGGCAAGGCAACCGATCTGCTCGGCGATCGGGTCCAGTGGGTAGTTCGATACCAGGGCGGCAACAACGCGGGTCACACCGTGGTGCTGCCCAATGGTGAGAGCTTCGCGCTGCATCTGATCCCGTCCGGCATCCTCACCCCCGATGTGACCAACGTCATCGGCAATGGCGTGGTGGTGGATCCGGGTGTGCTGCTGGCCGAACTCGCCGGTCTGGAAGAGCGCGGTGTGGACACCTCCCGCCTGCTGCTCTCGGCCGACGCGCACCTGATCATGCCGTACCACGTGGCCATCGATAAGGTCACCGAACGCTTCCTGGGCAACAAGAAGATCGGCACCACCGGCCGCGGCATCGGCCCCTGCTACCAGGACAAGGTCGCCCGCGTCGGCGTCCGTGTGGCCGACGTGCTGGACGAGAAGATCCTCACCCAGAAGGTCGAGGCCGCACTGGAATTCAAGAACCAGGTGCTGGTGAAGATCTACAACCGCCGCGCGCTGGACCCGCAGCAGGTGGTGGACGAGGTGCTCGAGAAGGCCGAGGGCTTCAAGCACCGCATCGCCGACAGCCGGCTGCTGCTCAACCAGGCGCTGGAGCGCGATGAGATTGTGCTGCTGGAGGGTTCGCAGGGCACCCTGCTGGACGTCGACCACGGCACCTACCCGTACGTCACCTCCTCCAACCCGACCGCGGGCGGCGCGGCGGTGGGCGCGGGCGTCGGCCCGAACAAGATCACCACGGTGCTCGGCATCCTGAAGGCGTACACCACTCGCGTCGGCTCCGGCCCGTTCCCGACCGAACTCTTCGACGAGTCCGGCACCTACCTGGCCAAGACCGGCGGCGAGGTCGGCGTCACCACCGGCCGCGCCCGCCGCACCGGCTGGTTCGACGCCGTGATCGCCCGCTACGCCACCCGCGTCAACGGCATCACCGACTACTTCCTCACCAAGCTGGACGTGCTCTCCAGCCTGGACACCGTGCCGATCTGCGTCGCCTACGAGATCGACGGCGAGCGGGTCGAGCAGATGCCCACCACGCAGACCGAATTCCACCACGCCAAGCCGATTTACGAGGAAATGCCCGGCTGGTGGGAGGACATCTCCGGCGCCCGCACCTTCGAGGAGCTCCCCGCCAACGCCCAGGCCTACGTCAAGCGCCTGGAAGAACTGTCGGGAGCACGGGTTTCGTGCATCGGCGTCGGCCCGGGTCGTGACCAGACCATCGTCCGTCACGACGTCGCCGCCTCCCCGCGACTTTAGCGGGCGGCTCCCCCGCCTCCCCGGAACTTCAGCGGGCGGCTCCCCCGCCTCCCCGGAACTTCAGCGGGCGGCCGGGTGCCGTCGCCGGTTCTGCATCCGTGCCTGCGGATAGGTGCCGAACCGATGTTGGCGTACCCGGTGAGTTACCCGCATCTCGCCAGATCAGTTGTCGCTGAACGGAAGACACGTGCCCGCCGCTTTTCGCGGCGGGCACGAGCCGTTTCAGGGCATAGTGTGCGTCTTAGGGCCGTATACACCGCGGCGTCAGTAGGCGATCAGCGGGGCGAGCGGGTCGGCGGCGTGCGGGTTGAGGGCGGCGCAGGCCGCCGCGATGGACTTCACGGCGACTCGCAGGTCGGATTCCTCGTGGGTGAAGGGGAGTCGGATGAAGCGTTCGAAGGCGCCCTGGACGCCGAAACGTGGTCCGGCAGCGAGCAATACGCCGTGGTTGGGGGCGGTGGCGGCCAGCGCGGTGGAGACCGGGGCGGGAAGTTGGGCCCACACGGACATGCCGCCGACGCCCTCGGTCACGCGCCAGTCGGGTAGTTCCTCGGCGAGGGTTTCGAGCAGGACCGCGCGGCGGGAGCGGAGTTGGTCGCGGCGGGTGGTGAGGATTTCGTCGGCATTGCCGAGTAGATGGACGGTGGCCAGCTGGTCCATGACGGGGGTGCCGAGGTCGACGGTGGAGCGGGTGCCCAGGAGTTTGGTGATGAGGGCCTGGTTGGCACGTACCCAGCCGACGCGCAGGCCGCCCCAGAAGGACTTGGAGGCCGAACCGATGGTGACGATCTCCGAATTGCGGGCGAAAGCGGCGGCGGGCGGCGGGGATTCGAGGTCGGTGAGGTTCAGGTCCACCATGGATTCGTCGACGATCACCGTCATGCGGGTCTCGCGGGCGATGGCGGCCAGCTCCGCCCGGCCCTCGGCGTCGAGCAGGTGACCGGTCGGATTGTTGAAGTCGGGAATCAGGTAGGCGACGCTGGCCGCGGTCTGCCGTGCGGCACTGCGGATTCCGTCCAGATCCCAGCCGTCCGGGCGCATGGGCACCGGCACCGGGCGCGCACCCACATCGCGAATCGCCTCGATCGCGTTCGGGTAGGTGGGGTGCTCGATGAGCACGCGTTCGGCCGGGGTGGTGAGCACATTGAGCAGCAGCCGCAGACCGTGCTGCGCGCCCAGGGTGATGAGGATCTGGTCCGGCTCGGTGGGCAGCCCGCGCTCGGTGTAGCGGCGGGCCAGCGCCTCGCGCAGCATGAGCACACCCACCGGGTCCATGCCGTGCGTGCCGAGATAGGTCGGAAGCCCTTGCAGGGCAAAGGAGTACGCCTCGGTCATCTGCGGCGGGGCGGCCATGGCGGCGTAGGTCATGTCGATGGTCGGCAGTTCCGGCTGCGCCATCATGGCCAGGATGCTGCGGGCGGGCTTCGCGCCGTCGTGCACCACGGTCGGTGGCAGCGCCACGGTGCTGCGCGAGCCCTGGCGGCTGATCAGGTAACCGTGCTCGCGCAGCAGGGAATACGCGGAGGTGACGGTGGTGCGGCTGACCGCGAGGGAGGTGGCCAGATCGCGCTCGCTCGGCAGCGCGACGCCCAGCGGCGCGCGGCCGTCGTGAATGAGCAGGCGGATGCTCTCCGCCAGTGCCACGTAGGCGGGCCGCGCCGAACGCTTGCCATTGTCCGCGGGGGCGCCCGATTCGTTGTTCCGCCACCGGCCCAGGTCGCGCGTCAGGCTGGCCGCGCCGATCACTCGTGTCGCCATACAGGCCAGTATCGGGGCACTGGATATTTTATTCAAGTCCGGGTCGGAGCCACCATGGGCTCATGGTCGCTCTGCTGGTCTCCATTCTGATCGTCGCCGCTTTCGCCGGGCTCGTGTACCGGTATGCGCCCGAGCCCGGCGAGCGCTGGGGCGTGCTCCTGGAGCGGTATCGCCCGCATGCCCCCATGTCGGACTGGTCGCTCGCCGAATATGAAGCGTCCCGGCAGTATTCGGACCTGGACGCCATCGCGTCGCTGCGTCCGGATGCGTGCCCGCCGACCCCCGCGCGCCGGTTCCGTCGCAGCGCTCCGGCCGTGGCCGCCCTATCCACCATCCCGTGCCGGGAAGAATCAGTCCAATTCTAATCAACTGGACTTGAATTTAGGTCTTGTCGGTGCCACCGTGCACACTGGCCTCATGTCCGCCCCGGCCCGACCCCTGGCGTCGGCGGCGCTCTTCGATACCGCGATCGGCGTGTGCGCCATCGCCTGGAGCGCCACCGGCGTCCTGCGCTTCGCCCTTCCCGACCGCGACCCCGCGGCCACCCGCTCCCACATCCTGCGCCGCCACCGGCTGGCCGACATCCACGAGGCCGAGCCCACCGCCGACCTGGTCACGGCCATCGACCGCATCCGCGCCCACCTCACCGGCGATCTGGACGACCTCCGCTGGATCCCCCTGGACACCAGCGCTTTCAACGACTTCGACCGCGCCGTCTACGAGGTGACCCGCGCCATCGACCCGGGCCACACCCTCAACTACGGCGCGGTCGCGAACCGCATCGGCGCCCCCGGTGGCGCCCAGGCCGTCGGCCAATCCCTGGGCCGCAACCCGATCCCCCTGATCATCCCCTGTCACCGGGTACTGGCCGCCGACCACGCCCTGCACGGCTTCTCCGCCCCCGGCGGCCTCACCACCAAACAGCGCCTCCTGGAAATCGAACGCACTCCAGGCTTCGGCGAACCCACTCTCTTCTGACCTCTGCCATCTGAAAGGCACCCGCACAGAAGGACTGCGCGGGTGCCCCGTATCGCTGGAAGACGCTTCGTCTACTCGCCGGCTTTGACGATCGGACCCCAGTAGCTGAACGGCCAGCTTGCGCCCGTGCAGAACATCCAGACATCCGCGCCCGGCGCGAAATGCAGGTAGAGCGGACGCCCTTCGGAAAGCCCCGTCACCGGATCCGATCCGATGAACGGCGGCCGCAGGCTCCAGCCCGCGCAGTTCCACCATTCGCCCGGAACCGGGTCCATGCGGATCACGCCGCCCGGCTCTGGTGTGGCAACCGGCGGAGTAGCCGATGCCGCCTGGGTGCCGAGCAGGCCGCACACAGCCACTACACCGGCGATTGCGCTGGTGCGCAGTACTTTTCGCATCTCGGTCCCCAATTCTTCTCTGGCGCTCACAGTGCGCCGCCCAGGAAGCAGCCCAGCGCCGCGCCTCCCGCTCCGACCACAGCTCCCCCGACGAGTGCGGCGGGGATGCCCGCGGCCGCGGCTCCAGCGGCAGCGCCGACGCCCGCGCCGATCAGTGCACCACCGGCCGTGCCGCCCGGAACGTCGATCGGCGCGGTCCACGGCGCCACGACGGCTCCGGCCGAACCGAGCCCGAATCCGATCGCGGCTCCGACGCCGACGCCGATTGCGCCGCCGACGGCCCCACCGGCCAGTGCCGCCGGTACACCCGCGGCGACGGCGCCGATGCCCCCGCCGATCGCCGCGCCGCCGAGGGTGCCCGCGGCGATCTTGTCGGAGCGGCTCGGGTTGACGCCGATGGAGTTGAGGCCGGTGGCCAGGCTCGCTTCGGTGTCGGCGGCCAGGCCGTTGACGGTGTCGAGGATGTTGTCGGGCAGCTGGTCCGGGGCGGGGGTGGTGAAGTCGCCGATGCGGACAGTGCGCGGGGGCGGGGCGATCGGGAGGACCGGGTCCACCACGGTCGGGGCGTGCAGGGTTTGGAAGTCGACTGCGGGGGCCGCTTCGTGATTCGGGATGGGGCGGAAGTTCGCGGGGATCGGGTAGTCGGCCTGCGACTGCGGTTGCGGCAGTGGGTGGTTCGGCACGGTGACGCCGGGCTGCACGAGGCTCGGGTGCGGGCCGGGGCGATCCTGGTCACGGGCCGGGAGGGCTACGCCAGGCTGGGAGGAGCCGGGGCGCGGGGCGGGCTGAACCGAGCCTGGCGTGCCGGCGGTGCCCGCGGTGTCCGGGCCCGCCGCGCCCGGCTGCGGATTCGCTTCCGGAGCAACGGTATTGCCCGCGGCGCGGCTGCCGCTCGGCTGCGCGGCGGCCTGGGTCGAGCTGCCCTGCGCCGACTTGGCCGGCTGGTCACTCGTATTCGAACAGGCCACGGTCAGCGCCAGCGGAATGGCGCCCACGACTATCGCCCGCCGAGCCACGGTGCTCTTCACTTCACGATGCCGACGGAGCACGCCGAAACACCTGCCTTCCGAACATATTTCGTTGCACCGGTCCGGATACCGGCCATGACTACCGGTTATTCGCAGGAACCTCCGGCGGGGCTTGCTCGTGCCCCGGCCCTATTCGCGTCGACGCAGATCAGCGCCTCGAATTGGGGGTGCGAAGTTCCACTCCGCCGGAGGAAATCGAGTGCGGGAGCGGCCGGAAGGCCCCGCCGATGGCGCCACCGATGCCGGCGGTGGCAGCGCCCGCGCGGGCCGCGCAGGAGAGGGCCAGGGCCAGCGGCAAGACGGAGGCGGCAGGACGGAGGGCATGGCGGAGCACGACGGTATTCACTGCTCGATGCCGACGAGTTACGCCGAAACACCACGGGTTGGCAAAACTCGGATCAGGTCAGTTCACGGACTTGCCCGAAGGCGTCCCGCCGCGCATCAATTCCGCCAGCGCCTCCCGATCGGTGACATCGAGCTTGATGCACGCCCGGTACAGGTGCCCCTCCACCGTCCGCACCGAGACCGTCAGCCGGTCCGCGATCTGCCGGTTGGACAGCCCGGCCGCCACCAGATTCGCGATCTCCCGTTCGCGCGCGGTCAGCGGCAGCGGCTGCGCGGATTGCCGCAGCGCCGGGGTCGAGGCCCCGCCGCAGGCGGCCGCCATCCGATTGGCGGTGGCCGCGGATTCCAGCAAGCGCCGCCGGTCACCCGCCCGCTCGTGCGCGGAGGCGGCCTGCGCGGCCGCGTCCGCCGCCGACAGCAGCGCCCCGATCGACTCGAATTCCGCTGCGGCGGCGTCCAATCCGGGCCCATCGTGGGCGGCCACCGCCACCGCGTGCCGGGCCTGCGCCTGTACCAGCCGCCCGTCGATGCGGGCCGCCAGATCCGCCAGCCGGCCGGCCACCGAGTGGTCGCCGAAGCGGGCCGCGGTATGCAAGGCCATGGCCTCGATGGCGTGCTGATGGGTGCGCGCGGCCAGATCGGCGGCACCGAGGGCGAGCCGCACGGCTGGGGTCGCGGTGCCCTCGGCGGCGGCCTGCATGGCCCTTGCGAGCTCGAGCAACGGTTCGTAGACGGCGCTGTGCCGCCCGCCCCGGAGGGTCGCCGCCGCAATGGCGTCCGCGGCTTCGGCGGGCCGCCCGAGCGCCGAATACGCCTCGGCCAATCGCAGCTGCGCGGGGAACATCCAGGCCGCGGCGCCCTCGGCGGTGAGCGCGGCGAGCGCCTGTTCGAGGTTGTCGATACCCTGCGGGAATTGGCCCTGCGCCACATCCACGGTGCCCTGCAGGATCTTGGCCATGCCCCAGGCCAGATATTGGCCGGGGGAGGAGAACGGGTAGGGCGTATTGGCGCATCGGCGCGCGGCTTCCAACTCGCCGATGAAGGTCAGGGCCAGCACTTCCGCGTGCGTGGAGATGAATCGGTTCAATCCGTCGATGTGCGACTCCACGGCGTGCGAGCGGGCCGCGTACTGCCGGGCAGCTTCACCGCGTCCCATGAGCGCGAGGGCGAGTCCGCCGCCGAAGGCCGCCCAGTACACCGCCCACGGTGGCGCGTCCGGGGCGGACATGACCGGTTCGGCGAGGGCGTACGCGTCGTCGATCCGGTTCTCGTTGACCGCGCACGCGGAGGCCAGACCGTCCAGTGTCGCAATGATTTTCGGATGGGTGACCCGTTTGCGCACCGATTCCAGCACCGTATCGGCGCGGTCGGCATCGCCCATGGACCACAGCAGATTCGACACCCGGGTGCTGCCCCAGCGCGCCAGCTGCACCTCGTTCATCTGGTCCGGATCGAATCCGGCCAGCGTGCGCTCGGCCTCGATGCGATGCCCCTGCCACAAAAGCGCGCGAGCCAGCAGATCGGCGGCCTCCACGCCGCCCTGGCGTTCCACGGCCGCGCGCGCGAAGCGTTCTCCCAGTGGGAGATTCGCCAGTGCGATGGCATCCGCGGCCGCCGCCTGGAACAGCTCGAGATCCGCGGATTTGTCGCTGTCCAAGGCCAATTCGGCCAATCGGATGCGCTCGGACGCGGAGTTGATGGGCCGGTCCCGGAGCGAGGAGTACAGCCGCCCGCGCAGCCGCCGCGCCGACGCGATGCCCAGCCGCCGCCGGATCACCTCACCGAACAGCGGATGGTTGTAGCGCACCAGCAGCTGATGGCTGTTCTCGACAATCCTGATGAGACCGCGTGATTCGGCGGATTCCACCGCTTCCTCGCCCGCGAGTTCGGAGAGCACGTCCAGGTCGATGGGCTCGCAGAAGGTGAGCAGTTCCAGCACCCGCAGGACCGACTCGGGCAGCTGCTCGACCCGATCCTCCAGCAGCGCAGCCAATTCCGAGGTGACGGCCGCGCGCCCGCGCAGCTGCCACACCCCGCTGACCTGCCGCAGCGTCCCGGCCTCCAGCGCGCCCTCGACCAGGTGCCGCAGGAAAAGCGCGTTGCCGCCGGAGGATTCCCACATCAGATTGGCGGTGAAGCCCTCCAGCTGTCCGCCCAGCATCGATTCCACCAGTTCCACGCTCTGCCGCTGGGTGAACGGCTTCAGGTCGATGCGCAGCAGATGCCCTTCCTTCCACAGCGAGGTCACCGCGTCGGGCACCTGCACCCCGCTGCGTACGGTGCACACGATGTGGGCGGCCTTGTCGATGGCCAGCTGCAGCAGCAGGGTGGCCGAGAGCTGGTCGAGCAGATGCGCGTCGTCGACGCCGATGATGGTGTGCCCGTCGGCGAGCAGCGCCTCGCGCGCGGCCGCCATGAAGGTCACCGGATCGTGCGCGGTGTACACCCCCACCATGTGCGCGAAGACCCCGAGCGGAATGCTGCGGGCGGATTCGGTACCCGCGACCCAGCGGATATTGCCGCCGACGGCGGCGGTGGCCTGCCGCGCCAGCGTGGTTTTGCCGACCCCCGCGTCACCGGTGAGCACCGCCCCGACGAACTCGTCACCGGTGAGTGCCGACCTGATCGATTCGAGTTCTCTCACCCGCTCGACCATCGGCCAATTCCGAGCCATGGCTCAACTGTAGATGGCCCGACCCGCCCCGGCAGCGGGAACGAAACCCCCGGAACCTGCGGCTTTTATTCGTTGACCAGCCGTAATCCGGGGGTGCGGGCCTGACGGCGGTCGACCAGCCAGACCATGATGGTCTGGTCGGCGGCCGGATCCAGGGTCTCGACCTCCACCTCGACCGCACCCCGCGCGGGGTGCTGAATCTTCAGCACGAGGGATCGGAAATCGGTGAGCCGGTGCTCGCGCCAGCGTCGCTCGAACTCCGGGTAGCGGCTCAGGGCGGTGACGATGGCCTCGACCGACGGGTCGTCGGGGAACCGGGTGGCGGCGGCGCGCAGGGACGAGGTGGCCATATCGGCGGCGTCGGACCAGTTCAGGAAGGTCTGCCGGGCGGCCGGATGGGCGAAGATGTAGATGGCGAAGTTGCCGTGCGCCTCCGCGTCGAACACGCCGAGGGGTTCGGCGAAGGCGCGGAAGGAGGGGTTTCCGGCGAGCAGGTTCAGCCAGCGGCCGAGCACCAGCGCGGGCGTCGGCTGCAGGGCGTCGATGACCGCCTGAATGGTCTCGGAGACCTGTTCCCGGGCCTGCCCGGATGCGGGGCAGGAGGCCTTCTGTTCCAGTCCTAGGGCCAGCTTGCCGAAGTGGTGTTTCTCGATCTCGTTGAGCCGCAAGGCTTCCGCGAGGGCCGCCAGCACGGCGGTGGAGGGGTTGGTGTCGCGCCCCTGTTCCAGGCGGGCCAGGTAGTCTGCGCTGACACCGGCGAGCGCGGCCACCTCCTCGCGGCGCAGGCCGGGTGTGCGCCGCCGCCGGCCGGCGGGCAGTCCGACGTCCTCGGGCTGCAGTCGCGCGCGGCGGGCGATCAGGAACTCGGCGAATTCGGAACGGGACACCCTTCCATACTGCCGGGTCCTGGTTCCGTTATCCGCGCCCTGGTAGTCCCCGGATAACCACGGTGTGGATAAACGGACCGGAGTCCACTTAGTCTGGTCGACATGACGACTTCCGAGCAGACCACCCTCGCCCCCGGCTCCTGGACCCTGGACGCCGCCCACTCCTCGGTCAACTTCACCGTGAAGCACCTGGGCATCTCCAAGGTCCGCGGCCGCTTCAACCGCTTCGAGACCGGCTTCGTGGTCAACGAGGCCGGCGAGGCCGCCATCGAGGCCACCATCTACTTCGACTCCTTCGACACCGGCAACGAGATGCGCGACGGCCACGTCCGCAGCGCCGACATCCTCGATGTCGCCAACCGCCCGCACCTGACCTTCCGCGTCCCCGAGCCCGTCGCCCTGAGCGAGGAGTTCGAGGTCACCGGTGAGGCCACCATCGGCGGTATCACCAAGCCCGTCACCCTCGAGGTCGAGTGGGGCGGCGTGCAGGTCTTCCCGCAGGACAACAAGGAGCACGCCGGCTTCACCGCCTCCGGCACCATCAAGCGCAGCGAGTTCGACGTCGCCCCGGGCATGCCCAACGCCATGCTGAGCGACAAGATCGCCATCGAGCTCGACATCCAGCTCGTCGCCCCGTAATTCCGGGAGCTACCCGCCGCATCGGAAAAGTCAACGCCCCCTGTGGAATTCGTCTTCCACCGGGGGCGTTCGGCCGTGCGCGGAAGGTCAGTCCGCCCAGACCTTTTCGATCGGGGTGCCCTCGTTCGGCGGCGGGGTCGGGATGCCCGCCGGCGTGCGCGAGAAGCGCGGGGCCGGGGCGTGCTGCACGACGCCGTCGATGTCGATCAGGCCGGTGCGGGCCTGGATGTGCGGATTCTGTTCGGCCTCGGTGAAAGTCAGGACCGGGGTGGTGCAGGCGTCGGTGTGCTCGAAGATCGCCCACCACTCGTCGCGGGTCTTGGTCTTGAACCTCTCGGTGAACAGCTTGCGCAGCTGGTCCTGGCCGTTGGGGTCGAGCTGGTTGGGCAGGCCCTCGGGCGAGATCTCCAGGCCCTGCAGCAGTTCCGCGTAGAACTGGGGCTCGATACAGCCCACGGCCATGTACTTGCCGTCGGAGGTCTCGTAGGTGTCGTAGAAGGCCATGCCGGTGTCGAGCAGGTTGGTGCCGCGCTCATCGGACCACAGGCCCACGCCCTTCATGCCCCAGATCATGTGGGAGAGGGCGAGTGCGCCATCGATCATGGCGGCGTCGATGACCTGGCCCTTGCCGGAGTTCTGGCGCTCCACCAGCGCGGCCAGGATGCCGAAGACCAGGAACATGGAACCGCCACCGAAGTCGCCGACCATGTTCAGCGGCGGCACGGGGCGTTCGCCCTTGCGGCCGATGGCATTCAGCACACCGGTGAGCGAGATGTAGTTGATGTCGTGTCCGGCGCGGTCGGCCATCGGGCCGTACTGGCCCCAGCCGGTCATGCGGCCGTAGATCAGGCGCGGATTGCGTTCCAGCGCCGCGTCGGGGCCCAGTCCCATGCGTTCGGTGACGCCGGGCCGGAAGCCCTCGAGTAGCACGTCGGCCTTCTCGATGAGCCCGAGCACCCGCTCGATGTCGGCGGGATCCTTCAGGTTCGCCTCGACGATGGTGCGCCCGCGCCACTGCGGACGCTCCATGAAGCCGGGCAGCATGCCGGGCCGCTGCACCCGCACCACGTCGGCGCCGAGGTCGGCGAGCAGCAGTGCCGCGTGCGGACCGGGGCCGATGCCGGCCAGTTCAACAACCCGGATGCCCGCGAGCGGGCCCTGCTTGGCGGTGGATGGAGTGCTCACGCCCTACCTCGGTTCGTCGTCGAATCCTGCGCACCGGCTCACACGCCGGTGTTGACGGTATGACAATAACGCGAAGTCTCCGCGGCTCTGCGCGGGTGGCCCCACTGCGCTAGCGATCGATGATCGGCAGCGGCAGGGTATCCGGGGGCGGGGGTCCGGGGAGCTCCGAGCGCGGCAGGCGCAGGGTGGGCGGTTCGCCCGCGGCTCGGCGCATGGTCGGGTTCGGGTCCTCGAAGAGGCGTTCCTTGGCGGCCAGCCCGTAGAACGCGCGGGCATTGTCTTCGAGCACCCGGTGCAGATCGGAGCCCACGGCATCGGCGATCAGCACGATATCCGCGTCGCGGAACGGCCGTCCGGCCCGGGTGCCCGGCAGGTCGGTGCCGAACATGAGGGCCTCGGGGTTGACGGTGTGGATCTTGCGCAGGGCCGAGCCCACATTCATCGCCACCCGCCCGAAGCCGGAGGCCTTCACCTTGGCCCCGCGGTCGACCAGGTTGAGCAGGTAGGGCAGGCAGTCGTCGGACATACCCAGGTGGTCGATGGACAGCTTGGGCAGCTTGGTGATGACCGGTTCCAGCGAGCCCAGCATGGACCCGTCGATGTAGAGCTCCACATGCCAGCCGGCCAGTTCGTAGGCCCGCAGCGCCAGCATGGTGAGCCCGACGATATCGCCGCCCGCGCGCTTGAGGTTGAACCGGATGGCCCGCACCCCGGCCCGGTTCAGCTCGAGGATCTCCGCGTCGGTGGCGTCCACGTGCAGATTGGTGACGCCGACCCAGCCCTCGCCGAGTTCGGCGAGGGCGGCCAGTAGATAGCTCTGATCGGTGCCCTGGAACGACCCGCTGACCACGGCGCCACCGTCGATATCGAAGCGGGACATGCGCTTGCGATAAGCGGCGATGGTGTACGGGTCGGGCAGGTAGCCCTCGTTCTCGACCAGCGGGAACCGCGGATCGAAGATGTGGAGATGGGCATCGAACACGTGATCAGCATGCCTCAGAACGGTGACATGTGTGGACAACCTTGTCCGGCAGGCGGATTGGCGCTGGTCAGGACATCTTGCCCGGAGCCGGTCAGGAAACCTTGTCGGGTTCGGAGGCGGCGAGCATCTCGTCGCGCTCGACGACCTTGACCCGCTCGCGGCCCTGCGGCTCGCCCAGGGCGCGCTCGTGCGCGTCGAGGCGGTACCAGCCGGCCCAGGTGGTGAACGGGATGCCCTTGCCCTCGAGGAACTCGGTGACCGCTTCCAGCTCCGGCTTCGCGGCCGGGGTGAAGTTCGCGGCGTCGTCGAGCAGGCAGGCGATGGTCTCGTTGGCGTCGCCCTTGGTGTGGCCGATGAGGCCGACCGGGCCGCGCTTGATCCAGCCGGTCACATAGGTAGCGGGCATGTAGCGAGCCGCGCCGTCGGCATCCTCGTCGACGAGCACGCGACCGGCCTCGTTGGGCACGGTGCCGGCCTGGTCGTCGAAGGGCAGCAGCGGGATGTTCTGCGACAGGTAGCCGACCGCGCGGTACACGGCCTGGATGTCCCAGTCCTTGAATTCGCCGGTGCCCTTGCAGTTTCCGGTGCCGTCCAGCTGGGTGCGCTCGGTGCGCAGGCCCACGACCTTGCCGTCCGTGCCGAGGATCTCGGACGGGTTCTCGAAGAAGTGCAGGAACAGCTTGTGCGGGCGGTCGCCGACGTCGCGGATGGCCCACTGCTCCAACGTATTGCAGATCATGTCGACCTGCTTGGAGTGGCGGCGCGCGGCCTCGGAGCCCTCGTCGTAGTCGATGTCCTCGGGGTCGACGATGACCTCGATGGTCGGGGAGTGGTCGAGTTCGCGCAGTTCGAGCGGGGTGAACTTGGCCTGCGCGGGTCCGCGGCGGCCGAAGACGTGGACCTCGAGGGCCTTGTTGTCCTGCAGCCCCTCGTAGACGTTCGGCGGGATCTCGGTGGGCAGCAGTTCGTCGCCGGTCTTGGCGAGTACGCGGGCCACGTCGAGGGCGACGTTGCCGACACCGAGGACGGCGACCTTCTCCGCGTCCAGCGGCCAGCTGCGCGGCACGTCCGGGTGGCCGTCGTACCAGGACACGAAGTCGGCGGCGCCGTAGGAGCCGTCGAGGTCGATGCCGGGCACCTCGAGGGCGCGGTCGGCGTTGGCGCCGGTGGAGAAGATGACCGCGTCGTAGAACTGACGCAGGTCCTCGAGGGTGATGTCGACGCCGTAGTCGATATTGCCGAGCAGGCGGACCTGCGGCTTGTCGAGGACCTTGTGCAGGGCGGTGATGATGCCCTTGATGCGCGGGTGGTCGGGCGCGACGCCGTAGCGGATGAGGCCGAAGGGCGCGGGCATGCGTTCGTAGAGGTCGATGCTCACCTCGGCATCGGACTTCATCAAGGCATCGGCGGCGTAAATACCGGCCGGGCCCGCGCCCACGATCGCAATGCGTAGCGGGCGGGTCGCTGCACTCTGTTCGGTCATTCTTCGGCGCACCCTTTGGGTCGAAACTAACTTGTCGTCAAAACTCAGCCGTCGTTCTTAGCTTAGGCTAAGTTGACGCCCTGGCTTCGGTGGCCGCCGTTGGCCCCCGACGCTGCAGCGTTGCTGCGTAGTCTTGCTATTCCCGCGCCTGGGGCGGAAATTCTGCTGATTCTATCGATGGCGCACGGGGCCCTTCGCGCGCAGGGCCGTGAACTGTGGGAACGCCGAGGCCCTGACTATGGGAATGCCGTGGCAGGCGGACGGCGGCGACCAGGCATGATCTACCCATGAGCGACGCCGAGGAGACAGTCGAGGAGACATCGGTTCCGATCGACCAGGACGAGGCCCGGAGCATGTGGCCGTTCCTGGTCGCGGCGGGCGTCATCGCGATCGTGATCCTGGGCATCGTGATCGCGACGCTGGTCTCGCCGGTTGAGAAGAATGTCACAGATTCCGATCGGCTCTCGGTGGCGGCGGGCAACTTCATCAAGTCCCGTAGCGAGACCGGCAAGTACGATCCGACCCTGTCCTGCAAGGGATTCGACGAGAACGCCTCGCCGCTGAAGATCGCCGCCGCGACCGGGAGGACCATCACGTTCGACAAGCTCTCCGACCCGGCCGTCGACGGCGAGAAGGCCACGGCGCAGGTCACTTTCACCGTCTCCGGCGCTCAATCCACCTCGACCTGGCGCTTCACCCGGGAGAATTCCCGCTGGTTGGTCTGCAATTCGTGACAACGGCCGAAGTCTCGGCCGGGGTTTGACAGTGGGGCCGTTTTTTCGGCAGTCTCGACTCAGGTCATGAGTACCAGCGTCAAGCCCCGGCTGGCTGGTCGGCAACCCTCCTCCGCGGTGGGGTGCTCCGGGTGACGACCTGGCCTCGCATCGGACAGCGGTGCGGCAAGTGCGGATTCACAGGAGGTACAAGTGAGCTACGCGGGTGACATCACGCCGAAGCAGGCGTGGGAACTGTTGCGCGACAACCCCGATGCGGTGCTGGTGGACGTGCGCACCGAGGCCGAGTGGCGGTTCGTCGGGGTGCCCGACACCAGCGGCATCGGCCGGCCGACCGCGCTGATCGAGTGGGTGGACGTCTCCGGCACGCCCAATACCCGCTTCACCGACCAGCTGAAGCAGGCGCTCGGCGATCGCGGCCAGGACTCGGCCGCTCCGGTCATCTTCATCTGCCGCTCCGGCCAGCGCTCCATCGGCGCGGCCACCGCCGCCACCACCCTCGGCATCGCCCCGTCCTTCAATGTGGTCGACGGCTTCGAGGGTGCGCTCGACGGTCAGGGGCATCGCGGCGGCACCGGCTGGCGCGCCGACGGCCTGCCCTGGCGTCAGTCATGAGTTTCGTGTCCGGCCGGATCGCAGGGAGGCAGTCATGATCACCGGTGGTTCCTTCGACAAACCGCTCCCCGAGGGCGTCGGCCCCGCCACGCAGGCCGTGCGCGGCGGCACCCGGCGCTCCGGCTTCGACGAGACCTCCGAGGCGCTGTTCCTCAATTCGGGTTTCGTCTACGAGAGCGCCGAGGCGGCCGAGGCGTCCTTCACCGGCGATATCGAGCACTTCGTCTACTCCCGCTACGGCAACCCGACGGTCGCCATGTTCGAGGAGCGGCTGCGCCTGATCGACGGCGCGGAAGCCTGTTTCGCGACCGCCTCCGGCATGTCCGCGGTCTTCACCGCCCTGGGCGCGCTGCTCTCGGCGGGTGACCGACTGGTGGCGGCGCGCAGCCTGTTCGGCTCCTGCTTCGTGGTGGCCAACGAGATCCTGCCGCGCTGGGGCGTGGAGACCGTCTTCGTCGACGGCGAGGACCTGGACCAGTGGGAGCAGGCGCTGTCGGTGCCGACCCGGGCCGTCTTCTTCGAGACCCCCTCCAACCCCATGCAGACCCTCACCGATGTGCGCGCGGTCTCCGATCTCGCGCACGCGGCGGGCGCGAAGGTGGTGCTGGACAACGTCTTCGCCACCCCGCTGCTGCAGCGCGGCTTCGACCTGGGCGCGGACATCACCGTGTACTCGGGCACCAAGCACATCGACGGCCAGGGCCGGGTACTCGGCGGCGCGATCCTCGGACCGCGGGACTACATCGACGGCCCGGTGAAGAACCTGATGCGTCACACCGGTCCGGCGCTGAGCCCCTTCAATGCGTGGACCCTGCTCAAGGGCCTGGAGACCATGCCACTGCGCCTGCGCCAGTCGGTGGACTCCGCGCTGAAGATCGCCGGGTTCCTGGAGACCCATCCCGCGGTGGCTTGGGTGAAGTACCCGTTCCTGTCCTCGCACCCGCAGTACGAGCTGGCCAAGCGTCAGATGTCCGGCGGCGGCACGGTGATCACCTTCGAGCTGAAGGCCCAGGAGAACGAGGCCAAGAAGCGGGCTTTCGAGGTGCTCAACCGGCTGCGCATCGTCGACATCTCCAACAACCTCGGCGATGCGAAGACGCTGATCACCCATCCGGCCACCACCACCCACCGGGCGATGGGACCGGAAGGCCGTGCGGCCGTGGGGATTACCGATGGCGTGCTCCGCATCTCCATCGGGCTCGAGGATGTGGAGGACCTCCTCGATGATCTGGACCAGGCGCTGAGCTGATCCGACGAGTATTCGAGAGGGCCGGAACCCACTGGGTTCCGGCCCTTTTCGTGTTCAGGGGTCGACGGGGGAGGCCGCTGAGAATCATGTTTGACAGCATGCTGTCAAACATGACAGCATGCTGTCATGATGAAAACAGTCCACATGGCCGTGTACGACAGCTTCTCGGACTGGGAGGCCGGGCATGCGATCGCGCACATCAATCGCGAACTCTGGCACCGCGAGCCGGGAACCTGGCAGGTGAAGACGGTCGCCCTCGGCGCCGAGCCGATCACGTCGATGGGCGGCATGCGGGTCCTGCCCGATCTCGTTCTCGATGATCTGAAGCCCGCCGACAGCGCCATGCTGATCCTGCCGGGACTCGAAACCGGGCAGCGTCCCGAGGTGCTGACGGCCTTCGCGAGCAGGGCCCGGGAGTTTCTGGCCGCCGGGGTGCCGGTGGCGGCGATCTGCGGCGCGACCTTCGGGCTGGCGCAGGAGGGGCTGCTCGACGATCGGTCGCACACCAGCAATGACGCGGGATATCTTGCCTACTCCGGATATTCGGGCGGCGAGCACTACGTTCAGGCGACCGCCGTCACCGACGGTGACCTGATCACCGCGACCGGCACCCGACCGGTCGATTTCGCCCGTGAGATCTTCGCGCGCCTCGGCATCTACGAGCCGCAGGTGCTGGAGTCCTGGTACCAGCTGTACGGAAACAATGATCCCGCAGGCTTCTACGCTTTGTTCGAGTACGAGCAGCAGCGCGCGGCGGCCGCGCGATGACGCGCACCGCGCAGCAGCTGTTCGGGGCCGCGGCCGTCACGTCGTTCAAGCTGAACGGCCAATTCCTCTCGATCGCAGAGGAATTGGCCAAACCGTCCGGGATCACGGTCGCGTGGTGGCAGGTGCTCGGCGCGATTCTGCACGAACCGCTTCCGGTGGCCGGTATCGCCCGCGAAATGGGTATCACCCGCCAGAGTGTGCAGCGCATCGCGGATGTGCTGGCGGACAAGGGATTCGTGGAATACCGCCCCAATCCGGCGCACCGGCGCGCGAAGCTGGTGGCCATTACCGAGGCGGGTCACGACGCGGTGCGGCGGATCGACCCGCAGCACGCGGCCATGGCGAAACGGCTTGTCGCGCATCTGGGTATCGAGCAGCTCGCCCACATCGTGGACGCGCTGACGACCCTGTCGGCCGCCCTCGACGCGCTCGAGGGCGACGCGACGGGCGTGGCCTGACTTACAGCGCGAACGGGTCCTTGGTCTTGCCGACCAGGGCGGCCACCGAGGGCAGGATGGTGGTCGGGCGGTACGGGAACTGCTCGACCAGGGCCGGGGTGGAGATGCCGGTGGTGACCAGGATGGTCCGCATGCCCGCCTCCAGGCCCGCGATGACGTCGGTGTCCATCCGGTCGCCGATCATGACGGTGGACTGCGAGTGCGCGCCGAGGCGGCGCAGCGCCGAGCGCATCATCAGCGGGTTGGGCTTGCCCACGTAGTACGGCTTCTTGCCGGTGGCCTGCGTGATGAGGGCCGCGACCGAGCCGGTGGCCGGGAGGATGCCCTCGCGGGAGGGTCCGGTGGCGTCGGGGTTGGTGGCGATGAAGCGGGCACCCGCGGCGATGAGCCGGATGGCGGTGGTGATGGCTTCGAAAGAGTAGGTGCGGGTTTCGCCGAGCACCACGTAGTCCGGGTCGGAATCGGTAAGGACGTAACCGATTTCGTGCAGCGCGGTGGTGAGGCCGGATTCGCCGACCACGTAGGCGGTGCCGTCGGGCCGCTGGTCCTTGAGGAAGGTCGCGGTGGCCAGCGCGGAGGTCCAGATGGATTCGGCCGGAATATCGAGGCCGGTGTGCTTTAGCCGGGCCTGTAGATCGCGCGCGGTGTAGATCGAATTATTGGTGAGCACCAGGAACGGAATGTCGTTGTCGCGCAGTTCGGCGAGGAACTGATCGGCCCCGGGCACCATGTGATTCTCGTGCACGAGGACGCCGTCCATGTCGGTCAGATAGGAGAGGATCGGTTCAGCGCTCGAGTTGGTCACGCGCACATTCTCCGCTATCCCGGGACCGAACGCTCATATATTCCTGCTCTGGATACCCGTCCGACCGGTTTCATGCCCGGAATACCGTCCGCCTACCCGGGGTTCGATCCCTTGGGTGTGACCCCTGCCGCACCGCGTTTCACCGCTGACCTATCGTGCGAGGTAAGACCGTTCGCGATGCCCGGTGTCGCGGCGGTCGTGCGGGAGGTTGGCCCGCACAGCTCGAGCGCAGCAAGGCGACAGGAGTGCCCAGGTGAAAGACCTCAAGCTCGGTTACAAGGCGTCCGCGGAACAGTTCGGCCCGCGCGAACTGGTGGAGCTCGCGGTGGAGGCGGAGGCGCACGGCCTCGACAGTGCCACCGTCTCCGACCATTTCCAGCCGTGGCGGCACAATGGCGGGCATGCCCCGTTCTCGCTGGCCTTCCTGGCCGCGGTGGGCGAGCGCACCAAGCGCATTCAGCTCGGCACCTCGGTGCTGACCCCGACCTTCCGCTACAACCCTGCGGTCATCGCGCAGGCCTTCGCCACCATGGGCTGCCTGTACCCGGATCGCATCATGCTCGGCGTCGGCTCGGGTGAGGCGTTGAACGAGATCGCCACCGGCTTCCAGGGCGAATGGCCGGAGTTCAAAGAACGTTTCGCGCGGCTGCGCGAGTCGGTGGACCTGATGCGCGCGCTGTGGACGGGCGAGCGGGTGGACTTCGACGGCCAGTACTACAAGACCGTCGGCGCCTCGATCTACGACGTGCCCAAGGGCGGCATCCCGGTCTACATCGCCGCGGGCGGCCCGCTGGTGGCCCGGTATGCCGGCCGCGCCGGTGACGGTTTCATCTGCACCTCCGGCAAGGGCATGGATCTCTACACCGAGAAGCTGATGCCCGCCGTCGCGGAGGGCGCCGCCAAGGCCGGCCGCTCCGTCGACGACATCGACCGCATGATCGAGATCAAGATCTCCTATGACACCGATCCCGTTCTGGCACTGGAGAACACTCGCTTCTGGGCCCCGCTCTCGCTGACCGCGGAGCAGAAGCACTCCATCACCGATCCCATCGAGATGGAGGCGGCCGCCGACGCGCTGCCGATCGAGCAGATCGCCAAGCGCTGGATCGTGGCCAGCGATCCGGATCAGGCGGTCGAGCAGATCAAGCCGTATGTGGACGCGGGCCTGAACCACCTGGTCTTCCACGCGCCCGGTCATGATCAGCGCCGGTTCCTGGATCTGTTCCAGCGCGATCTGGCGCCCCGCCTGCGCGCCCTCTGAGTCGGTTCACGCCACACCAGATCGAGTGGCGGCCGGGGACGGGCGACCCTTGCGGAAGTCCGTCCCCGACTGTTCGCGGCCGGGTAACCGGGTAGGCGCGGAAATCAGCCCATAACGGTCGGTAGGCTTTCGCCCATGGCTGCCACACCGGTTTCCAGTGTGTACATCGCGTCCCCCGAGGGCGACACCGGCAAGTCGACGGTGGCGCTCGGTGTCCTGCAGGCCCTCGCGGCGACCACGCCGCGAGTGGGCGTGTTCCGGCCCATCACCAGGTCCGCGATCGGGCGCGACTACATTCTCGAGCTGCTGCTCGAGCACTCCACCTCCGATGTCGACTACGACCAGGCCATCGGCGTCACCTACGAACAGGTGCACGAGGATCCGGACGCGGCGATCAGCGAGATCGTTATGCGGTACCACGCGGTCGCCAAGCAGTGCGACGCCGTGCTCATCGTCGGCTCGGACTACACCGATGTCGCCAGCCCCAGCGAACTGCGCTACAACGCCCGCATCGCGGTGAACCTCGGCGCGCCCGTACTGCTGGTGGTGCGCGGAATGGGCCGCACCCCTGAGGAATTGGGCCAGCTGGTGGAGCTGTGCCGCGCCGAGCTGGCGGCCGAGCACGCCAAGCTGGTAGCGGTGATCGCCAACCGGTGCGAGCCCGGGCAGCTGGAAGCCGACGCCGCAGCCCTGAAGCAGGCCTGCGCCGTGCCGTCCTGGGCGTTGCCCGAGGTGCCGCTGCTGCAGGCGCCCACCATGGAGGAGCTGCGCGAGGCCATCGGCGGCGAACTCTACAGCGGCGACCCGGAACTCATGCAGCGCGAGGCGCTCGAGGTCATCGTCGGCGGCATGACCGCCGAGCACATTCTGGAACGTCTCACCGACGGCGCCGCCGTCATCACCCCCGGAGACCGCTCCGACGTGCTGCTCGCGCTGGTGAACGCCCATGAGGCGGAGGGCTTTCCGTCGCTGGCCGGCATCATCATGAACGGCGGCATGCTGCCCGAGCCGTCCATCGCGCGGCTGATGGCGGGCCTCAAACCCAAACTGCCCATCCTCGCCACCGACCTCGGCACCTTCGAGACCGCCAAGGCCACCGCGCTCACCCGCGGCCGCGTCTCGCTGTCCAGCATCCGTAAGGTGGACACCGCGCTGGCTCTCATGGAGCAGCGGGTCGATCCGCGGGAACTGCTGCGGCAGATCGAGATTCCCATCCCGAACATCGTCACCCCGCAGATGTTCGAGTACCAGCTCATCGACCGCGCCCGCAACGACCGCAAGCGCATCGTGCTGCCCGAGGGCGACGACGACCGCATTCTGCGCGCGGCCGGCCGGGTGCTGCAGCGCAAGATCGCCGACCTCACCATCCTCGGCGACGAGGCGTCGGTGCGGGGCCGCGCCGCCGAGCTCGGCGTGGACATCGAGGCCGCCGAGGTGCTCGATCCCAAGACCTGCCCGCTGCGTGACGAATTCGCGGAAGAGTACACCCGCCTGCGTGCCCACAGGGGCATGACGGTGGACCGCGCCCGCGAATTCATGAGCGACATCTCGTATTTCGGCACCATGATGGTGCACATGGGCGTCGCCGACGGCATGGTGTCGGGCGCGGCGCACACCACCGCGCACACCATCCGCCCGTCCTTCGAGATCATCAAGACCGAGCCGGGCGTGTCCACGGTGTCCAGCGTCTTCCTCATGTGCCTGGCCGACCGGGTGCTGGTGTACGGCGACTGCGCCGTGGTGCCGGATCCGACCTCCGACCAGCTGGCCGATATCGCCATCTCCTCCGCCCGCACCGCCGTCCAGTTCGGCATCGACCCGCGCGTGGCCATGCTCTCCTACTCCACGGGCGAGTCGGGCTCCGGCGTGGACGTCGACAAGGTGCGCGCCGCCACCAAGCTGGTGCACGAGCGGGCGCCGGAACTGCTGGTGGAGGGGCCGATTCAATACGACGCCGCGATCGAGCCCACGGTGGCCAAGACCAAGCTGCCGAATTCCGAAGTGGCGGGCCAGGCGACGGTCTTCATCTTCCCGGACCTCAATACCGGCAACAACACCTACAAGGCGGTGCAGCGCAGCGCCGGGGCCGTCGCCATCGGCCCGGTGCTGCAGGGTTTGCGCAAGCCGGTCAATGATCTGTCGCGGGGCGCGCTGGTCGCGGACATCGTGAACACTGTCGCGATCACCGCGATTCAGGCTCAGCAGGAGGCGTGATGAAGGTTCTGGTGATCAATTCCGGATCCTCGTCCATCAAATATCAGCTGCTCGATCCGGCAACCACCGATGTGTGCGCGCACGGTGTGGTGCAGCGCATCGGCGAGGCGGTCGAGTCGAACGCGGTGACCGTCGAACACACCTCGGGCGAGAAGACTCTCGAGTATCAGGGCCCCATCGCCGATCATGCGCAGGGCCTGCGCGTGGCGTTCGATCTGTTCAGCGCGAGCGGCCAGGATCTGGCGCACGCGGATCTGGCCGCGGTCGGGCACCGGGTGGTGCACGGCGGTGAGGTCTTCTACCAGCCGACGCTCATCACCGACGCGGTGGTGCAGGCCATCGTCGACCTGTCCTCCCTTGCGCCGCTGCACAATCCGCCCAATGTCATCGGTATCGAATCGGCTCGCGCGCTGCTGCCGGACGTGCCGCAGGTCGCGGTGTTCGACACCGCCTTCTTCCACAATCTGCCCGCCGCGGCGAAGACCTACGCCATCGATGCGGAAATCGCTGCGGCGCACGGCGTTCGCAAGTACGGTTTCCACGGCACCTCGCACGATTACGTGTCCGGCCAGGTCGCGGCCTTCCTCGGGAAGGACCGAACCGAGCTCAACCAGGTCGTGCTGCACCTCGGCAACGGTGCGTCGGCCTCGGCCATTCGGGCCGGGCAGGCGGTGGACACCTCCATGGGCCTGACCCCGCTGGAGGGCCTGGTCATGGGAACCCGGTCCGGGGACCTGGATCCGGGGATCATCTTCCACCTCATCCGCACGGCGGACATGGATGTGAACGATGTGGACGCCCTGCTCAACCGGAACTCCGGCATCAAGGGCATCTCCGGCGTCAATGACTTCCGGGAGCTCGGCCGCCTCATCGAAACCGGCCATCCGACCGCGAAATTGGCGTTCGACGTCTACATCCACCGGCTGCGCCGCTACATCGGCGCGTACCTGATCGAGCTGGGGAAGGTGGACGCCATCACCTTCACCGCCGGTGTCGGTGAGAACGACGCCAAGGTGCGTGCCGAGTCGATGGCGGGATTGGAGCGGTACGGGATTCGTATCGACGCCGACCGGAACACCGCGAAAGACCGTACGGCCCGGCGCATCTCGACCGACGACTCGGACGTGTCGGTGCTGGTGGTCCCGACCAACGAGGAACTCGCCATCGCCCGCGCCGCCGCCGATCTGGTCGGCTGAATGCCACGGCACCCGAGGGCGATAACGCCACGGCACCATCGGGGTGATTCGGACTTCACGAAAACATCATGATGGGCCTGGCATGGTGGTCACCGGATCCGGTTCCCCCGGTCCACCGGAACCCGTGTCGCACCACGCACAGCCGTGGTAGGGGCCGCAATTCCCTCGCCGGTCCCGTGGTTCGCAGACTGCCTCTGTGACCGCCGCGGGCGACACGGGATTCTTCCGGTTCCTCAGAACCAGGACTTGGCACGCACCGCGTTGGCCAGATCCACCAGCGCGTACCGGTGGGTGCGTTCGGGTGCGGAGCGGGCCAGGCCGCGCAGGCCGGTCTCGATGCCGCGCCGCAGATCCCGCTCGGTGAACGGTGACCCGAACAGCGTGGAGCTGACCGATTTCGGGTGCTTCCCGGCCTGCACCCAGCCCAGCGCGATCCCGAGGGTGAGAATTCGCAGCTGGGCCGCGCGTCCCTCGCCGGGCGGCAGATCCTGCACCCGCGCCGCCGCCACCTGTAGCGTCGACTCGTCCAGTTCCGCGGCGGGCGCGCAGGTCAGCAGCATGAGAATGGCCGTCATCCGCGCCTCCGCGTAATGCCGTGAGGCGGGCGGCACCTGATCCAGCGCGTGTACCGCGGCGGTGATGTTCCCGGCCGCGGCCAGCTGGCGGGCCAGGCCGAAGGCCGCGCTCACCACGCCCCGATCGGTGCGCCACACGGTGGCGTAGTAGTTCTCGGCGTAGGACCGCCACTCCTCGGGATCGGGCGAATCCCAGTGCTGGAGAATGAGTTCCGCGGTGGCGGCGAGCGCCAGCTTGGGTGCGATCTCGCCGGGCAGTGCCTCCAGCACGGCGTCGAAGCGGGCGAAAGCGCGCTCGTACTCCAGTTCCAGCAGTTCGGTCAGGCCCAGGTACCAGTCGATGCGCCAGTCCGGGGCCGGCGGCAGCGGCTCGTCGGTGAGCCGGGCCAGCAGCATGCGGGCGGCCGCGGGCTCGTCGAGGTCCAGGTGGGCGCGGGCCTCGGCCAGCGTCACCTCCAGTTCGAAGGTCTCCGGCGCGCCGCCGGGTTCGGCCGCCGCGCGCTGGCGGGCGTGCCGCAGCTCGTCGAGGGCGTGGCGGGGTTCGGGATGCGCGGCCCCGGCCAGCAGCGGCGCGGACGGGTCGCCCGGATCGATGATGGGCACCGGCAGCGCCGCCACCACGTTGCCGGGCTGCAGCAGGGTGTCGCGAGCGATGCCATCGATGATGCCGTCGGTCTGCGCGATCAGCTCGCCGGTGCCGAAACTGGTGCGCGGCGGGCTGAACAGCGTGGACAGCTGCGGATGCTCGTTGCCGGTCTCGACTGCCAGGATCTCCCGCAGCACGCCGGTGAGCTGGGTGGCCAGCAGGCGTGCGGAGGGGAAGCGGCGCTCCGGGTCCGGATGGGTGGCGCGCAGTAGCAGCCGGTGGAGGAACGGGTGCCGAGCCAGCACCGGCTGCTCCTTCGGATCCGGGATGCCGTCGACGTAGGCGCCGCGCTCCATCGGCAGGTGCAGGGTGAGCACGGCCAGCGTGCGGCCCACGGTGTAGATGTCGGTGGCCACCGTCGGCCCGGTGTGCGCGATCTCGGGCGCCTGGAATCCCCTGGTGCCGTACAGGTTTCCGTACGCTTCGAACTGGGTGACCGCGCCCAGATCGATGAGCTCCACCCGGTCGGTGGTGATCATGATGTTGTCGGGCTTGAGATCGTTGTAGGCCAGCCCCACCGAATGCAGATAGTCCAGGGCGGGAAGGATTTCCAGCAGGTACGCGATGGCCTCGGCGACCGGCATGCGGTCGGGCGCATGGTGATCGAGCAGATCGCGCAGCGAACGCCCGCCCACGTACTCCATGACGATGTAGCCGATCGGCGTCCCGTCCGGCCCCGGGTGCTCCACGAAGTTGTGAATCTTCACGATGCTCGGGTGCACGACCTCGGCCAGGAACTGCCGCTCCGCCAGCGCGACCGCCTGCGCCTCGGCGTCACCGGCGTGCAACAGGCCCTTGAGCACCACCCAGCGGTCGCTCACATTGCGGTCGATGGCCAGGTAGATCCAGCCCAATCCGCCGTGTGCGATACAGCCCTGGATCTCGTACTGGCCCGCCACCCGGTCGCCGGGATACAGCGAGGGCCGGAAATCGTAAGGCGCGCCGCAGGTCTGGCAGGTGCCCGCGGTGGTGGACGCCCGGGTCGGAGTGGCCCGTCCGACCGGCTTGCCGCACCGCCAGCAGAACCTCCGCCCCTCGGCCACCACCGGATCGTCGAGCACGGCGGCTTCCGGATCCACCGGCTCCACCGCCGGGATCGGCACCAGTCCGGCCCCGAGCCGCCGCACCACGGGGCGCGGGCGGGTCATGCGGGCGGTGCGCTGGGAGGGCCGGGTCGGGGTGCGCGGCTCGCCCTCGGCGCTCGAAACACTCGGTGCCACCCGGATTTCCGGTTCCACGACGGTCGCCTGCGTGCCGGGGGATTCCGCCCGCGGCGTCGGCTCGGTGCGCTGGGCGGGCCGGGTGCCCGCGTCGTCATCGCTGTCGCCGGCCGGTTCGTGCCGCGTGGTCAGCTCGGTCCGGGCGGGCCAGTACGGTCCCACGGTCATCTCGGTGCGCGCGACCGCCTGCGTACCCTCGGGCTGATCCGGTGTGGTCATCGTCAGTCCTGATACCTCGGGGGCGGCGGAATGGCTGCGTCGCCGAGCTCGGTCATCAGCCAGCGGCCGTAGAGCCGGGTCCAGGTCCCGTCCGCGCGAATGCGTTCCAGGGTGCCGTTGAAGAAGCGGACCAGATCGTCCGCGCCCTTGGAGATGCCGATCCCGTACTGCTCGGTGCTCAGGTTGGGTCCGACCACCTCGGTGGCCGGATCCTGCTCGGCCAGCCCGGCCAGCACGGTGTCGTCGGTGCTGACCGCGTCCACCTGCCGCTGCTGCAGCACCACCAGGCAGTCGGCCCAGCTGGGCACGGTGAGGATGGACGCGGCGGGCTGTGCGCGCCGGATCAGGTCCAGGGAGGTGGTCCCGCTGACCACGCACAGCCGTTTGCCCGCCAGATCGGCGAGCCCGGTGATGCCGGAGTTGCGCACGGCCAGCACCCGCTGATGCGCCTGCAGATACGAGGTCGAGAAGGTAACCGTCTGCCGCCGTTGACAATTGATGGTCATGGTCTTCACCACCACGTCCACGGTGTGCTCCTGCAGTGCCCGCTCGCGGTCGGCGGAGCCGAGGATCCGGAACTCCAGCGCCGCCGGATCGCCCAGCAGGTCCCGGGCCAGCTCGCGGGCGATCTCCACATCGAATCCGGCGAGCGTGCCGCTGGTCGGATCCCGGAAGCTGAACAGATTGCTGCCCGGGTCCAGGCCGACCAACAGCCGCCCCCGCGCCCGGATGGCGTCGATGTCGGGCCCGCTCCTGGTGCCGTTGGGCCGCAGGCTCGCGGTCGGGTCACCGCAATCGGCCACCTCCGGCGGTGGCGCGGTCTGGGTCTGTGCCGCAACGGCTCCCGACGGCAGTGGCGGCTCGACATAGCTGGGCACCCGGGTCGAGGGGGCGGGTGGCGGGGGACCGGTGTTCCCGCAGGCGGCCGTGCAGGCCACGGCCGCGGCCAGGGCCGCGAGTGTCAGGGAGTGGAGGGGTCTTCGGGTCATCGGTACTCCCGCAGTCGGGGCCAGAGTCCGGCCGCGATCAGCACGGCGGCGGCGGTGCTCAGCACCAGCGCCCCGGGGCCGAGCAGGTCCAACGTGCGGGCGGCGTGCGAGGTGTCGGTGCGCAGCATGTTCCGGGTGCCGGCGATGCCGTCGCCGAGCGCGCGGTCCAGCGCGTCGGTCTGCGCGGTGGCCTCGTTGGCGCCCGGCCCGGTGGCGACCGCGGCCGCGCCGATGAAGTCGCCCTTGGACAGGGCGTCGTTCATGCGCTGGTGCGCGGCCCGCCAGCGGTCCAGGGCGGCCGCCGCGGTCTGCACGTCGCTCGCGCCGGGCGCGTCGGTTCGATAGCCGGACAGGATGTTTCGCAGTTTGTCGATGGCCTGGTCGTAGGCCTTGTCGTAGTCGGCGCTGGTGTCGCGGCGCACCAGCTTGAGGGTCTCCGCGGTGCGGGCCTGCTGGGCCAGGATGCGGCTCTCGGTGAGCGCCACGGTGGGGGTGCTGCCCCCGTCGCGGGCGTGGCTGGTGTCCACCGCGGAGATGATGCCCGCGATCACCGTCCAGGTCAGCAGCGCCGCCATGGTCCCGGTGGCCAGCAGCAGCCCGAGATTGAGCACCCGGTGCCAGCGCCGGTACAGGAACAGCTGCGCCGCGATCAGCGCCGCCACCACCAGCAGTGGCAGCAGGATGGCGGGCCAGGGCGGGCGCACGTGCGTGTGCTGGGTGGAGGTGATGGCGGCGGACCGGTGCTCCTGCAGTTCCTGCGCCATCGGCAACAGCGTCCCCTGCATGAGGTTGGATGCCTCGCTCAGATAGGCCGCGCCCACCGGCTCCCCGGCGCGGTTGTTGGCCCGCGCGGTCTCGATGACGCCGGTATATACCGGCAGTCCGGTGGCGATACCGCTGCGCAGATGCGTATCCGCGTCCCCATCACTGCGATTGGACTGGGTCACCAGTTCGGCCGCGGCCTCGCCGACCGCCTGGTTGTACCGGTCGCGCACCGGCTTCGGTTCCAGCCCACCGGAAATGAAGGCGGCACTGGCCGAGGCGTCGGCCACCGACAGCGAGGTATAGAGCCGCTGCGCCGAATAAGCGTCGGGCTCGGACTGATCCAGCAGGACGTCCAGCGCGTGTTGCCGATTGGTCACCGCGGTGGCGGTCACGATGCCGGCCGCCACACACAGGCTCAGCAGGACCAGCCCGATGGCGATCAGTTTGGCCGGGGAGGACTGGGCGAAACTGCGCAGTTCGGTGGTCGCGAAGCGTTCGCGCCAGGCCGCGGCGGCGATGCGCGGGGACAGCTCCGCGAGCCGCAATTCCTCGGTGCGAGCCATCCTCACCTCCTACCGACCGATATCGAACGACCGACTTGTTGCTGTCGGATGAGCTTATTGTGGACGTACCGCCGCTGTGACGCGGGAATCCCCGCGGTGTGACCCGCCCGAGCGGGGACTGTGCACGGCAGCGCGGTTGGACGATGGGATTGCGAAGATGCGTGGTGATGGGGACGGCTGGGCGGAGAGTCCGGATGGCACCCGCCAGTGGGGTCGTTTCGGCGCTGCCGGACTGTTGCTGCGCGCCCCGCTGGCTGGCGGCGGATCTGCAGTCCTGCTGCATCATCGGGCAGCCTGGACCCATCAGGGCGGCACCTGGGCGCTGCCCGGCGGAGCCCGCGATTCACACGAGACCAGCGTGCACGCGGCCGTCCGCGAGGCCGAGGAGGAGGCGGGCATCGCGCCCGGCTCGATCCGGGTGCGCGGATCCCGCGTGACCGCGACCGCGCCCAGTGGCTGGACCTACACCACCGTCATCGCCGATGCCGCCGATCGGCTGCGCACCCGCGGCAACATGGAGAGTCAGGACCTGATCTGGGTGCCCGAGGACGAGGTCGAGGACCGGCCGCTGCACCCCGGCTTCGCTGCCGCCTGGCCCGTCCTGCGCGCCGCGCCCACCCTCATCAGTCTCGAGGGAATCGCCGATACCGGCGCGGTGGCGGCCGCGTTGCCGCGCACCCTGGATCTGGCCGGGCAGGGATTCCTCTGGCTGCATTCGAATGGCGACGGGGTCGGCCGCACCGCCCGCATCGGCGCGCCCGAATCGGTTACGGAACAGACCGATTTGGCCGGAAATGTGTTGTTCCTCACTCTGGACCAGGTGTTGTCTTGACAGCGTGCCTGAAAACTCTGATCGGTTGTCAGGCACCGCCCTTCTCGGGCGTCGTCGGTTCACGCCACTTGCGTGGTGTGAACGTCGGTTCCCGCGTCGTCCGGGCCGGTTTCACCGGCACCTATGAGGTGTCGGTCAGCGCCTTCCCGTCGGCGAGCATTGGTTACCCGGCCTCATGCTTGGGGGTCCGGGGGTCGGGGAGAGTCTTCGGGTCGGTTCGTCGGCCATACCGCGAGGTTGACCGCCGCATTGTGGTCGCGGTCGGCGCGAAACCCGCACTCGCAGGCGAACACCCGATCCGACAACGTCAGCTGCGCGTTCACCCTGGCGCAGGCCGAGCAGCGTTTGCTCGAGGGGTACCAGCGGTCGGCGGTGACGAGGGTGCCGCCGCGCCACTGTTGTTTGTAGCGCACTATTCGGGCGAAGTCGGCCCATCCGGCGTCGCCGATCGCTTGCGCCAGATGGTGGTTGCCGAGCATGCCCGCCACATTCAAGTCCTCGACAACGAGCCGGTCGTGGGTTTTGACCAGCCCGTTGCTGACCTGATGCAGGAAGTGGCGGCGAACATTGGCGACATGGTGATGATGCCGCGCCAACCGGGCGGCGGCGTCTTTGCGGTTACGCGATCCTTTCTGCTTGCGGGACAATGACTTCGCCAACCGTCGCTGCTGGCGCAATCCCCTGGCCAGGGGTTTGGGCGGGTTGTCGATGCGGGCGACTTCGGTGCCGTCCGCTGTGGCGGCGACCAGGAAATTCGACAACCCGCGGTCGACCCCCACCCAGCCGGTGTCGTCGTCGGCCGCACACGGCCAGTGGCGGACAGCAGGGTGGAGATCGGCGGCTTCGACGGTCACGCTGAGCTGCCAGCGACCCGCCCGGAACGAAACAGTGGTGTAGAGGATTTTGGCGCGCCCGTTCGCGAGCATGCGCCGCAGGCGGCGAGTGTCCTCCCGGACCCGGATTGTTCCGATCCCGGGCAGGGTCACCGATCGCGGAATTCCGTTGTCGCCGATGCGGATCCCAGCGCGACCGGACTTGGAGATCTTGTTGCGCAGCCGGAACGCCGGGGTGGTCGAGTTCTTCCTCTTGAATCGAGGGAATCCGACTCTGTTGCCTTGGCGTTTGCCGGTGCGTGAATCGGCGAAGGCGCCCAGGGCGCGTCCGCAGTCCACGGCGGCTTCTTCGAACACCTGCTGGCACACTTCGCGGCGCCAGACCAGTCCGGTCACCTCGATCTCGGCGACTCCGTCCGGGTCGACCGCAATCACCCGGCCTGCGGCTTCGGTCTTCTTCCATGTGTTGAAGGCGTTGATCAGACTGAAACCGGTCCACGGCACCTGGTGATCAGGATCTGTTTCACGTTGGGTGAGCGCGGTTTTCACGAAGTCGAGGGACTTGTTGAACGCGAACCGTGTCGCGCCGGCGTGGCGGTCGAGCGCCCGTTGCTGCTCGACCGTGGGGTCGAGGCAGTAGCGGAAGGTGGTGTGGCGGCTCATCATCGGCGAGTGTGACACAAGCCACCGACAACGACGATCTGAGCTTGAAAGGGCATCTGAGAACTCGGTGGCCGGTCGGCGTGTGATGCCTGACATGTAGAGGGAATCCCGGTACGACTGGGGTTTCCACACCTGTAGCCGCTCACCGAGAGTCCCTGTGCCAGTGTCGCTTACCTGCTCGTGCTTGTCGTGCCCGACCCACGGCGAGTCGCCGAAGTGCCCGTTCTACCCGTCCTCGTCGCTGACCGATCCCGAGTGGGCGGTCTTGGAGCCGCTGCTGCCACCACCGGGTAACACCGCAGGTCGAGGGGGTCGCCCGGAGAAATGGCCGCGGCGGATGATCTGCGATGCGATCTTCTACCTGGCCCGCTGCCGCGACATGCCGAATTCCAAGATCACCGACGCCCGCAACGTGGGCTTTCCCCCACGAGAACTCCTCGACCTGCAAGTCCGAGCCCGCACCGAGCAACAGAGCCCCGCCTGGCGGCAACGATATGCCGTGCGTTCCGGAATCGAGGGCACCGTCTGCGAATTCGCGCACGGCCACGGCATGAGGTAATGCCGCTACCACGGCCAGCGCAAGACGACCTGATGTCCACCGATCTCGCCGATGTGGAACGCCTCGCGGGCATGTCCAACCTGAACGGCGTCCCGATCCGCCTCGACCCGGTCGGCTAGCTAGCGGTCGTTCTCCAGGATCCGCTGCTTGATGGCGCGGGCGGCGGCCTCCGGATCGTCGGCCTCGGTGATGGCTCGCACCACCACGATTCGCGTCGCGCCCGCGTCCAGCACCTCGGGCAGGCTGCGGGCGTCGATACCGCCGATGGCGAACCACGGCCGCTGCGTGTGCGAATCGGCGGTGGACCGGACCAGGTCGATGCCCGCGGGGGTGCGGCCCGGCTTGGTCGGGGTGGCGTACACCGGCCCCGTGCAGAAGTAGTCGATGTGCTCGTCCACCGCGGCCAGCCCGGCCTGCGCGCGATTGTGCGTGGAGCGGCCCAGCACCACCTCGCCGCCCAGGATCTGCCGCGCGTACCAGGGCGGCAGGTCGCCCTGTCCCAGATGCAGCACGTCCACCCCGGCCGCGAGCGCGATATCGGCGCGGTCGTTGCACGCGACGAGTGCGCCGTGGCGGCGGGCGGCGGCCTTCAGCTCGGCCAGCGCACCCAGTTCGGCCTTGGCCTCGAGCGGCCCGAACTGCTTCTCCCCGGGCGAGCCCTTGTCCCGCAGCTGGATGATGTCGACGCCGCCGGCCAGGGCCGCCTCCGCGAACTCCGCCAGGTCACCCCGGTCCCGGCGGGCGTCGGTGCACAGGTACAGCCGCGCGGTGGCGAGGCGTTCCCGTGGGGTGGCGGGCCGGTTCGGGTGGGAGGGTTGCACAGCCTCGACGGTAGTCGCGCTACGGTGTTCCAGTCGAAACGACCCGAGGGAGCGCACCCGGCGTGCCGGTGCGCGACAATCCCGCCGAGTCCACTGTTTCGAGCGACATATATGCAGGTCCCGCGGATGCCGGGATGAGTTAGGTGGATTCACATGCGGACTCTGGCCGTCGTCGGCGGCGGTGTGATCGGACTTTCGGTAGCCTGGCGTGCCGCCGGAGCGGGCTGGACCGTCACCCTCTTCGACCCGGCCGTGGGCTCCGGATCCTCCTGGGTGGCGGGCGGCATGCTCGCCCCGCTCTCGGAGGGCTGGCCCGGTGAGGACGCCGCTCTCGCCTTCGGCGCCGCCTCCCTGATCCGCTGGCCCGGGTTCGCCGCCGAGCTGCGGGCCGTCACCGGCACCGATGTCTTCGTCGCCGACCAGACCCTGACCGTCGCCCTGGACGGCGCCGACGCCGCCGACCTGCGCACCATCGCCGACTGGGTGAATGCCCGCGGCCACGAGCTGCGCCTGCTGGACCGCGCCGGGGTGCGCGCCGCCGAACCCGGCCTGGGCCGCGGCGTGCGCGCCGGACTGCTCGCCGTCGCCGAACCCGCCGTGGACAATCGCGCCCTGGTGACCGCGCTCCGAACCGCCTGTGCCGCGGCCGGAGTCGAGTTCCGCGCGGAGCGGGTGGAGTCCCCGGCGGGCCTGCCGCACGATCGCATCGTACTCGCCACCGGCGCCGCGGCCGCCGACCTGTGGCCCGGTCTGCCGGTGCGCCCGGTGAAGGGCGAGATCCTGCGCCTGCGCCGCCGCCCCAGCGCCCCGCCCGCGCCCGCCCGCGTGATCCGGGCCCGGGTGCACGGCCGGCCCATATATCTTGTGCCGAGGCGTGACGGGATCGTGCTGGGTGCAACACAATACGAAGTCGGGTTCGACAATGCCGTCACCGTCGCCGGTGTCCGCGACCTGGTCACCGATGCCGAAGCCGTGCTGCCGGGCCTCGGCGAGTACGAATTCGCCGAGGCCATCGCGGGTTCGCGACCGGGCTCGCCCGACAATCTGCCGCTGATCGGTTACCTGGACGAGCAGGTGATCGTGGCCGCGGGACACGGCCGCAACGGCATTCTCGACACCCCGGTCACCGCCGACGCCGTCCTGGCGCTGCTCGCCGACACCGAGCTGCCCGAGGCGCGCGCCGCGGACCCGCGCCGGTTCACCACCGCCGCACCGTTTTGATATGCACAGCACCCAGGAGGAGTTCGATGACCGCAATTCCGGTCGGCGTCACCGTCAATGGTGAGGACCACGTGTTCCCCGACGAGCTCACCATCCGGCAGCTACTGGAACGGCTGAACCTGCCGTGCCAGGGCGTGGCGCTGGCCATCGACGGCGCGGTGTTCCCCAAGTCCCGCTGGGACGAGCCGGTCGGCCGCGGCTGGGAGATCGAGGTGCTGACGGCGGTGCAGGGTGGCTAGCGCGCCGGCGGGAGCGCCGCTGGTCATCGCGGGTCGCGAGTTCGGCTCCCGGCTCATCATGGGCACCGGCGGCGCGGAGAACCTGGCCGTGCTGGAGGAGGCCCTGGTCGCCTCGGGCACCGAGCTGACCACGGTCGCCATGCGCCGGGTGGACGCCGCGGGCGGCACCGGTGTGCTGGACCTGCTCAAGCGGCTGGAGATCGCCCCGCTGCCCAATACCGCCGGCTGCCGTACGGCCGCCGAGGCCGTGCTCACCGCCCAGCTGGCCCGCGAGGCGCTCGAAACCGATTGGGTGAAGCTGGAAGTCATCGCCGACGAGCGCACCCTGCTGCCCGACGCCATCGAATTGGTCGCCGCCGCAGAGCAATTGGTGGACGACGGCTTCACCGTGCTGCCCTACACCACCGACGACCCGATCTTGGCCAAGCGCCTCGAGGACACCGGCTGCGCCGCGGTCATGCCCCTGGGCTCGCCGATCGGCACCGGCCTGGGTATCGGCAATCCGCACAATATCGAGATGATCGTGGCCGCCGCGGGCGTGCCGGTCATCCTCGACGCGGGCATCGGCACCGCCAGTGATGCCGCGCTGGCAATGGAACTCGGCTGCTCGGCGGTCCTGCTGGCCACCGCGGTCACCCGCGCCCGGCAGCCCGCGCTGATGGCCGCCGCCATGGCCCGCGCGGTCGAGGGCGGCTGGCTGGCGCGGCAGGCGGGTCGAATCCCCAAGCGGTTCTGGGCACAAGCGTCCTCGCCCGGATTCTGAAGCGCCGCACTCTGGTTCGCGGCGCGTCTCGTTCTGGACTGAGCGGAGCGGGGGAGCGAAGCGGAGGAGCGGAGGGAGGGAAGAACGAGACCTTCAGCGCCGCGAACCCGCCCGGAGCGGAGCGGAGGGCAAATTAAACCGGAGGGCAATTAAGCACATTCATCCTCAGGGATGAGTGACGCGCGACCAATTAGCGATAGTGCGCGCTCCACACATGGGGAAGACTGGTCGCCATGATCGAACTGAGAGGCCTGACCAAGCACTACGGCCAGACCGTCGCGGTGTCGGACCTGTCGTTCACGGTCCGTCCGGGGCAGGTGACCGGCTTCCTCGGCCCGAACGGGGCGGGCAAGTCGACCACCATGCGGATGATCCTGGGGTTGGACACACCGACCTCCGGCACCGCCCTTATCGACGGTAAGCCGTACCACGACCTGAAGCGTCCGCTCGATACCGTCGGCGCGCTGCTGGACGCGAAGTGGGTGCATCCCAATCGTTCCGCGCGCTCGCACCTGCGGTGGATGGCCGCCTCCAATGACATTCCGCAGTCGCGGGTGGAGGAGGTGCTGCGCCTGGTCGGCCTGTCCGAGGTCGCCAACAAGAGCGCCGGCGGTTTCTCCCTCGGCATGTCGCAGCGGCTCGGCCTGGCCGGCGCCCTGCTCGGCGACCCGCAGGTGCTGCTGTTCGACGAACCGGTGAACGGCCTCGATCCCGAGGGCATTCTGTGGATCCGCCGCTTCATGCAGCGGCTGGCGGGCGAGGGCCGCACCGTGCTGGTGTCGAGTCATCTGCTCTCCGAAATGGCGCAGACCGCCGAGCATCTCGTCGTGATCGGCCGGGGCCGGCTCATTGCCGACACCACCACAAAGGATTTCATCGAGAAGGCCTCGGAACAGTCTGTGCGCGTGCGCAGTCCGCAGCTGGATCAGCTGCGCAGCCTGCTCACCTCGAACGGCATGACGGTCCGCGAGGACGGCGCCGAGGCGGACGGCCCGGCCCTGGTGGTCGCGGGCGTCACCAGCGACGCGGTCGGAAAACTGGCCGGCGCCAACGACATCACGCTCTACGAGCTCTCGCCGCAGCGCGCCTCGCTTGAGGAGGCGTTCATGCGCATGACCGGTGGCGCGGTGCAGTACCACGGCGAAGGCTTCGATCAGGTTATGGGAGGTGCGCTCTGATGGGAGTGCTCGCGGCGGAACGAATCAAGCTCACCTCGACCAAGTCCCCGGTCTGGTGCACGGCGCTGCTGGTGGTGTTCGCGCTGGGTATCGCGGCGCTGTTCAGCCTGGCCCTGAACGCGTCCTGGCGGGTGTTCGAGGATCAGCTGGCCCAGGGCAAGATGACCCCGGCCGACGCGCCGTACGCGGAGAACTCGGTGGCGGGCCTGGGTATCACCGGCCTGGCCCAGGGCATTCCGGGTTTCGGCTACCTGATGGTCATGATCCTGGCGGCGCTGGCGGTCACCAGCGAGTACCGCTTCGGCACCATCAAGACCACCTTTCTCGCGGTTCCCAGCCGAACCTCCGTGCTGCTCACGAAGGCCGGCGTCATTGGGGTTGCTATGGCGTTGCTGAGCGCGGTGCTGACCTTCCTCGGCTTCTTCATCTTCAAGGTCATGGTGAACCACGACGCGGGCAGTCACCTGAGCCTGAGCAGTGGCGATCTGCGGGTCTTCTACGCCGTGCCGCTGTTCATCCTGCTGGTGGTCTTCCTGGCGGTCGGCGTGGGCACGCTGATCCGGCAGTCGGCGGGCGCGCTGTCGCTGCTGATCGTCTGGCCGGTGATCCTCGAGCCCATGGTGGGCGCGTTCGGCAAGGTCGGCCGGGAGATCCAGGTGCTGCTGCCGTTCCAGAACGCGGGCCTGTTCCTGGGCACCGTGGACGCCAAGTCGTCCTACTGGCACTGGGGTCCGTGGGGCGGCCTGGCCTATTTCGCGGTCTTTGTCGCATTGATCTTCGGAGCCGCGTTGTTCGTGGTAAATAAGCGCGACGCGTAGAGCGCGACGCACAGACCCTGCCCTGGGGGCCGCCGGCCACTGCCCGGCACGGCGGCGAGCATCGGCCCGATACGGATTCTCCGTATCGGGCCGATGTCATGGGGAGCCGAAAGTGTGTTCCAGCTAACTTTTCCTACCGGCCTGGATCGGTTGGCCGTCGTACCGGACAGTCGTAGCATCGAAGCAGCAACCAAAACACTCAAACCTTCGGCGGGTCCAATGATGTGGCCGCTAGCACCGATCGGGAGGTGTCAGGTGGCAATCATTGATCCATCCCATGACGGAACGCTGAGATACGCTCTGGGCGTGAGCGAACGACCCTCCGACGGCGGTGAACGCGCCTCCGACGCGAACCGCACGGACGGACTGGGAACCGATCGCAACCGGTCCCGCGACGTCCCCGGCAGCCGGGCGCGGCAACCCCGCATCGACCCGGATGTGGTCATTCCCTTGATTCCCGCGGAACTGTCCGAGGACCCCGACGAGACCGGCGAGTCGCAGACCGGGCGGCGGCGCGGCCGTTTCCCCGGGCAGCTCTCGGCCATGGTCAATGCCGCCAATCAGCGCGGCGACATCATCGGCGCCATCCGCAAGGCGCGCGAGAACCTGCCCGGCGATCCGGCCTTCGGTGATCCGCTCTCGGTCTCCGGACCCGGTGGCGCGCGTGCGGTGGCCCGCGCGGCGGACAAGCTGGTCGGTGATTCCCCCAGTGCCGCACGCGAATTGGGGCTGGGTGCACTGCAGGTCTGGCAGGCCGTGCTGGAGCGGGTCGGCAAGGGCCGTGGCCCGCAGGAAATCACCATCATGTTCACCGATCTGGTGGCCTTCTCCAGCTGGTCCCTGGCCGCGGGGGACGAGGTGACCCTGGACCTGCTGCGGCGGGTGGCCAAGGCCATCGAGCCGCCCATCGTGGATCGTGGCGGCCAGGTGGTCAAGCGCATGGGCGACGGCGTGATGGCCGTGTTCCCGTCCGCGGACGGGGCGGTGCGGGCGGCGGTGGCGGCCAAGGAGAACCTGTCGGCGGTGTCGGTGGACGGCTATCGCCCGCAGATGCGCCTGGGGCTGCACACCGGCAGCCCGCGCGAGATCGGCGGCGACTGGCTCGGCATCGATGTGAACATCGCGGCCCGCGTCATGGAGGCGGGCGGCAATGGCAACACCATGCTCTCGGGCGCGACCCTGGACTCGCTGCGACCGGAGACGCTCGAGGAGCTCGGGCTGGGCGTAAAGCCCTATCGCCGTAGCTTTTTCGCCGCTCCCCTGAGCGGCGTCCCCGAGGATCTCCGCATCTTCCGCCTCGAAGCGGAGTAGCGGCCCCCGGGGCCGGAAGGGGTTTCAGGGAAGCCCCTGAGAGCCCGAGAGTCAGTTGGTCATCCAGAGCACCGCGCCCACGGCCGCGAGCACGCCGCAGACGGCGAGCCCGATGGCCAGTGGGCGCGAGGTCTTGAACAGCGAGTACGCCCCGCCGAGCAGGAATCCGGCGAGGGCGAGCAGGACGATCGCGGTGACGTCTGAGGACACCTGTTCAGTGTGCCTGAAGGTTGCCGACGCACCGAGACCGGTCCCGACCTGGGATTTTGGAAAATAACAAGCACGCGGGCTTGATTTTTTCCGGGACCGATGTGACCCTGTAATCGACCGCAGCACCGAGGCTGCGCCGACCGCGCTGTGACAGCGCAGGTGCACAGGGAGGCCCGCCATGAGTCAGCTCGCCGACACTCCGGATCTGATTCGGATCGGCAACTGTTCCGGGTTCTACGGCGATCGTCTCAGCGCCATGCGGGAGATGCTCGAGGGCGGGCAGCTCGACGTGCTCACCGGCGACTATCTGGCCGAGCTCACCATGCTGATCCTCGGACGCGATCGCATGAAGGACGCGAACCTCGGCTACGCCAAAACCTTTGTGAAGCAGCTGGAGGGCAGCCTCGGCCTGGCCCTCGAGTCCGGGGTGAAGATCGTCGCCAATGCGGGCGGGTTGAACCCGGCCGGGCTGGCCCAGCGGGTGCGCGAGGTGGCCGAAAAGCTCGGTCTCGCACCGAAGGTCGCGTACGTGACCGGTGACGATCTGCTGGCGCGGGCCGGAGAGCTCGGACTGGGCACGCCGCTCACCGCGAACGCCTACCTGGGCGCGTGGGGCATCGCCGAATGCCTGACCGCAGGCGCGGACATCGTGGTGACCGGGCGGGTCACCGACGCCTCGGTGGTGGTCGGTCCCGCGGCCGCGCATTTCGGCTGGGGCCGAACCGATTACGACGCGCTGGCCGGTGCGGTGGTGGCGGGACACGTCATCGAGTGCAGCACCCAGGCTACCGGCGGCAATTTCGCCTTCTTCACCGAGATCGCCGATCTGGGCCGGCCGGGCTTCCCGATCGCCGAGGTGCGGCGCGATGGCAGCAGTGTCATCACCAAGCATGAGGGCACCGGCGGCGCGGTCACCGTGGACACGGTGAAAGCCCAGCTCATGTATGAGATCCAGAGCGCACGCTACGCCGGGCCGGATGTCACCACGCGACTCGACACCATCCAGGTGCGCCAGGAGGGCCCCGACCGGGTGCTGATCAGCGGCGTGACCGGTGAGGCCCCGCCGCCGCAGACCAAGGTGTCGACCAACACCATCGGCGGATTCCGCAACGAGATGGAGTTCATCCTCACCGGCCTGGATATCGAGGCCAAAGCCGAACTGGCGCAACGGCAGCTGGAGTCCTGGCTGCCGGCGCGGCCCGCGCAGCTGGAGTGGACCCTGGCACGGCTGGACCGGCCCGACGCCGACACCGAGGAGCAGGCCAGCGCCCTGCTGCGCTGCGTGGTCCGCGACCCGGATCCGAACAGGGTGGGGCGCGTTTTCTCCAGTGTCGCCGTGGAATTGGCCCTGGCCAGCTTCCCCGGTTTCTCGCTGACGGCCCCGCCCGGCAATGGCGGTCCGTACGGGGTGTTCACGCCGGGATACGTGGATTCCAAGGAGATTCCGCACACGGCGGTCCTGGCCGACGGTACCGAGGTCGCGATCGCGCCGGCCGGTGAAACCCTGGAGCTGGATGCGGTCGCGGAACCCGAACTGCCGCAGCCGCTTCCGGCGGGAGCCGCCACCCGTGCCCCGCTGGGCGCGATCGCGCTGGCCCGCAGTGGCGACAAGGGCGGCAATGCCAATATCGGCGTCTGGGTGCGCACCGAGGAGCAGTGGCGCTGGCTGGTGCACACGCTGACGGTCGACGAGCTGCGCCGCCTGCTGCCCGAGACCGCCGCGCTGCCGGTCACCCGGCACGTGCTGCCGAATCTGCGGGCGCTGAACTTCATCGTCGAGGGCCTGCTCGGGGAGGGCGTGGCCTATCAGGCCCGCTTCGACCCGCAGGCCAAGGGGCTCGGCGAATGGCTGCGCGCCCGGTACCTGGACATCCCCGCGGAGTTGCTGCCGTGAGGCGGCGTGGCGGACCTGCGCCGCGGCCGTGGACCGGCCGAGCCGGTGACAGGCGAGGGTTCGGCCTCGCGGAAGGGAACGAGGCGGTATGAGCGCCGGATATGCAGATCCGTGGCAGACGCCCGAACGTCGCGAATTGCGCACCACCGTGCGCGGTTTCGCGGAGCGGGAGGTGCTGCCGTATCTGGACGAGTGGGAGCGCAATGGCGAGATCCCGCGTGAGCTGCACAAGAAGGCGGGTGCGCTGGGGCTGCTGGGCATCCAGTTCCCGGAGTCCGCGGGCGGTTCCGGCGGTGATGGCATCGACGCCGCCATCGTGGCCGAGGAGCTGCACTACGCGGGCTGTTCGGGCGGCCTGTTCGCCTCCCTGTTCACCTGCGGTATCGCGGTGCCGCACCTGATCGCCTCGGGCAATGCCGAGCACATCGAGCGCTGGGTGCGGCCGACGCTGGCGGGCGAGAAGATCGGGTCGCTGGCCATCACCGAGCCGGGCGGCGGTTCGGATGTCGGGCATCTGCGGACCACGGCGGTTCGTGACGGCGACGACTTCATCGTGAACGGGTCCAAGACCTTCATCACCTCCGGTGTGCGCGCCGATTTCGTGGTGACCGCGGTGCGTACGGGCGGTCCGGGCGCAGCGGGTGTGTCGCTGCTGGTGGTGGAGAAGGGCACGCCCGGGTTCACCGTCAGCCGCAAGCTGGAGAAGATGGGCTGGCTGTGCTCGGACACCGCCGAACTGTCGTATGTCGATGCGCGAGTGCCGGTCTCGAACCTGGTTGGCCCCGAAAACAGCGGATTCGCCCAGATCGCACAGGCTTTCGTGAGCGAGCGGATGGGGCTGGCCGTGCAGGGGTACGGGCACGCCCAGCGCTGCCTGGACCTGACCCTGCAGTGGTGCCGGGACCGGGAGACCTTCGGCCGCCCGCTGATCAGCCGCCAGGCCGTGCAGAACACGCTGTCGGAGATGGCGCGCCGCATCGACGTCGCGCGTGTGTACACCCACGCGCTGGCCGAGCGTGCCGCCCGCGGCGAGACCGATCTGATCGCCGAGGTGTGCTTCGCCAAGAACACCGCCGTGGAGACCGCGGAATGGGTTGCCCACCAGGCGGTGCAGCTCTTCGGTGGCCTCGGCTACATGCGTGAGTCCGAAGTCGAGCGCCACTACCGCGATGTCCGCATCCTCGGCATCGGCGGCGGCACCAACGAGATCCTGACCAGCCTCGCGGCCAAGCGATTGGGGTTCCAGTCTTGAGTATTCTGCGCACGTCCGTAGACCCGAATTCGGCGGACTATCAGGCCGCCGCCGAAGCCATGACGGCCAAGCTGGCCGAGGTGGAGGCCGAGTACGCCAAGAACATCGCGGGCGGTGGCCCGGACAAGATGGCCCGGCACCGCAAGCGCGGCAAGCTGACCGCGCGTGAGCGCATCGAACTGCTCATCGACGAGGATTCGCCGTTCCTGGAGCTGGCCCCGCTCGCGGCCTGGGGCAGCGACTTCCATGTGGGCGCCAGCGTGATCGCGGGCATCGGCATTGTCGAGGGCGTCGAGTGCATGATTGTCGCGCCGGATCCGACCGTGCGCGGCGGTACGTCGAATCCGTGGACGCTGCGCAAGAACCTGCGCATGAACGACATCGCGCTGGAGAACCGGCTGCCGGTGATCGGCCTGGTCGAGTCCGGCGGCGCGGATCTGCCGACACAGAAAGAGGTCTTCGTTCCCGGCGGGCGCATGTTCCGGGACCTCACCCGGCTGTCGGCGGCCGGAATCCCCACCATCGCACTGGTTTTCGGCAATTCCACCGCCGGTGGCGCGTACGTCCCGGGCATGTCGGACTACACGGTCATGATCAAGGAGCGCTCCAAGGTGTTCCTGGGCGGTCCGCCGCTGGTGAAGATGGCCACCGGTGAGGAGTCCGACGACGAATCCCTCGGCGGCGCCGACATGCACGCCCGCATTTCGGGTCTGGCCGACTACCTGGCCGTGGACGAGCAGGACGCGATCCGGCTGGGCCGGTCCATCGTCAAGCGGCTGAACTGGCAGAAGCAGGGCCCGGCGGCGCGCCCGGTCACCGAGGTGATCGAGCCGCTGTACGACTCCGAGGAACTGATCGGCATCGTGCCGACCGACCTCAAGATCCCCTTCGATCCGCGCGAGGTCATCGCCCGCGTGGTCGACGGCTCCGACTTCGACGAGTTCAAGCCCCTCTACGGGTCCAGCCTGGTGACCGGTTGGGCGGAACTGCACGGCTACCCGGTCGGCATTCTCGCCAATGCCCGCGGCGTGCTGTTCTCCGAGGAAGCGCAGAAGGCGACCCAGTTCATCCAGCTGGCCAACCAGTCGAACACGCCACTGCTGTTCCTGCACAACACCACCGGCTACATGGTCGGCAAGGAGTACGAGCAGAAGGGCATCATCAAGCACGGCGCGATGATGATCAACGCGGTGTCGAATTCGAAGGTGCCGCACATCTCGCTGCTCATGGGCGCGTCCTACGGCGCGGGCCACTACGGCATGTGCGGCCGCGCCTACGATCCGCGCTTCGTATTTGCCTGGCCCAGTGCCAAATCCGCCGTCATGGGCGGTGCGCAGCTGGCGGGCGTCATCTCCATCGTGGGCCGGGCCGCGGCCGAGGCCAAGGGCATGCCCTTCAACGAGGAGGCCGACGCCGGGATGCGCGCCATGATCGAGGCGCAGATCGAGGCCGAATCGCTGCCCATGTTCATGTCGGGCCGCCTCTACGACGACGGCGTCATCGACCCGCGTGACACCCGCACGGTCTTGGGAATGGCGTTGTCCGCCATCCACAATTCCCCGATCAAGGGCGCCGAGGGCTTCGGCGTCTTCCGGATGTGAGGCCAGAGATGAGCATTGCGACCCCAATGGGCACAGTGATTACCAACGTTCTGGTCGCCAACCGTGGCGAGATCGCACGACGGGTGTTCGCCACCTGCCGTCGCATGGGTATCGCTACCACGGCGGTCTATTCCGACGCCGATGCGAACGCTCCCCATGTCGCCGAGGCCGATGCGGCAATCCGCCTGCCGGGCAACACCCCCGGCGAGACCTACCTGCGTGCCGAGCTGATCATCGAGGCCGCCCTGGCCGCCGGTGCCGACGCCATCCACCCCGGCTACGGATTCCTCTCCGAGAACGCCGAATTCGCCAAGGCTGTGCAGGCCGCCGGCCTCACCTGGATCGGCCCGCCGGTCGCGGCCATCGAGCAGATGGGCTCCAAGGTCGAGTCCAAGAAGATGATGGACTCCGCCGGTGTCCCGGTACTGAAGCAGCTGGATGCGGCCGAGGTCACCGCCGACATGCTGCCGGTGCTCATCAAGGCGTCCGCCGGCGGCGGCGGTCGCGGCATGCGCGTGGTGCGCGAACTGTCCGAGCTCACCGGTCAGATCGAGGCGGCGCAGCGGGAAGCCCAGTCCGCCTTCGGCGATCCGACCGTCTTCTGTGAGCGCTACCTGGAGACCGGGCGCCACATCGAGGTGCAGGTCATGGCCGACACCCACGGCACCGTGTGGGCGGTCGGCGAGCGCGAGTGCTCGATCCAGCGCCGCCACCAGAAGGTCGTCGAGGAGGCTCCCTCCCCGCTGGTCGAGAAGATCGACGCCATGCGCGCGTCAAGCTCGGAGGAGGTAGCGCAGCGTAACCACGAGCCCGCGCGCATGGCCGAGGGACAGAGCATGCGGGCGCGGTTGTTCGAAGCGGCGCGGCTGGCGTCGCAGGCCATCGGCTACGAGGGTGCGGGCACCGTCGAATTCCTGGCCGACGAGAAGGGCGACTTCTTCTTCCTGGAGATGAATACCCGTCTGCAAGTGGAACATCCGGTCACCGAGCAGGTCACCGGCCTCGACCTGGTGCGCCTGCAGCTGCAGGTGGCCGCCGGTCGCCCGCTGCCCGCGCGGCAGCCGGAGATGCGCGGCCACTCCATCGAGGTGCGCCTCTACGCCGAGGATCCGGCCCACGACTGGCAGCCGCAGTCCGGCCCCGTCCACAAGATCGACATCCCAGGCACCCTGGGCGAATTCACCGTGCTGACCGAGCCTGGTGTGCGCCTGGACACCGGCGTGGTGGACGGTTCCGTGGTGGGCGTGCACTACGACCCCATGCTGTCGAAGGTCATCGCCTACGCCGAGACCCGTGACGAGGCGGCGCATCTGCTGGCGAGCGCGTTGCAGCGGGCCAAGATTCACGGCCTGGTCACCAACCGCGACCTGCTGGTGCGGGTGCTGCGGCACCCGGCGTTCCTGGCGGGCGACACCGATACGGCGTTCTTCGCGACCCACGATCTCGAGAAGCTCTCGGCGCCACTGGTTTCCGAAGCCGACGAGCAGCTGTCCATCGTGGCGGCCGCGCTCGCCGACGCCGCCGCCAACCGGCGCGCGGCCCGGGTCGGCAGCGGCCTGCCCAGCGGCTGGCGCAATCTGCCGTCGCAGCCGCAGTCCAAGTCCTACGAGTCGCGCCTGACCGGCAAGCACGAGGTGCGCTACCGCCTGACCCGCGCGGGTGTCGAGGTCGAGGGCCATGACGGGCTCGAATTGCTGGAGGCCACACCGGATCTCGTGGTGCTCCAGGTTCCGGGGGAGCGCGGCCCGGTGCGCCGCCGCTTCGAGATCGCCCGCTACGGCGACCTGGTAACGGTGGATTCCCCGCTCGGCCCGGTGGCCGTGCGCCGCCTGCCGCGCTTCGAGGACCCGGCCGACCAGGTGGCCGAAGGTTCGTTGCTGGCCCCGATGCCGGGCGCGGTCATCCGCCTGGGCGCGGCCGTCGGCGACCGGCTCGAGAAGGGCCAGCCCATCCTGTGGCTGGAGGCGATGAAGATGGAGCACACCATCGCCGCACCCACCGCAGGCGTGCTCACCGAATTGAACGTTTCCGCCGGCCAGCAGGTCGAGGTCGGCGCGGTTCTCGCCGTGGTCCACAGCGAAGATCAGGAGTAGGCAATGAGTTTCATCGAGACCGACGAGCAGAAGGCGCTGCGGGCCGCGGTGGCCAAGCTGGCCGCCAAGTACAACTTCCGCGACTACGCCGGACCCAAGGCCCGGCGCAACGAGCCCTTCGACGAGCTGTGGGACGAGGCCGGCAAGCTCGGCTTCCTGGGCGTGAACCTGCCCGAGGAGTACGGCGGCGGTGGCGCGGGCATCTACGAACTCGCGCTCGTGCAAGAGGAATTGGCGGCGCAGGGCTGTGGCCTGCTGCTCATGGTGGTCTCGCCCGCCATCTGCGGCACCATCCTCACCAAGTACGGCACCGAGGCGCAGAAGCAGCACTGGCTGACCAAGCTGGCCGACGGTTCGTCCAAGATGGTCTTCGGTATCACCGAGCCGGACGCGGGCTCCAACTCGCACAAGATCACCACGACCGCCCGCCGCGATGGCGAGGACTGGATCCTCAACGGCCGCAAGATCTTCATCTCCGGCGTGGACCAGGCCGAGGCGGTGCTCATCGTGGCCCGTTCCGAGAACGCCAAGACCGGCAACCTGCAGCCCGCCCTGTTCATCGTTCCCACCGATGCCCCCGGCTTCGTGAAGACGAAGCAGGAGATGGACATCCTCGAGCCGGACAACCAGTTCACGCTGTTCCTCGACGATGTGCGGCTGCCCGCCACCGCCCTGGTCGGCCAGGAGGACGCCGCTATCGCGCAGCTGTTCGCGGGCCTGAACCCGGAGCGCATCATGGGCGCGGCCATGGCGGTCGGCATGGGCCGCTACGCCATCGACCGCGCCGTGGCCTACGCCAAGGAGCGCGCGGTGTGGAAGGGTGCGCCGATCGGCTCGCACCAGGGCATCTCGCATCCGCTGGCGCAGGTGAAGATCGAGCTGGAGCTGGCCAAGGTCATGATGCAGAAGGCCGCGTTCCTCTACGACTCCGGTGACGACTTCGGCGCGGCCGAGGCCGCCAATATGGCGAAATACGCTGCGGCCGAGGCCAGTATCAAGGCTCTCGACCAGGCCATCCAGACCCACGGAGGTTCCGGCCTGACCTCGGATGTGGGCCTGGCGGGCATGCTGGCCGCTGCGCGCATCGCCCGGGTGGCCCCGGTCAGCCGCGAGATGATCCTCAACTTCGTGGCCCAGCACTCGCTCGGCCTGCCCCGGTCCTACTGACCGGGGCGACGAGTGGCGGCGGTGTGCGCGGCCACCGTCACTCGTCCCTCCCGCACCCGAAAGCCACACAGCAGCAGGAGTATTCGATGACCGACACAGCCGGTGCCGCCGCGGACGCGCCGTTCGTGCGCTACGAGGTGCGCGACGGATTCGCGGTACTGACCCTGGACTCCCCGCACAATCGCAACGCCCTGTCCTCCCGGCTGGTCACCGAACTGCTGGCGGGCCTGGAGCGGGCGGCCGGGGACGATGCGGTGCGTGGGGTGGTGCTCACCCACACCGGCAACACCTTCTGCGCGGGTGCGGATCTCAAGGAGGCGGTGGACGCCGACCCGGCCGCCGCCGCCGATATCCGCACCCGCTGGATGATCTCGGTGCTGCGCGACATCCTCGCCATGCCCAAGCCCGTGGTGGCACGGGTGGACGGCAATGTGCGGGCGGGTGGCATGGGCATCATCGCCGCCTGCGACCTCGTGGTCGCCGGGCGGAGCAGCAGCTTCGCGCTGACCGAGGTGCGGATCGGGCTGGCCCCGTTCATGATCTCGCTGACCCTGCTGCCGCGCATGACCGGCCGGTCGGCGGCCCGCTACTTCCAGACCGGCGAGACCTTCGACGCGGCCGAGGCCGAACGCATCGGCCTCGTCACCGTCGCCGCCGACGACCCCGCGACCGAGACCGCGCGCCTGCTCGGTGAGCTCCGCAAGGGCTCACCGCAGGGCCTGGCCGAAGCCAAGCAGCTCGTCAACGCGGACCTGCTCACGGCCTTCGATCGCGGGGCAGAGGACCTGGCCAAACGCTCCGCGAGCTTCTTCGGCACCCCCGAGGTGATCGAGGGCATCACAGCCTTCATGCAGCGCCGCCCGCCCAGCTGGGCAGAATAGGCAACCATGGCGACACCCCACGAACCCAAGCAGGACCGCAGCCGGGCCACCCGGCAGCGGCTGCTGGAGGCGACCATCGACTGCCTGGCCCAGACGGGCTGGGCGGCCGCCACGGTCGCCGTGGTGGCCGAACGGGCCGGGGTGTCGCGTGGTGCGGCCCAGCATCACTTCCCCACCCGTGAGGATCTGATCACCGCCGCACTGGAGTACATGTTCGACACCCGGATGGACCAGGCCAAGGCCGACGCCCTCGCGGTCGCCGACGTTGCCGAGGGCGTCGCACGCACCGAGGCGGTGGTGGCCGGTCTGGTCGAGTCCTACACCAGCCCGCTGTTCAAGGCGGCGCTGCAGGTGTGGACCCACGCGGCCGCCGACCCGGCCCTGCGTGAACGAATCGTCCCGATGGAAGCCCGCTTCGGCCGCATCTCGCATCGGATGGCGGTCGAGGCGCTGGGTGTGGACGACTCGGATCCGGTCGCGCACCACCTGGTGCAGGCCACCCTCGACCTGGCCCGCGGCCTGGGGCTCGCCGATGTCCTCACCGACGACTCCTTGCGCCGCAAGGAAATCGTGCAGCAGTGGGCCGCCACCCTCCACACCGCCTTGGCCGCCCGGCACTGACCATCCGCCGGTGGGTCGAAATTCGGTGTGATCGTGATGATTTCGGCTGGCGCAAGAGTTCTTCGGCACGCACGTCATTCTCGGGGCCACCAAGCTCGACTCCTGGCATGACCGAAAGTGAACGGGCCGCGAGCTTCTCAGCTGTGGCCGGCGTCGGCCGACTATATGAATGTGACCGTCCAGCTCGCGGCCGTTCAGCACAATCAGAAGCGATCGGTCGTCGTAGGGGTGCTCACCCCCGACAAGGACCGCAGCATGACCGTCTACACCTACGACCCGCAGTCGCAGGCGGTCTCGGCGGCAGAGACGGTTGTGGCGCTCACGCCCGAGCAGGGGACGCAGCGTGTCTTCAAACGTGACTCGGTCTCTCCGCAGGTCCTGATGAAGGTGCAGAGCACTGCGCTCAACGATGCGGGTACACCCGGCGGCACCCTCATGTCGGTCACGGCCCTCGAGAATCTGAAGGACCCCGAACCCCTCATCGAGGCCAGCGTGATGGTCGATCAAGCCCACATCAAGACCGTGCGCTACGACCTCACCGGAAAACTCATCGCTTGACCCGGTCACTGGACCCGGTTCCGGCCGGTCCCCGCAAGATCGCACCGCACTGGTGGATGAGCCGGCCGAGCTGCCGCTGCACGACACTGTGCGGTTGCGGCCGGGGCATCATGCCGAGCATCGGGTAGCACCGGATCTCGGTTGGGCACTCGGCAGTCGGGTGCTGGTCAGAACGGGTGGAGCCAGAAGCGGTCTACCGCGATGAAGAGGGCCAGGGCCAGGTAGAGGACGTTGGCTGTCAAGGCTGCTCGGTCGCCGTGGCCGAGGTGGGTGATCATGGCGCCGATCATCAGGAGGATCCAGCAGACGGCGGTTACCGGGACCATGAACGGGGCTGTGTCCAGGACTGCGGGGAGAGTGAGGCCGAGGGCGGCCAGGACTTCCAGGCCGCCGAGGGTTGTGACGAACGTGGCGGTGGCGTCGCCGGTCCAGCCGCCGCCGGGGGCGGCGGCCAGCTTCTCCTTGGGGACGACGATTTTCGTGAGGCCGCCGAAGAGGGCTACGGCTGCGAGCAGTCCGGCGCAGATCCACAGGGCGATGTTCATGGTGGCGACTCCTTTTCAGCGATTCGCACACAAGAGTCGAAATCCTCCGGTCTTGTGACATCACCTTCGAATGACCTGCGTCACGGGCGGTGGGTTCGAGTGCAGTCGTAGCTGGTCCGGCTGGTCAGGGGTGGTGGTGGGATGGTCCCCACGACGGGAAGGGGTCGGCGTAAGTGAGCCATTCCTGTTGGCCCGCAGCCAGTTCGGCGTCGGTGAGGAGGGCTGAGGTCAGCAGGTCGTGGACGTGGGGCCGGTCGAGTTCGATGCCGATGAAGACGATCTCCTGGCCGGGCCGCATGTCGAGGACGTCCCAGTAGGCGCCGGCTTCGAAGGTCAGGTTCGGGCCGGCTTGAGACCAGATGGCGGCCAGGTCGGGGCGGCTCGCCAGCCAGAAGAAGCCCTTGCTGCGGAGCAGTCTCCGTAGTTGGGCGAGGGCGGCGTCCAGGCGTTCGGGGTGGAAGGGGCGGTCGGCGGTGAAGGTGAGGCTGCTGATGCCGTATTCCTCGGTTTCGGGAGTGTGGCCGCCGGCCAATTCCTCGTCCCAGCCGTCGAATTGGGCGGCGAGATCGGGGTTGTAGCGCCCGGTGTCGAGGACCTCGGCGAGGTCGACGACGCCGTGCGCGGTCCGCAGGATTCGCGCGCCCGGGTTCAACCGCCGGATCGTGGCCTCCACGGTCCCGAGAGCATTCGCGCTCACCAGGTCGGTCTTGTTGAGCACCAGCACGTTCGCGAACTCGACCTGATCGACGAGCAGGTCGGCGATGGTGCGCGCATCCCCTTCTCCCGCTTGCAGATTCCGCTCGGCCAGAGCCTGCCCCTTCACCACGTCGGCGAGGAAGGTGGAGCAGTCCACGACCGTCACCATGGTGTCCAGGCGCGCGAGTTCACCGAGCTGAAAGCCGTCCTCGAACTCCCACTCGAAGGTGGCCGCCACCGGCATCGGCTCGGAGATCCCGGTGGATTCGATGACCAGCTGGTCGAAGCGCCCCTCCCGGGCCAGTTTTCCCACCGATTCGATGAGGTCCTCGCGCAGCGTGCAGCAGATGCAGCCGTTGGTGAGTTCGATCAGTTTCTCCTCGGTGCGGTCCAGGTGCCCCTGTCCCGCGACCAGTGCCGCGTCGATGTTCACCTCGCTCATGTCATTGACGATGACCGCCACCCGGCGGCCCTCCCGGTTGGCCAGGATGTGGTTGAGCAGGGTCGTCTTGCCCGCACCGAGGAATCCCGACAGCACGGTCACAGGCAGCTGAGTTGAAGTCACGAGTTAATGATAATGGTTTTCAACAGTGGAGGTTTGATCCCTCCTGGTTCGCGGCGCGTCTCGTTCTGGACTGAGCGGAGCGGGGGAGCGAAGCGGAGGAGCGGAGGGAGGGAAGGACGAGACCTCCAGCGCCGCGAACCCGCCCGGAGCGGAGCGGAGGGCAATCGAACTCCGTGCGGAGGGAGCGAAGAACGAGACCTTCAGCGCCGCGAACCCGCCCGGAGCGAAGCGGAGGGCAAAATAGGCACCGTGCAACTCCTAACGCTCGCCCCGAACGGCACCACCCCGGTCCGCGCCCTCACCATCGCGGGCACCGACTCCGGCGGCGGCGCGGGGATCCAGGCCGACTCCCGCACCATGGCCCTGTGCGGTGTGCACGCGTGCGTGGCGGTCGCCGCGGTGACCGTGCAGAACACCCTCGGCGTCAGCGGTTTCCACGAGATCCCGCCGCAGATCGTGGCCGACCAGGTGCGAACCGTGGTCGGCGACATCGGAATCGGCGCGGCCAAGACCGGCATGCTGGCCTCCACCGCCATTATCGAGGCGGTGGCGGGGGTTTGCCGCGAGGTCGGCATCGGAAACCAGGGCAGCATCCCGCTGGTGGTCGATCCGGTCGCCGCCTCCATGCACGGCGACGCCCTGTTGCACGCCGAGGCCCTGGATGCGGTGCGCAACACCCTGATTCCGCTGGCCACCGTGGTCACCCCGAACCTCGACGAGGTCCGCCTGATCACCGGCATCGACGTGGTCGACGACGCTTCCGCCCGCAAGGCCGCCGAGGCGCTCATCGCGCTCGGCCCGCAGTGGGCCATCGTCAAGGGCGGCCACCTGCGCACCTCCGAGCAGTCCACCGACCTGCTCTTCGACGGCGACACCTTCCACGAACTCCCGGCCCGGCGCCTGGCGACCGGCAACGACCACGGCGGCGGCGACACCCTGGCCGCGTCCATCTGCTGCGCGCTTGCCCACGGCTACTCCGTCCCCGACGCCGTCGCCTTCGCCAAGGAATGGACCTTCCGCTGCCTGGAAGCGTCGTACGACCTGGGCAAAGGACACGGACCGGTCTCCCCGTTGTGGCGGCTGCATCTCGGACCGAGCTAGCCCGATCACCGCGGGGTCCGCGCGATCTCGATCCGGGGTCGCGCACTGCACGAAATCGACGCCGAGGCAAGCGGCTCCCAGGAACCTCCCAGGCAGGCCGCAGACTGATGTGAGTCTGGTGATCGAGATTGGTCTGCATGAGCGACACCGTGACCGCCGTGCGGGCGGCGGAACCCGCAGAAGCAGTGACCGCGCCCGTCGTGGATGTGGTCGTTCCGGTCTACAACGAAGAGGTCGACCTCGGCCCCTGCGTGCGCAGACTGCATGCGTTCCTCACGCTGAACTTCCCCTTCACGGCGCGCATCACCATCGCCGACAATGCCTCCACCGACAGCACCCTCGAGGTGGCCCGGCAGCTGGCCGACCAGATGGACGGCGTGCGGGTGGTGCACCTGGACCGCAAGGGCCGCGGCCGCGCGTTGCGCGAGGTCTGGCAGGCCTCCGACGCCCAGGTCGTCGCCTACATGGACGTCGACCTGTCCACCGACCTCAACGCGCTGCTACCGCTGGTCGCGCCGCTGGTGTCCGGGCACTCCGATGTCGCCATCGGCACCCGGCTGGCCTCCTCCTCGCGGGTGGTGCGCGGGCCCAAGCGCGAGATCATCTCCCGCTGCTACAACCTGATCCTGCGGGCCTCGCTGCAGGCCAAGTTCTCCGACGCGCAGTGCGGCTTCAAGGCCATGCGCGGCGACGTGGCCAAGCTGGTGCTGCCGCTGGTCGAGGACGGCGAGTGGTTCTTCGACACCGAACTGCTGGTGCTGGCCGAGCGCATCGGGCTGCGCATCCACGAGGTGCCGGTGGACTGGATCGACGACCCGGACTCCCGGGTGGACATCGTCGACACCGCCCGCAAGGACCTGCTCGGCGTCTGGCGGGTCGGCCGCGCGCTGACCACCGGCCGGCTGCCCATCAACGAGCTGCGCGCCGCCATCGGCCGCGAGCCGCTGGTGGAGGGCGTGCCGCTGGGCATGGTCGGGCAGCTGGTGCGCTTCGGCATCGTCGGCGTCACCTCGACCCTGGCCTACCTGCTGCTCTACGTCCTGCTGCAGGGCATCACGGGCGCGCAGGCCGCCAACTTCCTGGCCCTGCTGGTCACCGCGATCGGCAATACCGCCGCCAACCGCGCCTTCACCTTCGGGGTGCGCGGGACCAGTCAGGCGGTGTCGCACCACTTCCAGGGGCTGATCATCTTCGGCGTCGGCCTGGCGCTGACCAGTGGCTCGCTCTACACCCTGCACCACTGGGCCCCGAATGCGGCGGTGCACCTGGAACTGCTGGTGTTGGTGGTCGCCAACCTGGTCGCCACCCTGCTGCGCTTCGTCGGTCTGCGCTGGGTCTTCCGCAATGCCGGACGGCATCCCGTGCCCGAGGCGGTTCGGTGACCACGATCTTCCCTGCGCCACAGGCGCTTCCGAACGACGGCTTCCGGCTGGTGCGAGTGGACTTCCCCGGCCGGTGCCACCCCGAACACGGCGATCTGCCGTACTGGGCCACCCCCTCCGACACCCCCACCGATCGAGCTGACCGAGGAGGCGACCGATGACCGCGACACTGACCGAGCCCCGGCTCGCCCCGCCCCCGGCCGAGCCGGCCGGGGCCCGCACCGACCGCCGGGAGTACCTGGCGCTGACGGCCCTGCTGATCGGCACCGCCATCGCCTACATCTGGAACCTGTCCGCCAACGGCTGGGCCAACTCCTTCTACGCGGCCGCCGTGCAGGCGGGTTCGGTGTCGTGGAAGGCCATGTTCTTCGGCTCCTCCGACGCGGCCAACTCCATCACCGTGGACAAGACGCCACTGTCGCTGTGGCCCATGGAGATCTCGGTGCGGATCTTCGGCCTGCACAGCTGGAGCATGCTGCTGCCGCAGGCCCTGCTCGGCGTGGCCTCGGTCGCGCTGCTGTGGGCCATCGTGCGCCGCACCTTCGGCGCGAGCGCCGGACTGCTGGCCGGCCTGGTGCTGGCGGTGACTCCCATTGCCGCCGTGATGTTCCGGTTCGACAACCCGGACGCCATGCTGGTTTTCCTCATGCTGGCCGCGGCCTGGGCCATGACCCGCGCGGTGGCCGACGGCCGCTGGCGCTGGGTGCTGCTCACCGGCGCGTTCATCGGACTCGGCTTCCTGGCCAAGCAGTTGCAGGTGCTGCTGGTGGTGCCCGCGCTGGCGCTGACCTACCTGATCGCGGGCCCGCCCGAGCTGGGCAAGCGCATCGCGCAGCTGTTCGGCGCGGCCGCGGCCATGGCGGCGGGCGCGGGCTGGTGGGTGCTGCTGGCCGAGCTGTGGCCGGCCTCGGATCGCCCGTACTTCGGTGGCTCACAGCACAATTCGATCATCGAACTCACCCTCGGCTACAACGGTCTGGGCCGCCTCGACGGCAATGAGCGCGGCAGCGTCGGCGGCGGCGACCAGCTGCCGACCGGCGGTGGCGGCATGTGGGGCACGCCCGGCATCGGGCGGCTGTTCGAACCGGCGCAGGCCGGTCAGATCGCCTGGCTCATCCCGGCCGCCCTGGTGCTGCTGGTGGCCGGAATCGCCCTGCGCGGCAAGCTGACCCGCACCGATCCCCAGCGCGCCACGCTCATCCTGTTCGGCGGCTGGCTGGTGGGCACCGGGCTGGTCTTCAGCCTCATGAAGGGCATCTTCCACCCGTACTACACGGTGGCGCTGGCTCCGGCCGTGGCCGCGCTGATCGGTGCGGGCTCGGTGCTCGCCTGGCAGCACCGAGATCGGCTGTGGGTGCGCCTGGCCGCCGTCCTCGCCATGGGCCTGACCACGGCCACGGCGTGGATCATCCTGTCCCGCAGCACGTCCTTCGTGCCGTGGCTGCGCTGGGTGATCCTGGTGGGCGGCATTGTCGCCACCGTGCTCCTGCTGATTCGCCTGCCCCGCAAGGCCGGTCTGGCCGGCGCGGCGGCCGCGTTACTGGTCGGTCTGGCGGGTCCGGCCGCCTACGCCGTGGATGGCATCGCCACCGCGCACCAGGGGCCGATGCCTTCGGCCGGACCCGCGGTGCGCGGCGCCTGGGGTCCGGGCGGGCCGCGCGGCGGCAACCATGGCATGCCCAGCGGGCAGCCGGGTGGCGGTCAGCACGGCATGGGCATGAACCACGGTGACACCGCGGCCGACGGCCCCGGCGGCAATGCCGGAAACGACGGCGGCCCGGGCGGATTCGGCGGCCCGGCGGGCAACATGATGAGCGCGAGCAAACCGAGCGACAAGGTCACCGCGCTGCTGAAGGCCGACGGCTCCGAGTACACCTGGGTGGCGGCGACGGTCAGCTCGAATTCGGCGGCCGGATTCCAGCTGGCGACCCAGCTGCCGGTGATGCCGATCGGTGGCTTCAACGGCAGCGATCCCTCGCCCACACTGTCCCAGTTCGAGGAGTACGTGCAGGTCGGCCGGATCCATTACTTCATCAGCGGCAACCAGATGGGTGGCGACCGCGGCGGCAACGGCAACAACCAGAGCCAGAGCTCGCAGATCACCGCGTGGGTGAAGGAGCACTTCAACTCGCAGGAGGCGGACGGCATCACCCTCTACGACCTGACCTCGCCGAAGACCACATAACCGGCGGGCTTGCCACCGCCACAACAGGACTGAGCGCTCGTACCCGATGGGGGACGAGTGCTCGGTTCTTCCGTCGCACACAAGTGGCGCTGCGACTCGCCGCAAGTGATCTACCCGGTCGCTAGAATCGATGTGACGGTCGTCACGATCCAGGGAATCCGCCATGAGCACGCCGCATCCCCTCAGCGATGAGCATCGAGAAGCCTTCTGGCGCAGGGCCGGATGGGATCCGTACCTCCCGGATGCCGAGCGTGCGGCCATAGAACGGCGCTGGGACGACGAATCCATCTCCATGGCAGAGGTTTTCGGCTTCTGATCGGCGGCACACCGGGTCCGGCTCCGGAAATGGCGACCTTCATGACGCTAACGTCGTGTAATTCGTTGTTGCGACAATGAATTCAGTACATCAACGGGAGTCGGCGGGGACCATCGCCGCGCGTTTCGCGAACCCGGGGAGGATCCGGGCCGGCCCGGGGATGAACCAGGCCGGCCTTCGAGGGGAGCCAGGCGAATCAGCGCAGCCCGGCGAAGAATTCGCGAATATCCGCGACCAGCACGTCGGTCGCCTCGTGCGCGGCGTAGTGTCCCGCCGCATCGTTGGCGCTGGTCGAGCCCATCGAGTTCACGTCGTAGGCGTGCCAGCTCACGATGTTCGCGTGATCCCGCTCGGCGAAGCGGCGGATGGACTGGAAGTCGCCCTTGAACATGGCCAGTCCGGTCGGGGTGGTGGTGGGCCCCTGCGGCACTTCGGTGGCGTGGGCGTCCTCGTAGTAGAAGCGGATCGACGAGGCGGCGGTGCCGGTCAGCCAGTAGAGGGCCACATTGCCGATCACGAAGTCCATGTCGGCGCTCTCGGGGAACAGCTGGGAATTCCAGCCCAGCAGGCCCACCGGCGAATCCGCGAGCGCGAAGGCCAGGGTCTGTGGCTGCTGGCTCTGCAGGGTGTTGAAAGCCATCTTGTTGTCGTAGAACCACTTCAGGTGGACCAGCCCCGCCTGATCCTCGGCGGACAGGTCGGCCATTTCCGCCGGATCGCCGGAGGGGAACGAGAACAGTTGCGTCACATGGACTCCTACCACCCGATCGGGGGCGATGCGGCCGATTTCGGGGGAGATCATGGAACCCGCGTCATTGCCGATGGCGCCGTAGCGGGCGTAGCCCAGCCGCTCCATCAGCTCGGCCCAGGCCCGGGCGGTGCGCCACCGGTTCCAGCCGCTGGACCGGGTCGGGCCGGACCAGCCGTAGCCCGGCAGGGACGGGATGACCAGGTGGAAGGCGGGATCATCCGCGGACTCGGGCTCGGTGAGCGGCTCGATGACGTCGAGGTACTCCAGGATGGAACCGGGCCAGCCGTGGGTCAGGATGACCGGGGTGGCATCCGCCCTGGAGGACCGGATGTGCAGGAAGTGGATGTCCTCGCCGTCGATCTCGGTGGTGAACTGCGGGTAGGCGTTGAGCTCGGACTCCAGTGCCCGCCAATCGAACTTCTCGAGCCAGTACTCGGCGAGCGTGCGGACGCGGTCGCCGGTGACGCCGTACGCGTCGCCCACGCCCGGAAGCTCGTCCGGCCACAGCGCCTTACGCAGCCGGTCGGCCAGATCGTCGAGCCGGGCCTGTGGGACATCGATGCGGAAGGGGCGGATGGCGTTCATCATTCTCTCCTTGGTGGAACGGAATGCTTCATTCTGTTCAAAGCTTAACGGAACGGATTATTCCGTTCAAGTGGTAAGCTCGGATTCATGCCGAACACAGCCGAACCCGCAGCTCAGCGCGCCCTGCCCGGCCGCAAGGCGCAGGCCGCGCGCAACGACGAGCTCATCCTGGCCGCCGCCCGGGACGTGTTCCTGGCCGAACCCAAGGCGCCGATCTCGGCCGTCGCCGAGCGCGCGGGGGTGGGGATCAGCGCGCTGTACCGCCGCTATCCGAGCAAGGAGGAGCTGCTGCGCACCCTCTGCTACGACGGACTGCGCCGCTACAACGCGGAAGCCGAAGCGGCTCTGGGGAATTCCGACGGCTGGGCGGCACTGGTCGACTTCCTGCACCGTGTGGTCGACGCCGATGTGCACTCGCTGACCGTGCATCTGGCCGGCACCTTCACCCCGGACGAGTCGATCGTCCCGGACGTCCAGCGCGCGGCCGAACTCAATGACCAACTCCTGCGCCGGGCCCGGGAATCGGGGCGGCTGCGGCCCGGGGTCACCGTCGCCGACTTCGGTCTGATCCTCGAAGCCTGCGCGACGATTTCACTGCCCGATCCCGAGCGCACCGCCCAGCTGCGCCGCCGGGTCCTGGCCCTGCTGATCGACGGCCTCACCGCCACCGGCGACCTGCCCGGCCCGCCACCGGTTCCCGGCGAATTCGCCCAACGCTGGCAGCGTCGTGACCAGTGAACGTTGACGTCCTCTCCGCCTGAAGACTGAAGGCCGGAGATTCCTGCCAGCGCCCTCGCGGGCGCTCTCGGTGGGTTCCTGTTTCACAGGGGCTCGCTTTCCGCTAGGCGGGAAGACTGACAGCCCCTCCGCAGGCATTTGACCTCTCCGCCCGTCCGGCGGCGAGAATGTTCTTGGCGGCGTTCGCATCCCGGTCGTGGGTTGTTCCACATGCGCACGTCCACTCCCGGACCGACAGTGGTTTCGGTCCGTCGATCGCCCCGCACTCCGAGCACAACTGCGACGATGGCAAGAACCGATCCACCTTCGCGAAATGCCGGCCGTACCGATGGGCTTTCTCCTCCAGCATGCGGGTGAACATGCCCCACCCGGCATCGTGCACCGACTTCGCCAACCTGGTCCGTGCAAGACCTTTCACGCACAAGTCTTCGACGAACACCGTTTGATTCTCGCGAATGATCTGCGTCGAATGCTTGTGCGCCCAATCCCGGCGCGTATCAGCCACCTTGGCGTGAGCCTTCGCCACACGGACTCGAGCCTTGGCCCGGTTGCTGGAACCTTTCTCCTTGCGCGACAACGACTGCTGCGCTTTCCGCAAGCGACGTTCGGCGCGGCGCAGGAACTTCGGCGACTCGATCACCTTGCCATCCGACAAGACCGCGAACGTGGCCAACCCCAAATCGATTCCGACCTCCGAATCGACCGACGGCAACGGCCGGTCGTCGGTCACTACGACGAACGACGCGAAATATCGGCCCACCGCGTCCTTGATGACCGTCACCGACGACGGGGCAGACGGCAGTTCCCGCGACCAGCGGACCGACACGTCCCCGATCTTCGGCAGCCGCAGCTTGCCGCCCGCCGTGACAGCGAAACGCGCGTTCTTGGTGAATCGAATGGCCTGCCGGTTGTCCTTCCGGGACCGGAAACGCGGCCGACCGACCCGCCCGCCCTTGCGTTTCCCGGTGATCGAGGCGAAGAAATTCCGGTAAGCAGTGTTCAAATCCGCCAGCGCCTGTTGCAGCACCACCGCCGACACCTCACCGAGCCACTCCCGGCCCGGGTCCTTCTTCGCTGCCGTCAACGCCTGGCTCAGCTCGCTGTCGCTCACGTACTGCAACCCGTTCACGCGCGCGGCCTCCCGCGCCGCGAGCGCGTCGTTGTACACCACGCGAGCGCATCCGAACGCTCGCGCCAGCGAAACCTGCTGGCCGGGTGTCGGATAGACGCGGAAGTTGTACCACAGCTGCACACGACCGACTGTACCGTATTGGCTTATGGCAGAAGACGATACGATACGCACTGGCAGGCATTGTGTTTTCGTGCTTCATGTCCACTTGGTTTTCGTCACTAAATATCGGCATCGCGTGTTCACCGACCGTCACCTGGCCCGGATGGAGCAGATCATGCGGGACGTGTGCGCCGACTTCGAATGCGAGCTGGTGGAATTCAACGGCGAAGCCGACCACGTTCACCTACTGGTGAACTTCCCACCGAAAGTCGCCGTGTCGAAACTGGTCAACTCCCTCAAAGGCGTCTCCTCACGCAGGCTGCGCCAAGAGTTCCCCGACCTCGTTCACCACTACTGGCGAGCCAAACGCCTATGGTCGGGGTCCTACTTCGCCGGATCAGTCGACGGCGCACCCATTTCCGTTCTCCACCAATACATCGAACAGCAGCAACGCCCGGTCTAGGGCACGCTCGGGCCTCGACAGCCCTCCCACGTCCGCTTCCACCACCGCCCCGAACGACGGCGCACTGGCCCACGATAGCGTTCGCCGCGGACGTGCCGACATTCGTTCCTGAACCATGATGAATTCCGCGGCTCGGCTCCGACTTCCGCAAGAGCGCTCGAATCGGAAGGAACTGTCATGAACTGGACACTCGAAGTGGTCATCGTCCCCGTGTCGGACGTGGACCGCGCCAAGGATTTCTACAGCACCAAGCTCGGGTTCCATGTGGACCACGATGTCCGGCCCGTGGAGGGGACGCGGATCTGTCAGCTCACGCCCCCCGGGTCGGGCTGCTCGATCGTCATCGGTGAGGGCGTGGTGCCGAAAATGGAGCCGGGATATCTCAAGGGGCTACAGCTGGTGGTACCGGATCTGAAGCGCGCCCGCGCTGAACTGGTCGCGCGCGGAGTCGAGGTCAGCGACATCCAGGTGCTGCCGGGGCCGCCTTCCGCGGGCGACCCGCTGGACAACAGCGGGTTCATCTTCTTCGACGATCCGGACGGCAACAGCTGGGCCGTCCAGCAGATCTCGAGCCGGGCCTGAGGCGATGGGACCGGGCCGGAACACGATTCGGGGCGGGCAGCTCGAAAGCCGCCCGCCCCGAATCGGATTCGCTGATTACCGGGTGCGGTCCTAGGACACGACCGGCAGGTACACCTGGTTGCCGGTGGCGGCGAACTCGGCGGACTTCTCCGCCATGCCCGCTTCGATGGCGGCGATATCGGTGAGGCCCTGCTTCTCGGCGTAGTCGCGCACGTCCTGCGAGATGCGCATCGAGCAGAACTTCGGGCCGCACATGGAGCAGAAGTGCGCGGTCTTGGCGGGCTCGGCCGGGAGGGTCTCGTCGTGGTACTGGCGGGCGGTGTCGGGGTCCAGCGAGAGGTTGAACTGGTCGGTCCAGCGGAACTCGAAGCGCGCCTTGGACAGCGCGTTGTCGCGGTCCTGAGCGCGCGGGTGCTGCTTGGCCAGGTCGGCGGAGTGGGCGGCGATCTTGTAGGTGATCACGCCGACCTTCACGTCGTCCCGGTTGGGCAGGCCCAGGTGCTCTTTGGGCGTCACGTAACAGAGCATGGCGGTGCCCGCCTGCGCGATGATGGCCGCGCCGATGGCCGAGGTGATGTGGTCGTAGGCCGGTGCGATATCGGTGGCCAGCGGGCCGAGCGTGTAGAAGGGAGCCTCCTCGCAGAGCTCCTCCTCCAGCTTCACGTTCTCGACGATCTTGTGCATGGGCACGTGGCCCGGGCCCTCGATCATCACCTGCACGCCATAGGATTTCGCGATCTTGGTGAGCTCGCCCAGGGTGCGCAGCTCGGCGAACTGGGCCTCGTCATTGGCGTCCGCGATGGAACCCGGGCGCAGACCGTCACCCAGCGAGAAGGTGATGTCGTACTCGGCCAGGATCTCGCACAGCTCGGCGAAGTTGGTGTACAGGAACGATTCCTGGTGATGCGCCAGGCACCACGCCGCCATGATGGAACCGCCGCGCGACACGATGCCGGTGACCCGCTTGGCGGTCAGCGGCACGTAGCGCAGCAGCACGCCGGCGTGCACCGTCATGTAGTCGACACCCTGCTCGGCCTGCTCGATCACGGTGTCGCGGTAGATCTCCCAGGTGAGCTTGGTGGGGTCGCCGTTCACCTTCTCCAGCGCCTGGTAGATCGGCACGGTGCCGACCGGGACGGGGGAGTTGCGCAGGATCCACTCACGGGTCTCGTGAATGTTCTTGCCGGTGGACAGATCCATGATGGTGTCGGCGCCCCAGCGGGTGGCCCACACCATCTTCTCCACCTCCTCGGCGATGGAGGAGCTCACGGCCGAATTGCCGATGTTCGCATTGATCTTGACCGCGAACTTCTTGCCGATGATCATCGGCTCGGACTCGGGGTGGCGGTGGTTGGCCGGGATCACCGCGCGACCGGCGGCCACCTCGTCGCGCACCAGCTCGGGCGCGACGCCCTCGCGCGCCGCGATGTAGCGCATCTCGTTGGTGATGATGCCCTGGCGGGCCCAGGCCAGCTGGGTCGGCGGGCCGTCGACCTGCGGCTTGTCCCAGGTGTCGCGCAGCTTGGGCAGCCCCGCCTCGAGATCGATGGTGGCGGTGTCGTCGGTGTACGGACCGGAGGTGTCGTACACGTCGAAGTGCTCGCCATTGGTGAGATTGATGCGCCGCACCGGAACCCGCAGTGTCGTGCCGTCGGCCTCGACCTGCTGGTAGTGCTTGACGCTGCCCTCGATGGGACCGGTTGTCACGGTGTCGACGGGTGCAGAGTTGCTCGGGACGTGACTCGATGACATGGGTGAATCCTCCCTACGCCGGCATTACCCGGTCAGGTTCATACGGTCGACGGCCCACTAGCCGTCCTCTCAGCCCGCTGGTGCGAGCCCCCGTTGGCATACGTACTTTTCCGCAGCGACCATACCGCGCTCCGCGGCACGCACGCTCCGAGACCGCGGAATATACGATCCGGTCTGCTCAGGGGATGGATTCGGCCGGGTGAGGTTCAGCGCTCCTGCGGGCCGATCGGCCGGCCCAGTGCGCCGAACGCGGCGTTCAGCTCGATCTCGGTCTGGGTGGCGAGGGCGTCGAGGCTGCCCAGCTAGTAGACCGACGCGCCCCCGTCGCACCATCGCTGAACCATGCGGTCGTTGGTGTACCACGGCACCGCCTCGTCGTAGACGCCCTGATAGACCATGGTGGGCGCGGTCGGCGGATTGCCGCCCAGCACAGTCGAATCGAAGACCTCCTTGATCTCCGGCAGCGCCGGGTAGTCGGCGATCGGGATGGTCGGCATGCGCTGGTAGTCGGTGAACATCAGGTTCAGCACGGTGCGTGCCAGGCACTGGTTCGCGGTGCGATCCATGACCTCGCGGCCTTCCGGTGTCAGGTACTTCTCGGTGGTCTCGGCGAACTTCGGGTACGTGTTGCGCAGCGAGGCGGTACCCACGGAACTGGTGCGAGACCAGCGGCCGACTGTGAGAAGTGTTGGCCCCCTGCGGAATCGCCACGGTTGTGGCCGCGACCGTCGGCTGCCCGAACAGGTCGGTGGTGCGGTACAGCAGCTGCCACGACCGCACGTGCACCGGCAGCACGGTGAGCACCGCCAGCTTATCAACAAGATGTCTTTCTGAAATGAGCTTGGCTATCGTCTAGGCATGTCCCGCAGCAAATCTGCCGCGCCGACCGACCGGACCCCCGTGCGGCGTCGCATCCGCGGCCTCGACGCCGACGAGCGCAGCGTCCAGCGCCGCCGTCAGCTGCTCACCGCCGCCACCGAACTCTTTGCCCGGCAAAGCTATTCGGGCACTTCCATCGAACAGATCTGTCAGCACGCCTACGTCGGCACCAAGGGCTTCTACGACCACTTCGACAGCAAGGAAGCCTGCTACACCGCCCTGCTGGAACAGATCACCACGGACATCCGGCAACGGGTGGCCGAGGTGGCCGCCGAAACCGCCGACGCGGACTGTCCCACCCGTCGCGCCGCCGTACTGGCCGCCTTCGTCCACGCCATCGCCGACGACCCCCGCCTGGCCAGGGTCACCTTCGGCGAAGCCGGCGGCATCTCACCCACCGTCGAAGCCATGCGCCGCTCCAACCGCCGCTGGTCCGCGGAATTCCTGAAACACCAATGGCTGCAAGCCGATCCGCGCGAAGACCCGCGCCTGCCGGCCCTGGCCCTCGCCACCATCGGCGGCATGTTCGAACTCGTCGCCGACTGGCTGCACCACCACGACGACGGCGGCGCACCGGATTCCGTGGACACCCTCGTCGCCGATCTGAACCACTTCGTGGCGGTGGTCGACGCGGGCCGGGCCGCCGCCCGCTGAGCGAACCTCCGGCCCGGCGCTCGATCGCGCGGGTGGGCGGGTCGAAATGGGCGCCGGATCGAACTCCGCCGCACGGGAATTCGATGCCGCAGTCGGCGCCGCGGTGATCGGCTCCGTCATGGCCTCAGATGCCGGAGACGGCGCCCACCCGGTCGCCCTCGCCGACAGCATGGGTCTCGGTCTCGGCGTGCTCGCCGCCGGTGTGGTCGCCCTCGGCTACCGCCTCGGCCGACTCCTCCTCCAGTCCGATCCGCTTGTGCAGTGCCGCAAGCGGTTTCGGAGCCCACCAGTTGGCGGTGGACATCAGGCGCATGAGGGCCGGGGCCAGCAGCCCGCGAATGATGGTGGCGTCGGAGACCACCGCCAGCGCCAGGCCGATGCCGAACAACTTCATGGGTGCGACCTCGGAGGTGGCCACGGCCAGCAGCACCACCGCCATCAAACCCGCGGCGGCGGTGAAGATCCGGCCGGTGCGGGCCACCCCGAGGGCCACCGAGCGGGTATTGGCCGCCCGGCCGCGATCGGAGGCCAGCCATTCCTCGCGAATCCGGGACAGCAGGAAGACCTCGTAGTCCATCGACATGCCGAAGGCCAGACAGAACATGAGGATCGGCATGAACAGGTCGATGCTGCCGGTCGAGGTGAACCCCAGCAGTCCGGACAGGTGGCCCTGCGCGAAGACCCAGATCATGGCGCCGAAGGTGGCGGTCAGCGACAGCATGTTCAGCAGCAGCGCCTTCACCGGGAGCACCACGCTGCCGGTGAACAGGAACAGCAGGATCAGGGTGATGACGGCGATGAGCGCGGCCGCCAAGGGGATTCGGCTGATGACCGAGTCCATGGTGTCCTTGTTCAGGGCGGCCGCGCCACCGAACAGCACCTCGCCGGGAGCCGGAACCGCCCGAAGTGCCGCGAGCTGCTGTTTACCCGCGGCGGAGTAGGGCGCGACCTTGGTGCCGACCGAAAGGTAGGTCCCGTTCGGGCCGACCATCTGCGGGATACCGGCCGCCACCCGCTTGCCGATCGGCCCGACGCCCACAGCAGGCGTTGGCGCCAGGTAGACGCCCTCGCTGGACAGCACCGCCGCGACGCCCGGCACCTCCGACAGGCTCTTCGCGTACGTGCCGATTTCCGCTGCGCTGCCGTGGAATCCGGGCAACACGATCACCGCGCTGGAGGCCATGTCGGCATCGAAGTCCTGCCGCAGCGCGTCGCCCACCTGACGGCTGGACGCGAAGGTGCCGATCACCCGATCGTCCGGGGTGCCGAAATGCGCCTTCAGGAACGGGGATCCGAGCGCCAGCAACACGGCCGCCGCGATCACGGCGACCGGTAGCGCTCGCCGCATGACCACGGTCACCAGCCGGTACCAGAAGGTGGTCTCGACCGGCTTGGGTGCGGGCTCGCCGCGACCCAGCAGACGGCGCACCGGTTTCCGCAGATCCCAGGCGTTCACCCGATCTCCGAGCAGTACCAGCGCGGCGGGCAGCAAAAGCATCGACGCGCCCACGGCCGCGGCGACGACCGCGACACCGGCGTAGGCGAAGGACTTGAAGAACGGCTGCGGGAACACCGCCAGCGCGGCCAGGGCCAGCGCGACGGTCAAGCCGGAGAACACGACGGTGCGGCCCGCGGTCTGCATGGAACACAGAATCGCTGCCCGGGTATCGCGGCCATTGGCCAGCTCCTCGCGATACCGGCTGACAATGAACAGGCTGTAGTCGATGGCCAGGGCCAGCCCCAGCGCGCTGGTCATGTTCAGCGCGAAGATGGAGACATCCATGACCGTGGTCAGCCCGCGCAGAATGCCCAGCGTCGCGGCGATCGCGAACAGTCCCACGCCGACCGGCAGCAACGCCGCGACCACGCTGCCGAACACCAGCACCAGCAGCAGCGCCGACACCGGCACCGCGATGGCCTCGGCCAGCAGCAGGTCCTTCTCCACCTGGTGATTGATATCGGCGAAGGAACCCGCCATGCCGCCGACCCGGACACGCACGCCGTCGTTGTCCCCATTGAGCTGGTTCGACAGCTCGGCGGCCCGGTTCTGCACCTCGGTGTCGGTGCCGGTGACCGTGGCCATGATGAGCCCGCGCTGCCCGTCCTTGCTCTTCAGCGCGGCGGCCAGGTCGGGCCGGGCGGTGAGGCTGGTCCAATACGACTGCACGCCGGTCACCGTCGGGTCCTGGCTCAGCTCGTCGGTGACGCGTTGCGCCTCGCCGCGCACCTGCGGGCTGTTGACGCCCCCGTCACCGCTGACCATGACGATGAGGTTGGGATTGCCGCCAGGGAAGTTCTTCGTGATGAAGTCATTGGCGCGCACCGACTCCAGCGAGTCGGTGAGATAACCACCGCCGACCATGTGGGATTTCACGGTGGCTCCGAAGCCACCGCAAATGAGCATCAAAAGGAGCGCGGCCGCCAGGACCGCGCGCGGGCGCGCCATGGCGAACCGGGCAGAACTGGTCAACATGGACGCCACCCTCCGAAGTCTTCAGACGTTCGGAACGGTAACGTTCCTGACCTACCGGTCGGTAGGGTCAGTGATGATATTCATGGCCATGCGAATTGGCTATCACTCGGCTTTCGTAATGCGCCCTCGCACCTCACCCAGCTCCAGGTGACCGCCCCCGATGGCGGGTGCGGTGGCCGTGATGACCACCTCGTCGCCGTCCTGCAGGAAGGTCCGCTGGACCCCGTTCAACTCGATCGGTTCGGTACCGCCCCAGCTCATTTCCATCAGCGACCCGCGCTCGGCGCGCTCGGCCCCCGAGATGGTGCCGGAGGCGAACAGGTCGCCGGTGCGGGTCGACGCGCCGTTGACCGTCAGATGCGCGAGCATCTGCGCCGCCGACCAGTACATGCGCCGGAACGGGGGAGTGGAGATCACCTGACCGTTCCACTCGACGGTCAGCGTGATGTCCAGTCCCCAGGACGTGTCGTCCCGCAGATACGGCAGCGGCTCCGGATGCTGCGGCGGCAGCGGAATCCGCGCGGCGGCCAGCGCGTCGAGCGGCGTCACGAACGCCGACAGGCTGGTCGCGAACGACTTGCCGAGGAACGGGCCCAGCGGTTGCCCCTCCCAGGCCTGGATATCCCGGGCCGACCAGTCGTTCACCAGCGCCACCCCGAATACGTGCTCGGCGAACTCGCCGGTCCCGATGGGCGTACCGAGCCGCGAGCCCGCACCCACCACGAAGCCCAGTTCGGCCTCGATATCGAGGCGGCGACTCGGACCGAAATCCGGTGTGCCGGAATCGGTCCGGCGCTGTCCATGCGGCCGGACGACCTCCGTGCCCGACACCACCACGGTGCCCGCGCGCCCGTGATACCCCACCGGCAGGTGCCGCCAATTCGGCAGCAGCGGTTCACCGGCCGGCCGCAGCATCCGGCCCATGGCGGTGGCGTGATCGAGGCTGGCGTAGAAGTCGACGTAGTCGCCGATCTCCATCGGCAGGTCCAGCCGCACCGCCCGCACCGAATGCACCGCCGCCGCAGGCAGTTCCGCGTCGGCCACCGCGCGCACCCGCTCGCGTACCTCCCGCCAGCACTGCCGGCCCTGGGTCATGAAGGCGTTCAGACTGGGCTGCGCGAACATCGGATCATCCAGCGCCACCGCCAGATCGATGATCGAATCGCCCAGCCGCGCCCCCACCCGCGGGTCCCCGCCCAGCGGGCGGAACACGCAGTACGGCAGATGCGCCGGTCCGAATCCGGAACTCGGAGGCACCTCGATACGCACCCGGCTGCTCATTTCCCCACCGCCCGATCCCATGTCACCAACCCCTGCACCGTTGCCTCACTCGGACTCAGATCCACTCGGACGGCCCTCGCCCCGACCAGGTCCAGGCATACCGCGCGTCCTCGCACGCCAGCGCGCCCTCGCCCAGCTGCAACGGGTGGAAGGTGTCCACCATGACCGCCAGCTCGTCGAAGAAATCGATGCCGATGCTGCGCTCGTAGGCCCCCGGCTGCGGCCCGTGCGCGTACCCGCCCGGATGCACCGACACCGAGCCCTGCCCGATCCCGGATCCCTTGCGCGCCTCGTAGTTTCCGCCGCAGTAGAAGAGGATCTCGTCGGAGTCCACATTCGAGTGGTAGTAGGGGACCGGTATCGACAGCGGGTGGTAGTCCACCTTGCGCGGCACGAAATTACAGATCACGAAGTTCTGCCCCTCGAAGGCCTGATGTACGGGCGGCGGCTGATGCACGCGGCCGGTGATCGGTTCGAAGTCGGCGATATCGAAGGTGAACGGATACAGGCAGCCGTCCCAGCCCACCACATCGAAGGGGTGGGTGGCGTACACCATGCTGGTGCCGACGATCTCACCGGCGGGGCGGTGCTTGACCAGCACTTCCACGTTCTCGCCGTCGATCTGTACCGGTTCGGTGGGCCCGTGCAGATCCCGCTCGCAGTAGGGCGAGTTCTCCAGGAACTGGCCGTATTTCGAGAGATATCGCTTGGGTGGGGCGATGTGGCCGGCACCCTCGATGACGTAGGCGCGCAAGGGTTCCGGGCCGTCGGGAATCCAGCGATGCGTGGTGGCGCGCGGCAGCAGCACCTGATGCCCCTGCCGCACCGGCAGGGCCCCGAACACGGTTTCCACCCGCCCCGAACCGGATTCGATATAGACGAGTTCATCGCCGACGGCATTGCGGTACAGGGCCGAGTCCCGCAGCGCCGCCACATAGGAGATGCGCACATCGGCATTGCCCAGCAGCAGCCGCCGCCCGGTCACCACATCGCTGTCGCCCGGCTTGTCGCCCAGGAACAGTTCGTGCAGCTTCAGATGCCGGTGCCGCAGTGGATGATTCGGGTACAGCCGCTGCTCGGGCAGTATCCACACCGACGAATCCACAATGGCCGGAGGCAATCCCCGGTGATAGAGCAGCGAGGAATCGCCCGAGAAGCCCTCTTCGCCCATCAGCTCTTCGTAATAGAGCGAGCCCCGCTCATCCCGATGCTGCGTGTGCCGCTTGGGCGGCACCGAACCAACCTGCCGATAGAACGTCATGGCGGCCTCCCGCTGACCGATGGTCCCTTTCCCATCGTAGCCATCGGATAACGGCAGGACCCCGGATTCTCAGGCGTGGCGCAGGGCTCGATACACCGCCGCGCCGACGAACTCGCCCAGTGTGTCGGGGGTCCACTCGCCCGGATCGGTGAGCAACGTGCGCACCGCGCCCTCACCGGCCGAGACCCACAGCTCGACCAGGGCCGGCAGTTTGCGTTCGGCGTGCGCGGTGCCCCAGGCCTTCAAGGTCGGGCGCAATCGCCGGGTGCAGCGCTCCACGGCCAGTAGCCGGCCCTTGCCGAACGAATCCGCCACGGCCGGATCGGGATTGCCGTACAGCAGGCGCCAGGTGTCGGGCCGCTGGGACACCGTGTGCAGCAGGGCGCGGAAGCCTTCCACGAAGACCGCCTCGTCGGCTTCGACCCGTCGGCGCGGCAGCGTGTCCAGCACGCCCTGCACCAGGTAGTCCTCCTCGCGGCGGATGAGCGCTTCGAGGAGCTCGACCCGATCGGCGAAGCAGGCGTAGACGACCGGGCGGGTGACCTTCATGCGGTCGGCCACGGCGGCGATGGTCACCGCCGCGATGCCGTCGGCGACGGCGATCTCGAGGGCGGTGTCGAGGACCTGCGGGCGACGCCGTTCGGGACCCAGATGCCGCGCGCGCTGGCGTGGTCGTATCGCCGAATCGGTGCCCATGCGCACCGACGATAGCAGTGCGCGCGGGGTGGGGACCCGCTGGTCCGAGCCGGTAACAAGATCGTTTCCTACAGTACTGCACAAAAATGCTACATTCACGAAGGAAACAACCCGGAGGAGCCGAGGACGCCCCCGGCCGGAGGAGGCGAAGCCCCATGAGCCAGACCCTGTTCAACCCGAAAACCTGCGAATTCACCGAATTCGACGCCGAGACCCGACGACTGCTGCGCGCCACCGTCGACTACTTCGAGACCTTCGGCAAGATCCGGCTGCTGGCCGAGAGCCGGGACCGGGTCTGGTACGCGGACTTCCTGGACTTCATCAAGCGCGAACGGGTCTTCGCGACCTTCCTGACCCCGGCCGCACAGGCCGGCGGCGACCCGAACAAGCGCTGGGACACCGCGCGCATCGCCATGATGAGCAAGATCCTCGGCTTCTACGGCATGCAGTACTGGTACGTCTGGCAAGTCACCATCCTCGGCCTCGGCCCGATCTGGCAGAGCGCCAATGCCGAGGCCAAGGCCCGCGCCGCCGCGCTGCTGGAATCCGGCGAGATCTTCGCCTTCGGCCTCTCCGAGAAGGAACACGGCGCCGACATCTACTCCACCGACATGGTGCTGGAACCGGACCCGCGCGGCGGCTACACCGCTACCGGCGGCAAGCACTACATCGGCAACGGCAATCTCGCGGGCATGGTGTCGGTCTTCGGCCGCCGCGCCGACAAGCCGATCATCGACTCCTCGGATTTCCTGCGGAAGATGACCGACGAGGAGTACTCGGGCTACCTGTTCTTCGCCGCCGACTCCAGGCACAAGAACTACAAGCTGCGCAAGAACGTCGTCGACTCCCAGATGTACGTCGCCGCTTTCGATCTCGACAAGTACCCGGTCGCCGAATCCGACATCCTGCACACCGGGCGGGCGGCCTTCGACGCCGCCATGAACACGGTCAATGTCGGCAAGTTCAATCTCGGCTTCGGCGCGGTCGGCGCGTGTGAGCACGCCATGTTCGAGGCGGTCGGCCACGCGTACAACCGAATCCTGTTCGGGCACCGGGTGACCGAGTTCCCGCAGGTGAAGTCGCTGTTGGCGGACAGCTACGCCCGCCTGATCGGCATGAAGCTCTACAGCGAGCGGGCCATCGACTACATGCGCTCCGCCAATGAGAACGACCGGCGCTACCTGCTTTTCAACGCCATCGAGAAGATGTCGGTCACCCGGCACGGCCAGCGGCTGTACGAGGATCTCGCCGACGTGATCGCGGCGCGCGGCTTCGAGAACGACATGTACTTCCCGATGGCCATGGTCGGCATGTTCGGCTTGCCGCGGCTCGAGGGCACCGTCCATGTGAACATGGCCCTGTCGCTGAAGTTCATGCCCAACTTCATGTTCCATCCCGCCGATGCCGGACTGGCCGCGCTGCGCTACCTGCCGGGCGCGGGCGTCGCGCCCAAGAGCGTGGTGCGCGCGGTGTCCGGGGCGCTGAGCTGGACCAGCCGTCGTGCCAGCGGCCCTGCCGCCAAGGCCGTGCCCGCGCTGAAGAGCGAATTCGCCCGGGCCGCACACGCTCCCGTGCCCACCCGCCGCGACGCCGCCGACGACGAATTCCTCTTCCGTCAGGGCCCGAGCAGCGGCCTCGGCAAGATCCGCTTCACCGACTGGCGACCGGTCTTCGAGAAGTTCGCCCACATCCCGAATGTCGCGGTCTTCCTGGAACAGGCCCTCGCCTTCCAGACCTTGCTCGCGGCCGCCACTCCGACCGCGGAGCAGCAGCAGGACGTCGACTTCCTCTTCGCCCTCGGCGAGCTGTTCACCACGCTCCCGTACGCCCAGCTCATCCTCGAGCAGGCCGAGATCGCCGGTGCCGACGAGTCGGTACTAGACCAACTCTTCGACCTGTTCGTGCGCGAGTTCTCCAAGCACGCCCTGACCCTGCACACCAAGCCGACCGCGACCAGGGCCCAACAGGTCCGCGCCCTGGATCTGGTCCGCCGCCCGATCGCCGACCCCGCCCGCTTCGATCACGTATCGGCGCAGGTCGAGGCCCTGGCCGGGGTCTACGAGATGAACCCCTGACGTCGTCCGCCGCGGCCCGGCCGCCCGGGCCGCGACCAGCGGCGGCAGTCGTCTGGTGGCCCCGGCGGCCATCGCCACATCCCACGGGTGGATGCGCGAGACCGGCGGTTTCCGCCGGCCGGGCCCGCTCGACGCCGCCTACCCGCCCGCGGTCCGCACGGCCATGGCCGCCCTGAAGAACGACCGCTCGAAGCTGGAGCCGGCCGAGCAGTTCATCGGCCGCATGGCCGGCCGTCTGCTCGAGGTGCACATGCGATCCCGGGTTCCCGTGAATCCCGTCACCGTCACTTCGCAGCAGGCCAAGGAACTGTACGGCCGCGGCGTCCCGGTCCAGCGCATAACGGCGGGGTTAACTTTTCGGGATTCTTCCCGGTCGGATGGGGCTTTCCGAGTAAAGAGGCGTACCTACGCTTGCGTAACAGGACGGGCGTACGGCAACCTCGCCTTGATCTTCGAGATGCTCGATCAGATCTTCCGACATCGCTCGACCAGTTCAGACTCAGCCGAGGAGGCCCTTCCGTGTCCCATTACAAGGCGAACCTACGAGACATCGAGTTCAACTTGTTCGAAGTACTGGGTATCGGGGAACTGCTGGACCAGGGCGCCTACGGCGACCTGGACGCCGACACCGCGCGGGAGATGCTCGCCGAGGCGAAGCGCCTGGCGGAGGGGCCGATCGCAGAATCGTTCGTCGACGCCGATCGCAACCCGGTCGAGTTCATTCCGGACCAGCACACCATCATCGTGCCGGAATCGCTGAAGAAGACCGTGGCCGCGGTCAACGAGGCCGGGTACTCGGGTCTGGGTATGGCCGAGGAGATGGGCGGCGTGCCCGCCCCCAATGCCCTCATCTGGGGCATTCAGGAAATGCTGGTCGCCGCGAACAACTCGGCCTCCTTCTTCAACATGGGTCCGCTCATGCACAAGGTGCTCTTCGACGAGGGCACCGAGCAGCAGCGGAAGTGGGCCACCCACGCGTGGGAGAACCGCTGGGGCGGCACCATGGTGCTCACCGAGCCGGACGCTGGCTCCGATGTCGGCATGGGCCGCACCAAGGCGATCCAGCAGGCCGACGGCAGCTGGCACATCGAGGGCGTGAAGCGCTTCATCTCCGGCGGCGACGTGGGCGACACCGCCGACAACATCTTCCACCTGGTGCTGGCCCGCCCCGAGGGCGCCGGCCCGGGCACCAAGGGCCTGTCGCTGTTCGTGGTGCCGCGCTTCCTGTTCGACACCGAGACCATGGAACTCGGCGCCAAGAACGGCGCGCTGGTCACCGGCGTCGAGCACAAGATGGGCATCAAGTCCTCGCCCACCTGTGAGATCACCTTCGGCGGCGACATTCCGGCCGTCGGCTACCTGGTCGGTGACAAGCACAATGGCATCGCGCAGATGTTCAAAGTCATCGAGAACGCGCGAATGATGGTGGGCACCAAGGCCACCGGCGCGCTGTCCACCGGGTACCTGAACGCCCTGGAGTACGCCAAGCAGCGCGTGCAGGGCGCGGATCTGACCCAGATGGCCGACAAGAGCGCGCCGCGCGTCACCATCACCCACCACCCGGATGTGCGTCGTTCGCTGGTCACGCAGAAGGCGTACGCCGAGGGTCTGCGAGGGCTGTACATGTACTGCGCCTCGTACCAGAACGCCGATGTGGCGCAGGCCAATTACGGGGTGGACGCCCAGCTGGCGGAGAAGGTCAACGACCTGCTGCTGCCGATCGTCAAGGGCTGCGGCTCGGATCGGGCGTACGAGAGCCTGACCGAATCGCTGCAGACCCTGGGTGGTTCCGGCTACCTGCAGGACTACCCGATCGAGCAGTACATCCGCGACTGCAAGATCGACTCGCTGTACGAGGGCACCACCGCCATCCAGGCGCAGGACTTCTTCTTCCGCAAGATCATTCGCGACAAGGGCGTGGCGCTCGCGCACGTCGCGGGCCTGATGCAGAAGTTCATCGACGGCGGCCCGGACCAGTTCAAGATCGAGCGCGGGCTGCTCGGCGCGGCGCTGGCCGATGTGCAGGCCATGGCGGCCACCCTGACCGGTTACCTGATGGCGGCGCAGCAGCAGATCGACGAGATCTACAAGGTCGGCCTGGGCTCGGTCCGATTCCTGTACGCCGTGGGCGATCTCGTCATCTCCTGGCGACTGCTGGAGCAGGCCGCCATCGCCCAGACGGCCCTCGACGGCGGCGCCGCCGAGAAGGACAAGGCCTTCTACACCGGCAAGGTCGGCGTCGCCTCCTGGTTCGCCAAGAACAAGCTGCCCCTCATCAGCGGCGTGCGTTCGGTCGTCGAGAACATCGACAACGACATCATGAAGCTGGACGAGGCCGCTTTCTGACCCACCCGCATCCCCCGGCCCCGCACCTGTTCGGTGCGGGGCCGGTTTGCTTCACGCCACCCGGCTCGAGGGTCCCCGGTCGGCGGGGTCTCGAAGACGGTGCCGTCCGCCCGCGGCGGGAGCGACCACGGGGATGGGGAGCACGATGGTCGGTGGTGCGTCCAGCACCGCGTGTAGGTGGGCGATGAAAGCGTCGAGGCTGCCGTAGCGCGTGAGGATCTCGTCGAGTACCTGGTGCGCACTCGAGCCTGTCGGATTGTTCATCTCGCCCCTCCGAGGTCCGCCACCGGCCGGGGCCGGTTCTGTCCGGCATTCTGCATGAGATATTCGAACGTGTAGCTACTTTGGGGATAACTGTGAGAGTCCGTGCCGCGAGCAGTCTCGATTCGTGCCATTGGTGCGGATCTGGGCCGCTCCATCCCCAGATCGCACTACCGTCCGGTACGGGTGAACGGAGTGGTACCGGTGGCGTAGCTCGGGAGTGGCTATCTCGCCGCACCCTTGGTCCGTATCGCCCGCCCGGGCCGTCGCCGGACGGTCCCGGAACGCGGTGCCCCGCTTCACCGAACCCGAGTGGTGCACCGTGCGCGGAAAGCTGCTCGACGGCCCGGTGGATCAGCCCGCAGACGCCCCGATCAACCCGGACCCGAACGAGCTCCTGTGTGTCTTGTCGGCGAGGCGCGACTCGCCGACGTGACACGCACATTCGATGTGTGACGGCGCCGTGAGGTGTCGTTCCCAGCGGGTACAACTACGGCATGGTCTTCCCGGTTACCTTCGGCTGGATCCAGATGCTGCTGCTGGTCCTCGGCATCGCGGCGATCGGATTGCTCGTCACCGCCGCTCTCAAAGCGCGCAAGGTCGGGTGGCGGGTGCTGGCCGGCCGGGGCGCGGGTGCGGCCGGGCTGGTGCTCGTCGCGGTCGTGATCCTGTGGATCACCACGCTGCTGCAGACCTTCCTCGGGCTCACCGGGGAGGTGAAGGCGGCGCACATCGAGGTCAAACCCGTTGCAGGGCAGGAACACATGATGAACGTGGATCTGACCCTCTACGGTGACAAGGACCACGGCGACCAGCACAAGACCTATCAGGTCGAGGGCGACCTGTGGGTGCTGCAGGCCAATATCGTGGAACTCGAACCGTGGGTGAACGCGCTCGGCTTCAACTCCGGGTACAAGGTGACCCGGCTCTACGGCCAGCGGCTGGACGGCATCGCCACCAAGCAGAACCAGATCTTCCTCAATGGCAGCGACGCCGACTTCTTCCAGGACATGAAGAATCAGTCCTGGTACACAAAGCCTTTCGTGCGCTCGGCCTACGGCAACGCGGTCATCGCCGCCGCGGGCAGCTACGACGTCTTCATCTCCCACGACGCCATCAAGACCCGGTCCGTCTAGTCGGCGAGCTCGGCCACCACGGGCGCATGATCGCTGGCGCCCTTGCCCTTTCGCTCCTCGCGGTCCACGTTCGCCTCGGTGACCCGGGCCGACAGGGCGGGGGAGCCGAGGATGAAATCGATGCGCATGCCCTCTTTCCGGGGGAAGCGCAGCTGCGTGTAGTCCCAGTAGGTGTAGACACCGGGGCCGGGGTGGAAGGGCCGCATCACGTCGCTGAAGCCCGCCTCGCCGAAGGCGTCGAAGGCGTCGCGTTCCCGCTCGGACACGTGGGTCTTGCCCTCGAAGAACTCCGGCGACCAGACATCCAGATCGGTCGGTGCGATATTCCAGTCACCCACCAGCGCGATCCGCGCGTCCGGATCCTCCGACAGCCACTTGCTGCCCGCACTGCGCAGGGCGGCAAGCCATTCCAGCTTGTAGGTGTAGTGCGGATCGTCCAGGGCGCGCCCATTGGGCACGTACAGGCTCCACACCCGCACCCCGCCGCAGGTCGCGCCGATCGCGCGGGCCTCCACCACCGGCGCGCTGAGCAGCGATTCCCCGGCGTCCTTGTCGAACCCGGGCTGATCCGGGAAGCCGATCTCGACATCCTCGATCCCGACCCGGGAGGCGATGGCCACGCCGTTCCACTGGCTGTAGCCGACGTGCGCGACCTCGTACCCGGCCGCCTCGAAGGCCTCGAACGGGAACTGCTCGTCCTTGCACTTGGTTTCCTGCATGGCCAGCACGTCGATATCGGCGCGGTCCAGCCACGCCAGCACCCGATCCTGGCGGGTACGAATCGAATTCACGTTCCAGGTAGCGATGCGCACGAGTGGTGAACCTTTCAGAACTAGTGTCTTGCGAAAGCGAGGGGCGCGCAATCAGGGCGCGGCGTACCGGTAGCGGTGGTGTTCGACGAACCCCATCTCGTGGTACAGCGCCAGGGCCGCCTCATTCTCGTCCGACACCTGCACGTACGCGTGCGTGGCCCCGTGCGACTGCCCCCAGCGGATCATCTCCGCGCACACCAGCGCGCCCAGCCCGTGCCGCCGATGCCCGGTCGCCACCGCGACGCAGGTCAGCCCCGCCCAGCAGCGGCCGTCCGGGGCCGTGGTAACCGCGACCCGGCCGATGGCCAGCGGCGACTGCAAACCCAGCGTGGCGAAGGCGACCTGACCGTCGCGCACCGCCGTCAGCACCTCCACCACCGGGGTCGACCCGAGTTCGGCGTCCCCGCCGCGATGCCGGTGCATGGACAGCCAGGCCCCGTCCGGATCCGGGGTGAAACGCACCATCGGCGGTCCGGACGGCAACGCCATGGTCTCGATATCGACGGCCAGCACCTGGGTTTCGTTCCAGCTGTGCCAGTCCGCGGGCGCGGTGGCCAGCCGGTCGGGCAGCTGGAACTGTGCGGGCAGACCGTGCGCGGCGTACCACTCACCGATCCGATGCAGGGTTTCGGTGTCCATCAGGGCGGGTCCGTCCGTACCGCCCAGCGGCACTGCGGAATTCGCGCGATTGGTGTACCCGTCCCCGGCGCGCAGCAGCCAGCCGCCGATCCAGGACCGCCGCAGGCCCGGCCAGCCGTCGGCCGCGGCCGCCTCCAGGCTGCGGATCTCGCTGGTCCGAATGGGCCTGGGCCCGAGCGGTTTCCAGGCCACCACCCGATCCCACGCGATGGAGACCACCTGGCCGTCGGCGGTGCGCACGGTCAGCGGATCGGTCTCGGTGAGTTCACCGATCACATCTGTCAGCGGTTGTGGATAGCCCGCGGGCAGGCGGTAGCGAACCACCACCCGCTTACCGATCGGCGGGAGTTCGGAATCGGTCATGCCCGATCAGTCGTCGAGATCGTCGTCGTCGTGTCCGAAGGGATCCGGCACGGTGCCCGGCACCCAGCTCAAACCCGGTTTGCCCCAGCCGTTTCGCTTGATGGACTTCTTGGCGGCCCGGGCATTGCGCCCGATCAGCACGTCGACGTAGAGGAAGCCGTCCAGGTGCCCGGTCTCGTGCTGCAGCATGCGGGCGAAGAAGCCGCGGCCCTCGATCTCGACCGGTTCGCCGTGCTCGTCGGTGCCGGTGACCTTCGCCCACTCGGCGCGGCCGGTGGGGAACTGCTCGCCGGGAACCGACAGGCAGCCCTCCTCGTCATCATCGGGATCCGGCATGGACTCCGGGATCTCGGAGGTCTGCAGTACGGGATTCACGACGCAGCCGCGGCGGCGGACCATCTTCGCGCCGTCGGTGTCGTCCGGGCAGTCGTAGACGAAGATACGGGGCGAGACCTCGTTCTCGTCCTTGATGATGACCTGGTTGGCGGCCAGGCCCACGCCATTGGCGGCGTCCATGGTCTCGTACATGTCCGCGATCAGCTCGGCCAGCTCCTCCGGGGCCTGCGTGACCGGGGTGGTCGCGCGGTGCAGAACCGGGTCGCCGACAATGCGAATCGGGAGAATAGCCATGCTGAGCAGCCTACTGGGCTGCTTTTTCCAAGAGATCGCCCCCTGGACACCCGCCCGCAGGTTCGCGGCCGAGCGCGGGCAGGCGGAGCGCTCGATTCTGAACTGCGCTCCGCCTCGCCGCGCTCGGAGCGAATACCGGAGCCAAGCGGAGGAGGGAAGAATCGAGACCTCGGGGTCGCGAACCCCGCCCGGGGCGAAGCGGAGGGGCAGAACGAGCGCGACACGCCGGGGGGTTCGTCAGAACACGCCGATTGGTACGCATCGGGACGACTCCGCCGCGTGGTTGAATGATCGGCGACGCACAAGCACCATATTCGTCTGGTGACCACTCGGCGAGGGAGCACTATGGACAGCGCAGCGGCACGCGACATTCCCGCAAGCGAGGACGGCCCTTCCAGCGAGGATGACGTACACGGGCTTTCCCGCCGCGAGCTCGACATTCTCGACTTCGAACGCAAGTGGTGGAAGTACGCCGGTGCGAAAGAGGAAGCCATCCGTGAGCTGTTCGACCTCTCACCCACCCGCTACTACCAGGTCCTGAACGCGGTCGTCGACAAGCCGGAGGCGCTGGCCGCCGACCCCATGCTGGTCAAGCGCCTGCGCCGGCTACGCGCCAGCCGTCAGAAGACCAGGGCCGCACGCCGTCTCGGTTTCCAGGTGTGAACCACGGCCGGAACGTGAAGCAGCTTCCAACACCGCGTGCGTACGCGCTTGATCCCGCGCGGGCGCCCCTTCACCCATTAGGCTCGACGCTGTGAGCAACCCGAATTCGCCGGCCGGCGGCCCGCCGCTGCGGGCCCTGGCGATGGTCCTGATCGCGCTGGCCATCGTGTTCGCGGGGCTGGGCGCGATGTCGCTGTCGAGTTCGGACTCCTCGAGCAGCAGTGCCGACTCGACCTCGCAGTCCAGCGCCGCCGCGACCACCACCACTGCGGCACAGCAGAATTCGGCCCAGGCCACCACCTCGCCGGTCGCGCCCACCACCACGGCGCTGTCCACGACCACCACCACCACCGCGGCCGCGGGCGTCGACAAGACCCTTCCCGTACGGGTTTACAACAATGGCACCGTGCCCGGCCTGGCCAAGAAGACCGGCGACCAGCTCAGCTCCGACGGGTACAACGTCACCGAGGTGGGCAACTATCCGAACGGTGTCGTTCCGAAAACCACCGTGTACTACGGCAATTCGCCCAAGGAGCAGGCACTGGCCCAGGCCATCGCCGCGCAACTGGGCTGCTCGGCCGAACCCCGATTCCCCGGAATCTCGGACTCGCCCACCGGCGTCATCGTCATCGTCACGGGCAACTGAATCGCTGTCGAGAAGGCACTGAATCGCTGTTCGCAGTGCGCCATCAGGTCGCTCGAAAGAAACCGCGCGGCCCCTTCACGGGACACACGCACGTCTCTGGCATCATCTTGTCCGGTACGAACTATGTCCACCCTGCTTTCCCGATAAACTCGGACTCGTAAAGGAGTTCCCCGATGGCCTCGTCCACAACTCGTCGCCCGTCCTGGTGGACTGTTGCTCCGGTGCTCGCGGTCGCCGCTCTCGGCCTCACGGCCTGCTCCAACAGCCAGGAGTCGAGCGACGTCAAGGGGACGACCCCGCCGGTGTTCACCAGTTCGCAGGCCCCCGCCGGCACCTCGAGCGGTCTGGGAGCCGCCGTGCCGCGTGACTCGGTCTCGGCCACCCTGAAGGACTCGAACGGTCAGTCCATCGGTACCGCCACCTTCACCAACCAGGGCGGGCACCTCGAGCTGGTCGTCGAGGCGCACGGGTTGAAGCCCGGCTTCCACGGCCTGCACGTCCACCAGGTCGGCAAGTGCGAGCCCAACTCCACCGCACCGGCGGGCGGCGCGCCCGGCGACTTCCTCTCCGCCGGTGGCCACCTGCAGGTCGGCGACCAGAACACCCACCCGGCCAGCGGCGACCTGACCTCGCTCGAGGTGCTCAAGGACGGCACCGCCAAGCTGACCACCACCACCGATGCCTTCACCCTCGACGAGGTCAAGGGCAAGGCCCTGATCATCCACGCCGGCGCCGACAACTTCGGCAACATTCCCACCCGGTATGCGCCCGCACCGGATGCGGACACCCTCGCGACCGGCGACGCGGGTGCACGGGTCGCCTGCGGCGTCGTCGCCTGAACCCTCTCGAGGTGAGCCATGGCCGGGGCAGGCAGAACGAAGGTCCCCTTCAACTCATCGCCCCGGCCCACGCTCGGCGTGGAGTGGGAGGTCGCGCTCGTCGACAAGCGCACGCGCGACCTGTCCAACACCGCCGCAGCGGTTTTCGAAGCCTGCGGTGATCTGCGCGCCTGGGACGGCACCCCGCAGATCACCAAGGAACTGCTGAAGAACACCGTCGAACTCGTCTCCGGCAAGCACGACACCGTGAGCGAGGTGGTCGACGAACTGCGCGCCACCCAGGACGCCGTGCGCCGCGCCGCCGATCAGGTCGGTGTCGACCTGTTCTGCGCCGGCACCCATCCCTTCGCGCAGTGGTCCACCCAACAGCTCACGCGCAGTGCGCATTACGACGAACTCATCGCACGAACCCAGTGGTGGGGCCGCCAGATGCTCATCTGGGGCGTGCACGTACACGTCGGAATCTCCCACCCGGACAAGGTCTTCCCCATCCTCAACGGGCTGCTGCGGTCCTATCCGCACCTGCTGGCGCTGTCGGCCTCCTCGCCCATGTGGGCCGGCGTCGACACCGGATACGCCAGCAACCGGGCGCTCATGTTCCAGCAGCTGCCCACCGCCGGACTGCCCTTCCAGTTCGAGAACTGGGACCAGTTCGAGGGTTTCGTGCACGACCAGATGAAAACCGGTGTGATCGAACAACTCGGCGGCATGCACTGGGACATCCGGCCCGCGCCCAAGTGGGGCACCATCGAGGTCCGCGTCTGCGACGGCACCCCCACCAAGGCCGAACTGGCCGCCATCGTGGCGTTGATCCACTGCCTGGTGGTGGATCTCGACCGCCGGGTGGAATCAGGCGAGACCATGCCGGCCATCCTGCCGCCCTGGCATGTGCAGGAAAACAAGTGGCGCGCAGCACGATACGGGCTCGACGCCATCGTCATCACCGACGTCGACAGCAATGAGCGACTGGTCACCGACGACCTGATGGAACTACTCAATCGGCTGGAGCCGACCGCCAAGAGCCTCGGCTGTGAGAGCGAGCTCGCCATGGTCGCCGACATCCCGAAGAAGGGCGCGTCCTATCAGCGTCAGCGCCGGGTGGCCGCGGCCGCGCATGGCGATCTGGTCGCGGTCGTCGACTCGCTGGTCCACGAACTCGAGTGCTGAGGTCCACGAACTCCCGCACCGCCGAACCGTCTTGCACGCCTGTGATTTCGATTACGACCGGATACGTACGGTGTACGCGTGGCCAGGTGTGATGCCGCGCTGACCGGGGCCTGTTCATCCGATGAGATGGGCGGCGTTCAACTACTCACCGAGCTGGCGTTCATGCGGCGTTTACTATGGCTGGATGCTGCTCGACGATCCGCACTTCCGAATCGGCGGCGAGGCACGCCGAACCGGGTTGCGGATGCTGTCGCCGCGCGCCGGCCTGACGGCCGCGCTGTCCGTGGGGGCGGTGCTGCTCATCGTCCTGCAGCTCGTGGCCTCGCAGCACCACTTCACCGGTCCGCTCGAAAGCATCTGGGACGACTTCGCCGGTAATGCCAAATCCTTCACCGTGCCGTGGGCCGGGCTCGGGCTCGCGCTCATCGGACTGAGCTGGCGGCGGCGGTTCCTGGCGGTCGGCGCGGCGCTCGGCATCGACCTTGTGTACCAAGCGGTTCGGACGCTGTCCGGTGGACCACTGGCCATGGGCAACGGCCCCGTCCTCGTGCTGCTCGCCATCATCGGGCTCGCGTGCTGGAAGTGGCAGGGCAAGGATCGCACCAATGCGCTGCACGCCGCCGCGCTCGGCATCCTGCTGGTGCTGTCCAGCAAGGTCGCCGACGTCTGGCTGGGCATCACCGTGCTGGCCGGGCCCCGGGTGCTCGATGAACACATCGTGCTGGTGGACCATGCCCTCGGCGACCCCTCCTGGCTGATGGGGCAGCTGCTGGACTGGACCGGTCCCATCGCCTCCGCCGTGCTGCACTGGGTCTACATCGAACTGCCCGTCGGCGCGATGATCGTGACCATCTGGCAACTGCGCAATGTGGTCGCGACGGGGGACTGGCCCAGGCACTACCTGGTGCGCACCTTCCTGGTGCTCGGCCTGATCGGCCCCGTCTTCTACGTCGTATTCCCCGTCGTCGGGCCGATGTTCGCGTTCGGCGCGGACGGCCACGCCTTCTCCCTGGGCGGCTACTGGCCGAATGTCGTGCCGCCGGTGGATCTCTCGCCGGGTTCCATCGGCTTCGACCACTACACCCCGCGCAACTGCATGCCATCGCTGCACACCGCGTGGGCGCTGTCGATCTTCATCCACTCCCGCCGCGACCCCATCACCGGCGCGCCCGCGCCGGTCTGGCTGCGCTGGGGCGGGACCTTCTGGCTCCTCGCCACCCTGTCGGCCACCCTGGGCTTCGGCTACCACTACGGCGCGGATCTGGTGGCCGGCGCGGTGCTGTGCCTGACCATCGAATCCGCCCTGCGTGCACCGGAACGCGGCTGGGACCGCACCCGCGTGCAGCTGGTGTCGGCCGGCGCCGCGCTCTTCGCCGGGCTGCTGCTGTCCTACCGGTACCTGTCGACCGGCTTCGCCGAACACCCGGTGCCCGCGGGCATCGTCGTGCTCGGCCTGCTGGCCGGTTATGTGACGGCCTTCTACCGCACCTGGTTCGGCGACGCCGTGACCGCGGCTCCCGCACTCGAATCCGCCGTGCGCGCCTGACCGTTCGCCGGTCGCTGCGCCGTCAGCCGGAGGTTGCCGCGCCGTTCGGAGATTCGGGCGAATCGGGCGTGGTGTCGGTCGCGGCCGGGGTCCGCGGGCGACTGCGCCGCAGCAGATAGATCCCGGCCAGACAGCCCCCGGCCACCAGCATCGACGTCCAGCCCGGGGCTGCGGTGCTGGTGGAGCTCACCGCGCACATCAATGCGTTGCCGGCGGATTGCGTGGCGTAGTGGCCGCGCGACACATAATCCCGCATGCCCAGCACCGCCGACGGGACGAACAGCACCAGGGTGCCCAGCACCCGGCTCGGCACATAGCGCGGCCGAGTGGACAGCAGGGCGAAACCGATGAGCCAGGACACGAACGCCGCACTGCCCACTATCAGCCAGGCCCGGGTCGAATCGGCCGTGAACGCCGTGAACACCCCGAGCGCCATGCCCGCGGCCAGGGAGACCGTGGGTCCCCCGAGCCTGCTGCCCACCCACATGCCGACGGCTGCCGCCGCCGCCAGCACCGGGATCGACCAGGCCGGCATCTCGGCCGCCACGGTCGCCGCACCCACCGCGCCCAGGCCCACCGCCAGCAGCACGATCTCGCCGTCCCGGCCCGGCAACAGCATGGCAGCGACAATGGCGGTCCCCACCGCGGTCGCCACCGCGAGGCCGATGCCCGCATGGCTGTCGCCGTGCCGGGCCAGCCATTCCGCACTGGCCAGCGTCACCAGCACCAGTACCACGCCCGCCAGGATGGGGGCCAGCGGCAGTTCCGCCGAGAGTCGTTGCTGCACCTCGAGCTTCCGATGGGTCAGGAACCCGAAGCCGACCAGGATCAGCGCCAGCACGAGCATCCAGATGGGCGGTATTTCGCCGGCATGCCAGTGATCGCTCCGCGTCTGGTCGATACCGCCGCCGGTCTGCAGCACCGGATTGACAGAACCCAGCAGCAGGCTGATCAGAATGCCCAGGGTCCAGCCGAAGGCGGGCAGCCGACGGTGCAGCACCGCCGCCCCCAGCGCGCCCAGGATCAGGCCGCCGGCCAGGGAATCGGTGAAGTTCATGGTGGACAGCGACGAATTCGGGTCGCCCGCATGGCCGAACACATGATTTGCCAGCAGCACCAGCAATCCGCCCAGTGTGGTCGCCCACGCCGCGACGGGGCTGCCGAGCGTGGTGATGAGTACCGCCGCGATCATGGCGATGAGCGCGCCCGCCGCCACGGCGCGGGGCAGGGTGTAGGCCAGCAGGTCTCGCTGCATGGCTGAAGTCTCCGAGGTCCAGCCGAAGTCGATGGGCAGGGTCAGCGCCAGGCCGGCAACCGTTGCTGCGACCAGCGCCGTGATCGTCTCGACGGCTACCTGATGCGACCTCACCAGCGCAAAATTACCGGCCATAGGCGTACCGATTGGTACGACTCGCCTACTTTGTACAGATTCGGCGAACGACCGGCGCGCATGGCGGACACGCCGCGAAACCGGGGCGGCAACAGACTAATCGGTGTTGTATGGCCTGGTGGAAAGGCCTCAGACGTAGCCGGACGGGTCTCCGGGCGGAGTCGACGACTCGCGCTGGGCGGCGTAATTCCGCAGGGCCTCGACCTGGATCGGATCCAGCGACGGCCGCACGGCCTTGCGAGCCGCGGTCACATCCGCGGCAGTGACCTCGGCGGCCTCGACATCGCGCCGCATGGCGGCCAGCGCGGCCTCGCGCAGCAGCGCCGAGCAGTCGGCGGCCGAATACCCGTCCAGATCACGAGCCAGCCGCCGCAGGTTGACATCCGTGGCCAGCGGCACGGATTTGGCTGCCGTGCGCAGGATTTCGGCACGGGCATCGGCATCCGGGGGCGGCACGAACACCAGGCGCTCCAGCCGCCCGGGCCGGGTCAGGGCCGGATCGATGAGTTCCGGGCGATTGGTCGCGCCGATCACCACCACATCCCGCAGCGGCTCGACCCCCTCCAGTTCCGTCAGCAGCGCGGCGACGACGCGATCCGAGACGCCGGAATCGCTGGATTGCCCACGTCGCGGCGCCAGCGCGTCCACCTCGTCCAGGAAGATCAGCGACGGCGCGGAATCCCGTGCGCGCTGGAACAACTCGCGCACCGCCCGCTCCGAGGAGCCGACCCACTTGTCCATCAGCTCCGCACCCTTCACAGCGTGCACACTCAACTGGCCCGATCCCGCCAGCGCCCGCACCAGGAAGGTCTTGCCGCACCCCGGCGGCCCGTACAGCAGCACCCCGCGCGGCGGCTCGATGCCGAGCCGCTGAAACGAATCCGGATGCTTGAGCGGCCACAGCACCGCCTCGGTGAGGGCCTGCTTGGTCTCCACCATGTCGCCGACGTCGTCCAGGCTCAGGCTGCCGATGGTCAGTTCCTCGGACCCGGACCGGGACAGCGGGCGGATCACCTCCAGCGCACCGGCCAGATCCTCCTGCACCAGCACGGGGTCCGCGTGCTCGCGACTGGCCCGCGCGGCCGCCCGCAGGGCGGCCTCGCGCACCAGCGCCGTCAGGTCCGCCGCGACGAATCCCGGTGTTCGCGAGGCGATCTCCTCCAGTTTCAGGCCATCGATGGGCACATTGCGCAACAGTTGTTCCAGCAACGCCGTGCGCACCCCGGATGTGGGTAGTGGCAGGGAGACCTCCCGGTCGCACAGCTCCGGCGCACGCAGCCGCGGGTCGACACCTGCCGCATTCGACGTGGTGGCCAGCACCGCGACCGCTTCACACGCCACGGCGCCGCGCAGCTGGTCGAGGATCAGTGTGGCCACCGGCTCCGCCTGCGCCGACAACAGGGCGTCGATATCGGTGATCAGCAGGACTCCGCCCGCACCGGAACAGATTTCGGCCACCCGGTCGGACACCGCGCGCAGCCGGGGCCCGGCCTCGGTCGCGCCGATCGCCGGGCCATCCAGCTCCACCAGCCGCCGAGATCCGGTCACCGCCCGGGCCAGCGTCGCCTTGCCGACGCCCGCGGGGCCGGTGATCAGTACGCCCAGATGCGAGGAGGCTCCGAGCTTCTTCAACAGCTCCGGCTCGTCCAGCGCCAGGCTCAGCCACTCCGTCAGCTTTGCGGCCTGAGCCTGGACCCCGGCCAGATCGGCGATCGCGACCGCCGATTCCGGTCGTGACGCCGGGGCACCGATCCGGAGGTCGGACCGGGTATCGCAGTCGTCCAGCAGGGCCCTGGGCTGGTCGGTCTCCGCGATTCCCGAACCCCAGGCCACCGCGCTGTTGGTGCTGATGACCACCGGGCCTGGCAGGGGATCGACCGCCGTCACCCGCAGCAGCTCCGAGGTCCAGGCGATATTGAGGGCTCTCGAAAGCTGCTGGGCCACACCGGATCGGCTGGTCCCGGGCTTCAGATCCATCGGGCGCAGCGAGACGGCGTCCTGGATCGACACCACCTTGCCCTGCAGGGCTTGGCGCAGTGTGGTCTCGTCGATGGCACGCATGACGTCCGGCGAGCCCGTGACCGAAATCCGGGTGGCCCGGCGCGGAATCACCTTCGCGATGGTCAGCTTCGAGCCCGCCGAGATGTGCGCGTTCGACAGCGTCACCTCGTCGAGCAGCGCCTCGCCGCGCCCGACGGGTTTGCCTTTCGCCGGTGTCGCCACCAACGCCGAGGTCTGCCTGCCGCCGGCGATCGAGATCACGTCCCATGGATTCACACCCAGCAGCGCCAGCGACTCCGGATGTAACCGGACCACTCCCCGCCGATCGTCGGCGGGGGAGGTGTTCAGGCGAGCGGTGAACTGAAAACCCGGCTGTGCGTCGGTCACGCTGTCAATTCTGCCCGGGCCGACCGTCCGCCGACGTCACCGCGGGCGAATTGTGGCCCGGCCGTTGGGTCTCAGCTCCCGGGGCTGTTCGATACCCGGTCGCGCTGACCCGGTCGGCGCAGCCGCAGCCGCGCCGTGGACACCGACACCCGCGGCACCCGGCCGGCCAGCGGGCGCTGGCGGCGCTGCGCCTTGCGCTGGGCGCGGCGCTCGGCGGGCTTGTGGTTCCAGGTCTCGGGCCGGGCCGCCACCCAGCGCGCGGAGTGCACCGCGAACGGAATGTGGCCGAGGTACAGCACGACCAGCGCCATCATCAGGATGAGCGGGTACGTGACCAGCAGCGCGGCGGCCAGCGCGACCAGCACCAGCAGGATGGGCGCGCTGCGCGGGGCCACCGACACCGACTTGACGGCCAGGGTGGGCAGCGTGCTCACGCACAGCAGGCCGGTCAGCACCGTCCACACCGCCACCACCGGGAAGCTCACCCACCAGCCGTCGCCGAACTGCTCGGACAGCGCGATAGGTGTCAGCACGATGAGCGCGCCCGCTGGGGCGGGCACGCCGGTGAAGTACTCACGCTGCCAATCCGGGCGGTTGTCGTCGTCCATCAGCGTGTTGAAGCGGGCCAGCCGCAACACCATGCAGACCGCGAACATCAGCGCCAGGATCCAGCCGATGCTGTCGGCGTGCAGGAAGGTCACATACAGCACCAGGGCTGGCGTGACGCCGAACGCGATGGCGTCCGACAGCGAATCCAGCTCCGCGCCCATCTTGGTGGTGGCGTCCAGCATGCGGGCGATGCGCCCGTCCAGCATGTCGAAGACCGCGGCCGCGCCGACCAGCGCCAGCGCGATCCCCAGCTTGCCCTCCATGCCGAACTTCACCGCGGACAGGCCCGAGCACAGTCCCAGGATGGTCACCATGCTCGGCAGCAGCCGGATAGTGCGGTTACGGCGACGCCCGTTCGGTGTGGGCGCGAGTTGTTCCATCATGAATCCAGTTCGGCCAGCACCGTTTCCGCACCGATGGTGCGCTGCCCCGGGGTGACCAGCAGCCTGGTCCCGGCCGGGAAGTAGGTGTCCACGCGCGAACCGAACCGGATCAGGCCGTAGGTGTCACCGATGTTCAGCTTGTCGCCGGCCTTGGCCTCGCAGACGATGCGGCGCGCCAGCAGCCCGGCGATCTGCACCACCACCACGCGCTGCCCGGAGACGGTCTCGATGACCATGCTGTTGCGCTCGTTGCGGTCGCTGGCCTCGGGCAGGTCGGCGGAGAGGAAGCGGCCCTTCTGGTAGGCGACCTGTTCCACCAGGCCGCTCACCGGCACCCGCTGCACGTGCACGTCCAGCACCGACAGGAAGATGCTCACCCGCGGCAGCGGCGCGTCGCCCAGGCCGAGTTCGGCCGGCGGCACCGCCGTGTCCACCAGGGCGACCTCACCGTCGGCGGGGGCCACCACGACGCCGGCGCGGTTCGGCGGCACCCGGTGCGGGTGCCGGAAGAAGGTGGCGCAGGCCGCGGCCGCCAGCAAACCCGTGCGGCGCAGCCACTTTCGCCGATAGCCGAGGGTGGCCACCGCCAGCGGTGCGGCCACGAACGGCAGACCTGCCGGATGCAGCGGCGGAACGGCTTTGCGGACCAGGTCGGCGACGTGACCGAGGCCGGTCTGTTCCGGAGTGCCGGGCGGGGTGGGTCGGCGGGCCACAGGCTCCTCTTTCATGCAGGGGTAGATGCGGTCAGGGACCGCGATCACACGATACGTGAAGTGAGTTCGACGCTCGCGTTCTCGGTGACCGAACACCTGCGGCCCGGCCTCCCGGACCGGAGGTGCGCCACCCGGCAATGACCCCTCGATTGTGATCAGAAGAACTGGCATGAGAGGCTATCGCGATTAAGATGAGGGAGCCTCATGTCTGCGGCATTGTGGGTCCGCGGGGGCTGAGGAGCCCGATGAAGGTCACGTTCGACGCGCGGTACGCAGTACATAGGAGAGAACCAATGTCTGCTCGAATTGCCTCGATCAACGGGGCAGAGCACACGGCCATGCTCGGGCTCGGTGTGTACCGGCCGGAGCGAATCGTCACCAATGACGAGGTGGCTGGGCCGATAGATTCCAGTGACGAGTGGATCCGGACGCGTTCCGGCATCCGCAACCGACGCTTCGCCTCCCCCGAGGAGACGATTGTCAGCATGAGCGCCGCGGCTGCCCGCGACGCCATCGAAGCAGCGGAGATCGACGCGAATCAGATCGATTGCGTCATCGTCGCAACGTCCACCTGGCTACTGCTCACGCCCGGCGCGGGGCCGCAGGTCGCCACTGCACTCGGTCTGAACAATGTGGCGGCCTTCGATGTCTCGGCCGGTTGCGCGGGCTTCTGCCACGCGGTCGCCATGGCGTCCGATCTGGTGAAGGGCGGCACCGCCCGGCACGTGCTGGTCATCGGCGTGGAAAAGCTGACGGACACGGTCAACCCGAGGGATCGTGGCACCGCCTTCCTCTTCGCCGACGGCGCCGGCGCGGTGGTGATCGGCCCCTCCAGCGAAGCGGGCATCGGCCCGACCGTCTGGGGATCGGACGGCACCCAGCACCACGCCATCCGCCAGGACAAGGACTGGCTTCAGTTCTTCGCCGAGATCGACGAGAAGGGCCTCGACGCCGTCCGGCCCTACCTCGCCATGGAAGGAACAGCTGTCTTCCGCTGGGCCGCACACTCTTTGGAGGGGGTGTGCCGCGAGGCCATCGAGCGGGCGGGCCTGACCACGGACGATCTGGACGCGATGGTCCCGCATCAGGCCAACGGTCGCATCATCGAGATCATGGCGCGGGTGCTGAAGCTCCCCGAGCGGTGCGCCCTGGCCAACGACATCGAGGAGACCGGCAATACCTCGGCGGCTTCGATCCCGCTGGCCATGGAGGCCATGATGCGCGCGGGCGACGCCAAACCCGGCGGCACCGCACTGCTCATCGCCTTCGGTGCGGGGTTGTCCTGGGCGGCGCAGGTGGTCCAGCTGCCGAACTTCAAATGAGCGCCGCTGCGCGCCGCCCACCCGGCGGCGCGCAGCGGACGAGCTATCCCATATCCCAGGCGACGGTCACGGTGAACGTGACCGTCTGCTGGCCTGGTTCGAGGTTGACGTTGGGCGCGGCGCCCGGGGCGGTGTCCCGGTACATCGGTTTCGGCGGCGGCGTTGTGCCGCTGCCGTTTTCGCTGATGGTCTTGACCGTCTTCAGCTTCAGCCCGGACAGGCCCGCGTACTGCTCGGCGCGGCTCTTGGCGTCGTCGAAGGCCCGCGCGCGGGCGTCGGACAGCAGCTTGGTGTTGTCCTCCAGTCCGAAGGCCACCGAGTTGATGCGGGTGTCGTTGCCGCCCGCCTGCACCGCCGCCGACAGGATGCCCGAGGCCTTCGGCAGGTCCCGCACGGCCACGTGCATGGTGTTCGTGGCGCGATAGCCGGTGATGTTGTGGCCGTCGGTGCCGTAGGTGGGCTGCACGGACAGGTCGCTGGTCTTGATGTCCTCGCGCTTGGCCCCGGCCGTGACCATGGCGTCGGTGATCGCCTTGGCCTTGTCGTTGGCCTGGTTCACGGCCGCGGACACGTCGGCCGCGCTCACCTCGGTGCCCAGGTCGGCATTGAGCACATCCGGTGTGCCCTGGACCTTTCCGGTACCGGTGACGGTGACCGTCCGGTCACCCGAGGAGTCGGAGCTGCCGCAGCCGGTGAGCACGAGCGCGGCACCGGCGGTGGCGGCGCAGAGCGCTGTCATTCGTCGCATAGGGCGAACCTACGCTCAGCGCTCCACGGTTTGCTTGATCTTCCCGAGGGTTACCTGCATGCCGTCCTCGAGCGCGCCTTCGAAGGGCTGTTCACCGCCGAACACGGTGTCGATGGTGAACTGCAGCCACCGGGGCAGCTTGCCGCCGGGTACGTCCCGCCGCTGGACCAGCTTGGTGCCGCCGTCCGCGGTGGGCTCGAGGGTGTAGCTCCAGATGGTCCGGTTCTCGGTCATGCGGAAGGCGATCGCGCGATTCGGCTCGAACCGCACCACCCGGGAGGTGGTCGGGTAGATGTAGCCCTTGGCCTTGTTGAGGTTCACCGTCCAGGTGCCGGTGTGCACCACGCGGCCCAGCGGCTGCATGCGCAGGGTCTGCGGACTGAACTCGGGGATGCGCCTGAGGTCGGCGACGACGCTCCAGACCTGCTCGGGTGCTGCCGCGATATCGATGCTGGCTTCGAGAGTTTTCGGCAACGTTGCCTCCGGGGACGTGACGATCGGTACCACGCATCCTAGTTCGGGTGGCGTGGATCACCTCGGCTCCGTGGTGTGGATCACCACACCCCACCTGCGCGTACAGCGTGTGTCGCCGGTTCATTCCGCGGTTGAAAACCAACTAGATCACATTCCGGGGGTGTTGATGTCCGAAATGTAATGCCCGGCGCACAATGTGGGATAGACGAAGCAGCAACAGACACTGCCACCAGCTTTCCGATTGGAAACGTGAGGTGATCGGCCGTGAACCTGCGTTCGCTCCTGCATTTCGAGACCAAGACGGTCCCACTCCTCCCCGCTGAAGAGTCCGGTACCAATGCGGAGTCCATGACGCTCGACAAACCGACGAAGCGCTTCCGCCGCAAGGCCAACGGCGCCCTCGAAGAGCGACTCGAGCGATTGCTCACCCCCACCGAAATGGATCTCATTGAGCATCACCGGATTTGAACCGGTGTGCCGGGGGGCGTTCGAGCAAGAACGCAGGTCTGTTCCGCCTGACGCGAACATGGCACGGTCTGGCCTTCGCGGTCTTGCCTCGTCAGCCCATACTCGTTAGGTGACTTCACCAGCTACCGCAAAGCCGGCCATCCTCAGCGTCGACGACGATCCTGGCGTCTCGCGCGCGGTCGTGCGGGACCTGCGCCGCCGGTACGGGGCGGACTACCGGATTCTGCGGGCGGAGTCCGGCGCCGATGCGCTCGAGGCCCTTCGGGAGATGAAACTGCGCGGCCGGCCGGTCGCGGTCATAATCGCCGACTACCGGATGCCCGGTATGAACGGCGTCGAATTCCTCGAGCAGGCCATGGACCTGCACCCGTACGCGCGCCGCGTGCTGCTGACCGCCTACGCGGACACCAATGCCGCCATCGAGGCCATCAATGTGGTCGACCTGGACCACTACCTGCTCAAGCCGTGGGATCCGCCGGAGGAGAAGCTCTACCCGGTCGTCGACGCCCTGCTGGAGGCCTGGCGGGGAGACGAGCACAAGCCGGTGACCGAGACCAAGGTGGTGGGCCACCGCTGGTCGGCCCGCTGCTCGGAGGTGCGGGAGTTCCTGGCGCGCAACCAGTTGCCGTATCGCTGGTACCAGGTGGACGAGCCGGAGGGGGCGCGGTTGCTGACCGCCGCCAATGTCACCGAGGACCAGTGCCCGGTCATCATCAATCCCAGCGGCGATGTGCTGATCATGCCCACCGACGCGCAATTGGCCGAGGGCGTGGGCCTGAACACCGACGCCTCCAGCGACTTCTACGACCTGATCGTGGTCGGCGGCGGTCCGGCCGGTCTCGGCGCGGCGGTTTACGGCGCGTCGGAGGGTCTGCGCACCGTGCTGGTGGAACGCACCGCCACCGGCGGCCAGGCCGGGCAGAGCTCCCGCATCGAGAACTACCTGGGCTTCCCCGACGGTCTCTCCGGCGCGCAGCTGGCCGACCGGGCCCGCCGGCAGGCCGTGAAATTCGGGGCCGAGCTGATCACCGCGCGGGAGGTGGTGGCCCTCGAGGCCTGCGGTTCCGCGCGGGTGGTGCGGTTCGCCGACGGCGGCAGCGTGGCGGCGCACTCGGTGCTCATCGCCACCGGCGTCAACTACCGCCACCACCCGGCCCCCGGCGTGGACGAATACACCGGCCGCGGCGTCTACTACGGCTCGGCCATGACGGAGGCCAGCGACTGCGCCGACAAGGACGTCTACATCGTGGGTGGCGCGAACTCGGCGGGCCAGGCGGCGGTGTTCCTGTCCCGGCGGGCCCGGACCGTGCACATTCTGGTGCGCGGGGCGTCGCTGGAAGCGTCCATGTCGCACTACCTGATTCAGCAGATCGCGGAGATCCCGAACATCAAGGTGCACACCCGCACCGAGGTGGTGTCCGCCGACGGCGACGACCACCTGGAATGGATCGTGCTGCGCGACAACGAGACCGGCACGGAAGAAAAGGTGGACGCGGAGCGTTTGTTCCTGTTCATCGGTGCGGCGCCGGAAACCGACTGGCTCGAGGGCATCGTCAAGCGCGACGACGCTGGCTACGTGCTGGCCGGACCGGACCTCATGGTCGGCGGCGAACGGCCTGCGGGCTGGGAACTCCCCCGTCCCCCGCAGCATCTGGAGACCAGCGTGCCCGGTGTGTTCGTGGCCGGCGACGTGCGGTCGGAATCCGCGAAGCGGGTGGCCTCCGCGGTCGGCGAGGGCGCCATGGCCGTCATGCTGGTGCACCGCTGGCTCGCGAAACAGTAGGAGTAGGCGAATGGGCAACACCCGATTGATCTGTGACCCGAACGAACTGCGGAAGCTGTTCCTGTTCGAGAAGCTCGACGCCGAGCAGCTGGCCTGGCTGTGCAAGGACGGCCGGGTCGAAATGTTCGAGCCCGGGCTGGTCTTCCGCGAGGGCGACCCGGCCACCTGCTTCTACGTCCTGATGGACGGCGAGGTGCGGCTGACCAAGATGTCGGGCGGCGAGGAGATCGAACTCGTCCGCACCGAGCACGTCGGCTCGTACTCGGGCGCGTGGACGGCCTACATGGGCGACAAGGTCGAACAGACCTACACCGCGTCGTTCTATGTGACCCGGCCGTCGAAGTTCTTCGTGCTGGACGCCGGCACCTTCGCGAAGATGATGCAGGAATGGTTCCCGATGGCGCTGCACCTGCTGGAGGGCGTCTTCTTCGGCAACCGCAATGCCAATGAGCGCATCGGTCAGCGGGAACGGCTGCTGGCGCTGGGTTCGCTCTCCGCGGGCCTGACCCACGAGTTGAACAATCCGGCGGCCGCCGCGGTGCGCGCCACCTCCTCGCTGCGCGAGCGGGTCGCGGGCATGCGGCACAAGCTGAAGATGATGGCGCACGGCAAGTTCAACTCCGAGACCATGGAGGCGCTGGCCCAGCTGCAGGAGGAGGCGGCCGCCCAGGTCGCCAAGGCCCCGACGCTGACGCCGCTGGAGGCCGCCGACCGCGAGGACGAGCTGGGTGACTGGCTCGAGGACCACAGCGTCGCCAATGGCTGGGACATCGCGCCGAACTTCGTGCAGGCGGGATTCGACATCGACTGGATGGAGAAGGTGCACGGCACCCTGTCCGGTTGTGGCGGTGACGTTTTCGAGGCGGCCATGCGCTGGCTCAACTACACGGTCGAGACCGAGCTGCTGATGAACGAGATCACCGACTCGACCAACCGCATCTCTTCTCTGGTGAACGCGGCCAAGCAGTACTCGCAGATGGACCGGGCCCCGTTCCAGGTGGTGGACCTGCACGATCTGCTGGACAGCACGCTGGTCATGCTGGCCCGCAAGATCGGTGACGACATCACGGTGGTCAAGGAATACGATCCGGCGCTGCCGCCGGTGCCGTGCTACGCCGCCGAGCTCAACCAGGTGTGGACCAACCTGATCGACAACGCGGTCTCCGCCATGGCCGGGCGCGGCACCCTCAGCGTCCGTACTTATCGTGAGAACGAGTGCGCCGCAGTGGAAATCGGCGACACCGGGCCCGGTATCCCGGAAGAGATCCGCACCCGCATCTTCGAACCGTTCTTCACCACCAAACCGGTCGGCGAGGGCACCGGGCTCGGGCTGGACATCTCGTTCCGGATCGTGGTGAACAAGCATCACGGCGACATCCGCGTCGAATCCGAGCCCGGGAATACGCGTTTCATCGTCCGGCTGCCGCTCGAGGCGGCCGCCCCCGGCGCCGCACAGTCCACTCTCGCAGCAGCGCAGTCAACGACGGAAGGCAACTGATGACCGAACAGATCGAAGGCATCGACCCCAGCATCGCGCCCAGCGGATCCGGTTGCGTCGAATGCGATGCCGCCGGCGGCTGGTGGGTGCACCTGCGCCGGTGCGCGCAGTGCGGGCACATCGGCTGCTGCGACATGTCGCCGAACCAGCACGGCACCAAGCACTTCGAGAGCACCGGGCACCCCTTCATCCAGAGTTTCGAGCCGGGTGAGGACTGGTACTACAACTTCGAGAACAAGGAGATGTACGAGGGCGGCCCGGAACTCGCTCCGCCGCACGCGCATCCGCTGGACCAGCCGGTGCCCGGTCCGCGCGGCCGGGTGCCCGCGGACTGGCAGCAGCACCTGCACTGACGAGAGCCGCGGGTCGGAACTTTTTCTACCGGGAGTTGCCGGGGCCGGGTACGCTGCTGCGAGCGCCGGGCCGGTCCGGTGCTGGCACTCTCGGGAAAGTTCGGAAAGCAGGGTATGAAGCGTCTTTCGATCGTCGCCCTCGCCGCCGGTGCGATGGCGTTGACTCTCGCCGGTTGTGGTTCGGACAAATCCAGTGATACGAACGGCCTGAAGCAGGCCGGGACCACCACTGTGGCCAGGACCACCAGCGCGGGCGCTTCCACCAGCGCCGCGGCTCCGGTGCAGCCGCCCGCCGAGGCGCCCACCAGCGCCACCGCGGCCAAGAAGACCGCCGCGCCCGCCGGCGCCCAGACCACCTGCGGCGACTTCCGCGACCTCACCGAGGATGCCGAGAAGCAGGTGATCGACCAGGTCCTGGCCGCCAATCCGGGGTCGTTCCTGGACGGCAGCCCGAACGTGGCGCTGGGCACCGCCAAACTGGCCTGCCTGGCCTCGACGTATTCGAATACGCCGGTCGCGGTGGCGATCCGGGTGGCGCCCAAGTAGTTTCACGCCGATTCTGGTTGGGCGGTCGGTGGTTCTTCATTGGGCGCGGACCGCACCCTGATGGCGTGTGGCGGGTGGCCACCGTCGTGGCCCGCGGCGGCAGGCGTATCGTGCTCAAACGATTGCGTGCGACGAGAACTGGGGCACTGATGGACGCGAACGGGCTGGCCGAATTCGAACGGCATCGGCCGCGCCTGTTCGCGCTCGCCTACCGGATGCTCGGCTCCGCCGCCGAGGCCGAGGACGCCGTACAGGAGACCTACCTGCGCTGGGACGGCACCGATCGTGCCGGAATCCGCTCCGCCGAAGCCTGGTTGACCACCATCCTGGTGAATCTCTGCCGCAGCTGGCTGGATTCGGCCCGTGCCCGCCGCGAGACCTACGTCGGCCCCTGGCTGCCCGAACCGGTCCCGACCGGGCACGGCGAACTCGGTCCGCTGGAATCGGCGGAACAGCGGGAACTGGTGTCGATCGCCTTCCTGGCGCTGGCGGAACGGCTCAGCCCCACCGAGCGCGCCGTCTTCGTCCTGCGCGAGGCCTTCGGCTACGCGCACCGCGAGATCGCCGACATGCTCGAGCTCACCGAGGCCAATTCACAGCAGGTCTACCGACGCGCCAGCCACCGCGTGCACGAGGAGCGCCCGCGCTTCGAACCCGCCCCCGCGCACGCGCGCGAACTGGTCGAAAAGTTCCTCAGCGCAGCGCAATCCGGTGATCTGGCCGCGCTCGAGGCCATGTTCACCGCCGATATCGTCGCCGTCGCCGATGGCGGCACGAAGATCAATGCGGCCAAGCGGCCCATCGTCGGCGCCGCGAACGTCGCGCGCTACCTGGTGGGTCTGTTCACCAAGGTGCCGGGTGTCACCTTCGCGGTCGAAGAGGTCAATGCCGCACCGGCGTTCGTGGCCCGGCTGGCGGGAACGGTGATGGGCACCGTGTCCGCCGACTTCGACGGCCCTTCGATCGCCTCGATCCAGCTCGTGGTGAACCCGGACAAGCTGGCCTATCTCGCGCGTGCCGAGCAGCAACTCGCCGACGAAGCCGCCGGATAGCGACGATTTCCGCGTCGCGAATTCGCATATGACGCAGGACACATCCGGAAGCTGTCAGGGATCGCGGGACTGTCCGGTCTAGAGGGTGTCGGCCACCGAGCGGGGGCCGGGTAAGGAGCACTCTCATGACCGGGCAGCATCGAATCGTCGTACTGGGCGCGGGTTATGCGGGGCTGGCCGCGGCACAGCAGGCGGTGAAGGCCAAGGGCGCGCGGGTCACCGTGATCGACCTGCACACCGAATTCATCGACCGGGTGCGGCTGCACCAGGTCGCCGCCGGTCAGGACGTGCCGCGCTGGGAACTGCGGAAGACCCTGGAGGCCAAGGGCATCGAGTTCGTCGCCGGCCGTGCGGAACGTATCGACATCGCGGCCCGCCGCGTCGAATTGGCTTCCGGCGCAGTGGTCGAGTACGACTCGCTGATCTACGCCCTCGGCAGCCGCGCCGCCCTCGGCATGGTGCCCGGCGCCGCCGAATTCGCCCACACCGTGGCGACTTCCGAGGATGTGCGCCGGATCCCCGCGCTCACCGGCCGGGTCGCCGTGGTGGGTGGCGGCCCGACGGGCATCGAGACCGCCGCCGAGCTCGCCGAATCCCGGCCCGATCTCGAGGTCCTGCTGGTGAGCGCCGACGAACCGGGAGGCTGGCTGATCCCCAAGGCGGCCTCGCACATTCGCACCGTTCTGGATCGCCTCGGTGTCCGGGTGCGCGTCGCGAAGGTGGCGGCGGTGACCGCGGCCGGACTCGAGCTCGTCGACGGCGAGCGCATTGCCGCCGAAACCGTGCTCTGGACAACGGGTTTCACGGTGCCGGAGGTGGCGGCCCGCTCCGGCCTGCCGGTGGACGCACGCGACCGCGTGCTGGTCGACGAGCAGTTGCGGGTGCAAGGCATCCCGGATGTGTACGCGGTCGGTGACGCGGCGGTCATGCCCGGGCACAACGGCCGCGAGGCGCGGATGTCCTGCCAGGCCGCGCAGCCCGCGGGCAGGTACATCGGTGCGGCGGTGGCCGCCCGGGTGCGTGGGAAGGTGCCGTCGCCCTATCGGGTCCGCTTCGCGCTGACCTGCATCAGCCTGGGGCGTCGCGACGGCGTCGTCCAGTTGATGCACGCCGACGACTCGAACGGCCGCACGGTGCTGATCGGTCGCACGGCGGCGTGGATCAAGGAGCAGGTCGTGCTGGCCGTGGGCCGGGCGGCGAAGCCCTGAGCCCACGTCCGGATAATCGTCAACTAAGGGTTGACCGATACGGCATAGTCAACCTACAGTTGACGCATGACGAACTCCATCCGCCTCGACGATCTGATCGACGGCATCAAGAAGGCCCGTCCCGACGACGTCCTCGAACAGCTCTCCGACGCCGTGGTCCTCGGCAACCACATCGGCGAGGTGGCCGACCACCTGATCGGCCACTTCGTCGACCAGGCCCGCCGTTCCGGCGCGTCCTGGACCGACATCGGCCAGAGCATGGGCGTGACCAAGCAGGCCGCTCAGAAGCGCTTCGTCCCCAAGGCCCCCGCCGACCCGGGCCAGGTCGCCGCCCTCGACCCCAATGCCGGGTTCGCCCGCTTCACGCAGCGCGCCCGCCACGTGGTGATGGCCGCCCAGGAGGAGGCCCGGGCCGTCGGCAGTCTCGAAACCCGTCCCGAACACCTGATCCTGGGCCTGCTGGCCGAGCCGGAATCCCTCGCGGTGAAGGTCATCGAGGCCAAGGGTGTCTCGGTCGACGCCGTCCGCCGGGTGGCCACGGCCTCGCTCCCTGTCGCCACCGGCGAGCCGGTGCCCGCGCTCATCCCGTTCGACGCACAGGCCCGCAAGGCCCTCGAGCTGACCTTCCGTGAGGCCTTGCGGCTGGGCCACAACTACATCGGTACCGAGCACCTGCTGCTCGCCCTGCTGGACCAGGAGAACGGCGCCGGCATCCTGTCCGGCCTGGGTCTGGACAAGGACTCGGTGCAGGCCGATATCGCGGACCTGCTGAGCTCGCTGCCGGTGCCCGGCGTCACGACGCCCGCGCCCGACACGCAGTAGTCGGCGTGTCGCTCCACCATGCTGCCGACCTGGTGATGTAGGGCTCGTGATCGCGCCCGCGTCACCGGGTCATCTGGTGTGCATGATGCGGCAGATACGATTGTGGAATGGCGGGCGACGAGGGTTCCGACCTAGTTGCGGGGGAAAAGCGCGCCGATCTGCTGCGCGCGCTCAGTTATGTCTCCACCGAGGACACGCCGGACGGCGGCTACATCGTGAACGGAGACCTCCCACCGGAGGTCGCACCACCGTTCATCCGGGCCATCATGCGAATCGAAGCCGAACTCCTCCTCCAGGATGCCGAGCTCGTCACCATCGAGCACGGTGAGCCGCGCACCCCGGAGGAACGTCGTACCGACGCCCTGATCGCCCTGCTGCTGCGCGTAGACGACCGCTCCCACTTCTCGTAGTCCTCGGGGGATCCGGGCCGCCGAGACGACTCGTGCGGCCATCTCCCCAACCTTGCACTCGTCTGGGGTGAGTGCTAAAAAGGGATTTGGCACTCCGCACCTGCGAGTGCTAGGTCGGAAACGGTGAGACCGGGCTGTATTTGACCAAATGAGCCGGGTCGTCCGTCGCGGGCACCGAACCTGACCAGATCATGCCAATCCCCTGATCTGGAGGATCTCAACGCAATGGCCAAGACAATTGCGTACGACGAAGAGGCTCGCCGCGGACTCGAGCGTGGCCTGAACAGCCTCGCCGACGCTGTCAAGGTGACCCTGGGCCCCAAGGGCCGCAATGTGGTGCTGGAGAAGAAGTGGGGCGCCCCCACCATCACCAACGACGGTGTCTCCATCGCCAAGGAAATCGAGCTCGAGGACCCGTACGAGAAGATCGGCGCGGAGCTCGTCAAGGAAGTTGCGAAGAAGACCGACGACGTCGCGGGTGACGGCACCACCACCGCCACCGTGCTGGCCCAGGCGCTGGTCCGTGAGGGCCTGCGCAACGTGGCCGCCGGCGCCAACCCGCTCGGCCTGAAGCGCGGCATCGAGAAGGCCGTCGAGGCCGTCACCGCCAAGCTGCTCGACACCGCCAAGGAGGTCGAGACCAAGGAGCAGATCGCTGCCACCGCCGGTATCTCGGCGGGCGACTCGTCCATCGGTGAGCTGATCGCCGAGGCCATGGACAAGGTCGGCAAGGAAGGCGTCATCACCGTCGAGGAGAGCAACACCTTCGGCCTCCAGCTGGAGCTGACCGAGGGTATGCGCTTCGACAAGGGCTACATCTCCGGTTACTTCGTGACCGACCCGGAGCGTCAGGAAGCGGTCCTCGAGGACCCGTACATCCTGCTCGTCGGCTCGAAGATCTCGACCGTCAAGGACCTGCTGCCGCTGCTGGAGAAGGTCATCCAGGCCGGCAAGCCGCTGCTGATCATCGCCGAGGACGTCGAGGGCGAGGCCCTGTCGACCCTGGTCGTCAACAAGATCCGTGGCACCTTCAAGTCCATCGCCGTCAAGGCCCCGGGCTTCGGTGACCGCCGCAAGGCCATGCTGGCCGACATCGCCATCCTGACCGGTGGCGAGGTCATCAGCGAAGAGGTCGGCCTCTCCCTGGAGACCGCCGGTCTGGAGCTGCTGGGCACCGCCCGCAAGGTCGTCATCACCAAGGACGAGACCACCATCGTCGAGGGTGCGGGCGACGTGGAGGCCATCAAGGGCCGTGTCGCGCAGATCCGCACCGAGATCGAGAACTCGGACTCGGACTACGACCGTGAGAAGCTGCAGGAGCGCCTGGCCAAGCTGGCCGGCGGTGTTGCCGTGATCAAGGCCGGCGCCGCGACCGAGGTCGAGCTCAAGGAGCGCAAGCACCGCATCGAGGACGCCGTCCGCAACGCGAAGGCTGCCGTCGAAGAGGGCATCGTCGCCGGTGGTGGCGTGGCGCTGCTGCAGGCCGCCCCGGCCCTCGAGGCCCTGTCCCTGTCGGGTGACGAGGCCACCGGCGCGAACATCGTCCGCGTCGCGCTGTCCGCCCCGCTGAAGCAGATCGCCTTCAACGCCGGCCTGGAGCCGGGCGTTGTCGCCGAGAAGGTCTCGAACCTCCCGGCGGGCCACGGCCTGAACGCCGAGTCCGGCGAGTACGTCGACCTGCTGGCCGCCGGCGTTGCCGACCCGGTCAAGGTCACCCGCTCGGCTCTGCAGAACGCGGCCTCCATCGCGGCCCTGTTCCTGACCACCGAGGCCGTCGTCGCCGACAAGCCGGAGAAGGCCGCCCCCGCGGGCGACCCGACCGGCGGCATGGGTGGCATGGACTTCTAGTCCGCGCCTCCGGCAACGGAATTGAACGACCTGGGCCCGGCCACCTGATGGTGGCCGGGCCCAGTGCTTTGTGGAGGGTGGCACGGTGCCGTGGTGACTCGGGTCGATTCGCTTGTGTTGGATCAGCTTCCGGTGGGGAGGCCGACGAGGTCGGCCATGAGGTTCATGTGGTGGGTGAAGTAGTCGGCGACCGCTTCGATGGTGCCGTCGAGGCGGCCGAAGATCTCGAAGGTGACCAGGCCGAAAAGCTGTGTCCAGGCTAGGAATACGCGGTCGAGGACCTCTTCGGGGAGGTCGGATGACTGCTGTTCGATGAGGGTGCGCAGGTCCGCGCGCACCGGGGCGGGGAGGGGCGTGGGTAGCGGCGCGGGGTGGAGGCGGCCGGCGGCCGCGGCATGGGCGGCGATGCCGGCGAGCAGCATGACGACCGTGGCGGCGGGGCCGACGGTGTCCTTCGGAGCGTCGTAGCCGGGGATGGGGCTGCCGTAGAGGAGTCCGTATTCGGTGGGGTTGGCGACGGCCCAGTCCCGGACCGACGCGCAAACCGAAAGCCACTGTGCGCGTTCGTTGTTCGCGGGAGCGGTGGCCTGGGCCGCGGTGGCGGTCGCGCCGAGGGATCGGTAGCTGTCCAGGATGAGGGCGGTCAGCAGGTCGTCGCGGCTGGGGAAGTAGCGGTAGAGCGCGGAGGCGACGATGCCCATGTCGCGGGCGACGCCGCGCAGGGACAGGTTCGCGCCGTCGGTGGCCAGCCGCTTGCGCGCGGTGGCCTTGATCTCCTCGATCATTTCGGTGCGGACGCGGGCGCGCAGGGATCCGGCGGACATATCCGCAGTGTAGAGAACAGGCAACTGTTCGGAGAACGGCAGGCGACTTGGAGAACAGTGTTCTTGACGGGAAACGGTGTGCACCTTTACCGTCGAAAGAGCGAGAACAGTGTTCTCGACTCATCCACATCCGACCAGGATCGAGGACCCATGTCCCTGCACGTCGTCATCGGAGCGGGTCCGGTGGGCGCCGCCACCGCGCGTCTGCTCGCCGCGCGGGGTGACCATGTCCGCATCGTCACCCGTAGCGGCTCCGGCCCCGACCACCCGAATATCGACCGCATTGCCGCCGACGCCACCGACTCGGCAGCTCTACTGACCCACTGTGCGGACGCCACCGCCCTGTACCAGTGCGCCCAGCCCTCGTATCACCGCTGGCCGCAGGATTTCCCGCCCCTGCACCGCGCCGTCCTGACGGCCGCCGAGTGTTCCGGCGCGGCCCTGATCACCGTCGGAAACCTGTACGGCTACGGCGAATTCGACGGTCAGGTCACCGAATCGCATCCGCTGCGCCCGAATTCCGTGAAGGGCCGGGTGCGTACGGACATGTGGACCGAGCAGCTCGCCGCCCACCGGGCCGGCCGCATCCGCACCGCCGAGGTGCGCGGTTCGGACTACCTCGGCCCGAACGCGACCTCGGCCTTCAGCGTGCTGGTACTACCCGCGGTGCTCGCGGGCAAGCACGCCCTGGTCCCGGCGGACCCGGACGCCCCGCACAGCTGGACCGCCACCGAGGACGTGGCCCGCCTGCTGATCGCCGTCGCGGATGACGAAACCGCCTGGGGCCGAGCCTGGCACGTCCCGACCCCGCCGCCGCTGTCGATCCGCGCCCTGGCCGATCTGACCGCGTCGGTGGCCGGAGCGCCGCCCGCCCGGGTCGGTCGCATGCCCGCCGCCCTGCTCTGGGCGGTCGGCCTGTTCGTGCCCGATGCCCGGGAAATGCGGGAGCTGCGCTACCAGTTCGACCGCCCCTTCGTGCTCGACTCCAGCGCCGCGACCACCCGCTTCGGCCTCGACCCGACGCCGCTCGCGGATGCCGTCCGCGCCACCCTGGATGCTCAGCCCGCCGTGCATCGGTGAAGGAGCCCGCCATGTCCGCTCTCACGGCATCCTCCACTCGCAGTCAGAACCCGCGGCAGTGGCGGCGGCCCTGACCCTGTCCGGTGTGGTGGCTCCGTGGCACGTGCCGGGCGCGCAGCAGGCGAATTTCGCCGGGTATGTGCTGCGGAGCGGGTGAATGCTGGAGCTGGCCGTGCTGTGGGGCCGCCGCACCGGATGAGGGCGGCCCCCGGACGCCGGCACGGCTCACCGGCCGGGCCGGATGTTCACATGCCGTGCCGGAAGCGGGCGCTGCGGATGCCGTCGGCGCGTTCGGGCAGGACGCTGTCGATGAGCGCGGTGACTCGTCCCATGACCGGGGCGAGTCGCCGCGGCCGGTCGATGATGGCGTCGCAGATGATCTGCCCGCCCTCTTCGGGGGTGAGGGCGTCGGCGTTCTGGTAGACGGCGTTGGGGGCGATCATCGGGGTACGGACGAGGGGGAGGTAGATGGAGGTGAAACGCACGTTCTCGGTATGGGTTTCGGCCTGGAGACTGGTGCTCAGGGAATCGAGGGCAGCTTTGGACGCGACGTAGGCGGCGTAGCCCGGTCCGCCGTAGAGGTTGGCCAGGGACAGGATGTTGATGATGTGGCCGTCACGCCGGTCGCGCATGCCGGGGGCGAAGGCGAGGATGAGGCGGACGGCCGCGAAGTAGTTGAGCCGCATGGTGCGTTCGTAGTCGTGGAAGCGGTCGTAGGACTGGTCGAGCGGGCGGCGGATGGAGCGGCCGGCATTGTTGACCAGGATGTCGACGTGGTCGTGGTCGGCGAGCACCTTGGCGGTCATGGCGTCGAGGGCGTCGAAGTCGTTGAGGTCGCAGGGGTAGGCGACGGCCTTGCCGCCCGCGGCCTCGATGTCGGTGACTACCTGTTCGAGTTCCTCGGCGCGGCGCGCGACCAGCAGCACGGTGGCTCCGGCCGCGCCGAGTTGTGCGGCGGCGACACGTCCGATGCCGGAGGAGGCTCCGGTGATCACGATGGTGCGTCCGGTCGCGGCGTCCGCGAGGGTGCGGTGTCGCCGCAGCCGCGAGAGGCTCACCTGGGTGTCGAGGCCGTGCTTGATCTTGTGAATCAGCCCGTTGATGTCCTGCATGGTCAGTGATGCTAAGCGCCGCACAGTGATTCGGGACCGTTTCGGTTTCGCCGTCAGTGGCGGGCGCAGGTGTAGGCGAGGACCGCGGCGCTGTCCCCGCCGCCGGGCAGTGCACGGCAGTGTTGCCGGACCCAGGTCACGCGGTCGTCGTCCGCGGGGGTCACCAGGACCAGTCCGACCTCGCCGGCTTCGATCATGCGGGCGACCTCGGCGGTGGTCGGCACCGGCGCCGTACCCGTGAAGCCTCCGATGGCCGGCACCTGCCGGCCGCTGCTCGCAATGAACGGCGAGGCCAGCGCGGAGGTGAAGGTGACCAGCGGATACCGCGGCTGGTCGGGCGCTTTCGCGAGCTGCGCGTCGAGCTTCCGGGCCGAGGTGAGGGCGGAGGCCATGAAGCCCTGGGTGACCTGCCGGGCCTGCGCCGATTCGTAAGGGGTGTCGAGCGGGCCGTATCCGTCCGCGACCACCGAGACCGCGGCCGCCGTCGGCGCGGCGAGTGCCACGACGAGTAGCAGTGCGGTGGCCAATGATTCGCGGACGCGCAGCGCCGCCAGGATGAGGACCACGGCGACGACCACGAGCCCGGCCCGCACCCAGCCGGGCGCGGCCGCGGACAGCCACCAGCCGTACGCGGCGGTCGCGGCCACGGTGGCCAGCCCCAGCCCACGCATCCGGCGGTCATCCGTCTTCCGGAAAGCCTCGGCCCCCATGCCGATCAGGGCGGCGATCGCGGGTGCGAGCACCGCCAGGTAGTAGGGGTTCACCGTCCCGATCACCAGGAAGATCACCAGGTGGACCACGAGCCAGCCGCCCCACAGCACCAGCGCCGCGGTCTCACGGTCGGTCCGCGGCCGCCGCCGGGCCGCCCAGGCCAGGGCGATCAGGCAGACGAGGGCGAGCGGAATCAACCACCCGGTCTCGCGCCCGCCGCTGCCCCCGAAGAGATGGTCGAACCGGCTGTCCGGCCCGAGCACCAGCTCCGCGCGGAATCCCGAGCCCTGACCGCCGGCCGTGAAGTTGGCCGAACCCACGCTGAATCCGTCATTGGTACGGCTGGCCGCGTTGTAGACGAAGACCTGCTCGAACAGCGAGTTGTGGTGGCTGCCGTCGACGTACGGCCGGTGCCCGGCGGGCAGCAGGCTGACCACGGACATCCAGCTCAGCGACACCGCCAGCGCGGTCGCGCCGAACCAGGCCAGACCCGTGATGCGCTGCCGCAGTTCGGTTCTCGGCGCGGCGAGCAGCAGCGCCGCCGCCAGGACCGGGACGATCAGCCAGGCCTGCACCATCTTGGCCTGGAAGGCGAGGCCGATGCACAGCCCGCACCACACCAGATTCCGCACCCGCCCCGACACGATCACGGCCGCCGCCTGATCCGAGGCCAGCACCAGCAGCAGGATCAGCAGGGTGTCGGAGATATTGCCGCGATCGAGCGCGACCACCGCCGGCGCCAGGGCCGCGACCGCCGCCGCGACGAGGGCCGCGTACGGACCGGACAGCCGCCGCACCGCACGGTAGAGCACGAGAACAGTGAGTACGCCCTCGATCACCTGCGGCAGGAGATACGCCCAGGTATGCGGTCCGAAGACCCGTACCGACAACGCCTGGATCCAGATCGCGCCCGGCAGCTTGTCGATGCTGATGGTCGCGTCCGGGTCGAAGGCCGCGTAGAAGAAGTTGTGCCAGCTCATGCTCATCGAGCGGGCGGCCGCCGAGTAGTAGAGGTGTGGTGTCTGCGACCTGATGCCCCAGGCGTAGAGGACCCCGGCCGCGACAGCGATGCCCAGCAGTGCGGGCCGGACCCAGCGTGGTTGGTCGGCCTGCCCCCGCAACCATCGTGACCAGTCGGTTCCGGATTGTTCGGGACGTGCGATTACCCCTGTCACAGCTCCAATCTCGGACCGATTCCGGTGTGTGTCAAAGGAATTCCACCCGTGGGCCGAGGGCTTCCGGCGGGAATCGTCCGCACGGCGTATCCGGGCCCACCGAGGGGTGGACGGTAACGGTGCGGCCGGACAGCGGTGGGGTCAGCGGTTGGGGTGTCGTGCCGAGAGGGTGACGGCCGCATCGATGGGACGGATGCCGAGCTGTTCAGCGGTCGCGGCAATGGTGGCGTGGATATCGGCGCCCGCGGGGCGGGCGGGGTCGAAGAGGAGTTCGGTCAATTCGATGGCGGCCATTGCCTGGGCGCGGGTGAACAATCGGCCCGGCAGCCAACTAACACACCAGTCGGTCTCTTTATGGCCGGGAAGTCGTTCCGCGAACTCGTCGACAACAGAACTGGTAATCGACCAATCGCAGACGTACACACCACCAAGGTCGTTCACCCGGCGACGGGTCGCAAGACCGAGAGCGTGCGAATTGCGCGAATTGAGCCTCTGACCAGCCGATTTGACTTCTGTTCGTAGCAACACGTAACTTATTCCAGGTCAGAGCGACACGGACACCGACCCGGAGCCCCAAGGGCCTGGGAAACGAGGTTGGACGAGGAGCGCCTGATGATCACACTAGCTTCACCTGACCAGCGGATTTGGATTCGCTGAGAAGGCTGAGCTAAGCTGTAAAAGTTGCCTCACGATCGAGCGGGACTAAGAGCCCGGGAGATCGTTTGTGCGTGTGTTCTTTGAGAACTCAATAGTGTGTCGATGAATGTCAGTGCCAAATATTTTATTTGGTTCCGGCCTCACACCCCCCGTGTGATGGGGTCGGACATTTAAGTCAGCTAATTTCCGGCTGGCGATTTTTGCTAGGTTTTCGGACTCTGGTTCGAGATACTTCTGATTCACCTTCGGGTGTTTCGAGAGTCTTCAACGGAGAGTTTGATCCTGGCTCAGGACGAACGCTAGCGGCGTGCTTAACACATGCAAGTCGAGCGGTAAGGCCCTTCGGGGTACACGAGCGGCGAACGGGTGAGTAACACGTGGGTGATCTGCCTCGTACTCTGGGATAAGCCTGGGAAACTGGGTCTAATACCGGATATGACCATTGGGTGCATGCCTGGTGGTGGAAAGATTTATCGGTGCGAGATGGGCCCGCGGCCTATCAGCTTGTTGGTGGGGTAACGGCCTACCAAGGCGACGACGGGTAGCCGGCCTGAGAGGGCGACCGGCCACACTGGGACTGAGACACGGCCCAGACTCCTACGGGAGGCAGCAGTGGGGAATATTGCACAATGGGCGAAAGCCTGATGCAGCGACGCCGCGTGAGGGATGACGGCCTTCGGGTTGTAAACCTCTTTCGACAGGGACGAAGCGCAAGTGACGGTACCTGTAGAAGAAGCACCGGCCAACTACGTGCCAGCAGCCGCGGTAATACGTAGGGTGCGAGCGTTGTCCGGAATTACTGGGCGTAAAGAGCTTGTAGGCGGTTCGTCGCGTCGATCGTGAAAACTTACAGCTCAACTGTGAGCTTGCGGTCGATACGGGCGGACTAGAGTACTGCAGGGGAGACTGGAATTCCTGGTGTAGCGGTGAAATGCGCAGATATCAGGAGGAACACCGGTGGCGAAGGCGGGTCTCTGGG
>NZ_JBIWMX010000018.1:0-182158 GCF_044766925.1 Nocardia sp. NPDC101769 | reverse complement strand
CCTGGGGTAGGGCGACCAGGGGCAGCAGCGCCCCCGAACTGGTTGCGGCAGGGGCCGGTTCGATGGTCAGGGGCATCGTGACCTCCATGTGGGTCAGCGGGCTCCCGTCGGCACTCGGGAGGGCGGTGGTTTGCCGCCGAACTCAGAATGCGTCCCAGCCGACCGCAGGTCTTGACGATTCAGGACAAAGATTTGACAATTCAAGACATGAATGTGATTCGGGGCACATCGCTGGCGAACTACCCACAGCTGGTCACCGAACTAGGCGGCGACCCCGCTGAGCTGCTGCGCGGGGCCGGCATCAGACCAGCCGACGTCGGGAACTACGAAGCGTTCCTGCCGTATCCGGCCGTCGTGCGGGCCGTGGAGGACGCCGCCGCAGCGATGGCACCAACGGATTTTGGGCGGCAGCTGGCGCGGCGACAGGGCATCGAAATCCTGGGCCCGGTCGGAGTGGCCGCACGCACCGCGGCGACCGTGGCCGACGCGATCGCGACATTCGGCACCTTCATGGCCGCCTACAGTCCCGCGCTCGCCATCGAGATCTCGCCGCTGGCCACCCCCGGCCGGTCGTTCTACGAATTTCGGATCGTCATCGATCGGCTGCCGCCTCATCCCCACGTGAGCGAACTGTCCCTCGGCGTATCGCTGCAGGTGTTGCGTTTCCTTCTCGGCTCCGACTACACCCCGCTGTCAGTTCACCTGCCCCATGAGCCGTTGGCCGCCCAGCAGGACTACACCCAGTTCTTCGGCTGCCGAACGGTTTTCGCGCAGCCGAACAGCGGTTTCACGATCTGCACCGCAGACCTCGACCGCCCGCTCAAACAAGACTTATTGGCGCATCAAGCCGTTGTGCAGTACCTCAGCACGTTGACCTTGCACGGTTCGAACATGACCGAATCGGTGCGCTCGATCGTGCGGCACCTGTTGCCGACCGGGGTCACCTCTGTCGAGGTGATCGCCGACCAGTTCCAACTGCACCCCAAGACCCTGCAGCGCCGACTCGCCGCCGAGGGAACCACCCTCGGCGCACTGATCGACCAGATCCGCCGAGCCGCCGCCGAACGCTACCTCCGCGACACCGATATCACCCTCAGACACCTGACCCGCGAGCTCGGCTACACCGAGCAAAGCGAGCTGAGCCGCTCCTGTCGCCGCTGGTTCGGCAGCGGGCCAGCCGCCTATCGCAAAGCGCTCCGCTCTACGCAATCCCGAGAAGTCGGCTAAGTGTGCTGCTACACAGTGCTGTGAGGTCCGAGCGCCACCACCGGGGGACTGGGCCGTGTCTCAATAGTGGTTGGGGTGTGGGGCGCTGCTTCGTGGCGAGTCTGAGCGCTCGAGTTGGAAAGTGTTGGCCGCGTTGGCAATAAGGTGAGGCCTCCGGTAGTTGGTTGTTTCGACCAAGAAGCAACTGAATACCGGAGACCTCGTGCCCAGCGTAGCGGTGACCAGGCGAGCGGATCTGACCGACGCCCAGTGGGCGCGGTTGGAGCCGTTGCTGCCTCGTGGTAAGAAGGCGGGCCGCCCGCCGAAATGGACGAAACGTCAGCTCATCGACGAGATCCGGTGGCGGACCCGGTGTGGGACGCCGTGGCGTTCACCGACAAGGTCCGCATCGGACGCCAGCTGGGACCTGAACACCGTCGTCGAACGAATTCACCACGACATCCTGTCGACCAGAGACGCGCAAGCACCGAATCGCGCTCCGGTACAAGCGATTTCGATGATCGATTCCAGCTCAGACGGCGTCGATGATGTGCGGCCCGACCTGCCCGGGACAACGATTGGGCGGCAATTCCGCCCAGCGATTCGACCAACGCTCGGCTGGCAGCCAGCGCTCAGGACCGGGGCGCGCGGAACAGCGCGTAATTCCCCAGTGCGCCGACCACCGTCACCGCCAACGCCGAACCGACATAAGCGATCCAACGCTGCTCACCTCCCGGATCGATCCGCAAACACCGGTACAGCAACCGCTCCACCCCCACCGGCCCGAAAACCTTGTCCCCCGGCGCATTTCCGCCGCCGTAGATCTTCGCAAGATAGCTGCCAACAGCGAGACCACAAAAACAATGTCCTGCACGACCGACCTCCTGCACCGACCACCAGGGAGAGTGCCAGAACGCTGACAGAGTACGAACCGGTCTGTTGGAGCGATGCCTTGGGCCATTGGTTCGTCCGCCTTCACAGATCCGGGCTGAAGACCCGGCCGGGCGGTGACGAGCTCAGGGCAGGGCGCGGCCCTGCTGCCGGCGCTTGTTCTGGCTGTTTGTTGTCCATGATCGTTCTGCCGCCGCAGGACGCGCGGTGGTGGCGTCGGGGCCGGTAAATGGTTCGCGGATCACATTGGTGATGAGTTCGCCGAAGGTGTTCGGGTCGTGCATGAGCCAGGTATGCCCGCCGGGCACGGTGATCGTGCGCGGGTCACCGAGGGCGGTCCGTAGCGACATCGAAGTGGATTCGGGGATGACGGTGTCCAGCTTGCTCCACACCACGAAGATCGGGAGCCGGCGTTCGGCGAGCGCGGCCAGTTCGGAGGCCAGGTTGGCGGTTCGGGCGAGGTGAGCGACTTCCCACACCGCGCGCGGGTTGCGCACAATGTTCGGCACCGCATCACGCAAGATCACCGGTAGGACCCGGGTCAGTTGGCGACCGGGAAACAGATCGGCCTGCAGGTGCAGCCCCCAGTCCCACAACGGGCGATCCCGCAGCGCGCGCACCACTCCACGGTCGTCGGTCCACGCCGAACCGCCGATGGAGTTCACCAATACCAGCCGCTCGGCGAGGTCGGGCAGGTCGTGGGCCACTTTGATCGCGACACCGCCACCGAAGGAATGCCCGACCACGGTCACCGGTCGGGGTAGGCCGATCGCGTCGGCGAACTCGCCGATCCACCGGGCGTATCCGGCGAGGGTCCGGGGCTCGACCGGCAAGCTGGCGGTGCCGCCGAACCCGGGCATCGCCGGGACGTACACGCGTATTCCCATTCGGATGAGCTGTTGCAACGGGCGGGTATAGGCTTGTCCGCCGAGTCCCCAGCCATGCAGGAAGAGCACGCCAGGGCCGACTCCGCCGACCGCGTAGCGGGCGGTTCGGCCTTCGACCAGGATCGACCGCCACCGCAGTCGAGAAGGACGGGGTCGCGGGGCCCGTTTCGTGCCCATACTTCCATCACACGGCGATCGCACCACCGCGAAAAGAGTCCCCGGGCCTCGATCAGCGAGAACAACGGCACCAGTTCGGCTGCGGCGTCGGCGAATCGATCCGCACCCACGCCTGCGCTCGCGCGGCAGGAGTGAACTCCAGCAGGCCTGTCGATCCCGGGACTTTCGGCACCACCCGATCCGGTCATGGACCAGGACCACGGACAGCGAACCGCACAGGCACGCCGGCGGTCGGTCGCCGCCGCCTACCGCCGGTTGCTACCGAGCCGCGGCGAACGGCCCATCCCAACCACGCTACGCGTCGTCGTACCGGTCTCGACCCGGACGACCGAGGCTAAATACGTTCTGGACAACCGGGTTTCGGCGGTGATCTCGTATTTGCCGATCGAGATCGACGACCCGGTGCAGCGCCTGATCGCCGCAGATGGTGCTGCACGGCGGACGCCGGTTGCATCTCGGGGTCTCCCCGGCCTCGCCGGCGGACTGTTCATCCATTGCCGGGGCTGAACCTCGATAGCAGACCGGCGCGAGCGGCGTGGGCGGCGATAGCGGCACAGCGATCGGCCAGGTCGATGTCGATAGGCTCTCCGGTGAGGTAAATCCGCTGATAGATGGGGGCGGCGAGCCAGCGAATCACTTGGATCGGGTCGGTGTCGGCCGGCACCTCGCCCCGGTCGATCGCGCGAAGTACCGCGACCGCCGCCCGCTCGGCGCGGTCATTGATCGCGGCGGTCAGCGTCGACCTGGCCGCGGGATCGCGTACGGCGGTCGAGACCATGCAATCCAGCCATCCCTGGTGCGCCGGGTTGCCCCGCAGCCGCACGATGGCGCCCGCGATATACCGCAGGTCCTGCTCGAGATCGCCAGTATCGGGCAAGGTGAATTCGGTGGCGAGTTGGTCGGCCGCGTCGCGAATGAGTGCCTCGAGGCTGCCCCAGCGCCGATAGATCGTCGACACTGCCACATTGGCCCGCTGGGCGATCCGGTCCAGACTGGCACTGCCGTAACCGATCTCGGCCAACTCGGCCAGCGTGGCGTCGAGTACGGCGGTGCGGGTACGTGCGGTGCGTCCACCGGGCCGCCGGGTCCCCGGTTGGGGCTCCGCCGACCCAGGTAAATGAGAATTGTCTTGCATTAACCCTCCAGGCCTGTCAGTCTACCGATGCTAACGCAAACACATTCCTGTTAGGCTTGTCATGGACATACCCCAGATCGTGCACCGGTTCGTCGATGTCGACGGTGTGCGCGTGTTCTACCGCAGCGCGGGGCCGGACAATACGCCGGTCCTGTTGCTGCTCCACGGCTTTCCTTCTGCGTCGCATCAGTTCCGGAGGCTGATCGACGCGCTGGGTTTCCGCTACCGGGTGATCGCGCCCGACTATCCCGGCTTCGGTCACACCGAGGTTCCAGCGGACTACCGCTACTCGTTCGAGGCGCTGGCCGACACCGTCGAGGGCTTCGTGCTGGCCGTCGGGCTGCGCCGATTCGTCATGTACGCCTTCGACTTCGGTGGCCCGGTGGGTCTTCGACTGGCTACCCGGCATCCGGAATGGATTGCCGGCCTGGTGGTGCAGAACGCGAATACCTACGTCGAGGGCCTGTCCGAGGCGGCCCGGGATCTGATCGCCAATCGGCCCGGCGTCGCCGGTGCGGAAGACAATGTGCGGCAAATTCTCACCCTCCCGGTCACCCGCGCGCAACACGAAGGCGGCACAACCGATCCGGAGCACGTTTCGCCGGACGGCTGGACCCTGGACCAGTACTTCCTGGAACAGCCCGGCCGCGAGCAAGCCCAGATCGCGCTCGCTTTGGACTATCACACCAATGTCGAGCTCTACCCGACCTGGCAGCGGTGGCTGCGCGAGCATCAGCCACCCACGCTGATCCTCTGGGGCCGCAATGATCTGTTCTTCCCCGAATCCGGCGCCACCGCATACCTGCGCGATCTGCCGGAGGCCGAACTGCACCTGCTCGACACCGGTCATTTCGCACTGGAAGAGACACTGCCGCAAGTGGTTCCGCTCATCAGCGAATTCCTCGACCGGGCATGGGCGCACGGCCGGATCCGGATCGCCGTGATCGGCGCGACGGGCAACCTCGGTGGTGCCGTGGTACGCGAAGCACGAGCACGCGGTCATCGGGTCACGGTCCTGGGGCGGGCGAATGTCGACGCCACCGACGTCGACTCGATCGCGACACGGGTGGCCGGGCACGACGCCGTGGTTGTCGCGGTCAAGGGCGGCGACCGGCTGGTGCCGCGCGCCGCCGAAGCCGTCCTCGCGGCCTTGCCGAAGGCCGGTGTCGACCGGCTCGTCTTCCTGGGCGGCGGCGGAAGCCTGGAATGCGCACCGGGACAACGGTTCGTCGATGCACCGGACTTTCCACCCCAATATCTCGAGACGGCACGTGATCAAGGCGAGGCGCTGCGACTGTTGCGAGCCGCGCAGACGTCGGTCGCATGGTCGTATGTCAGTCCGCCGCCGGTGTATCTGGTGCCCGGCGACCGGACCGGAAGGTACCGGATCGAGGCGCGCGACACTCCGATCGTCGACGAACACGGTGAAAGTCGGATCAGCGTAGGCGATTACGCCTCGGCCGTCGTCGACGCCATCGAGACCAACTCCTTCCTCCGCACTCGATTCACCGTCGGTTACTGACGCAAACAGGAGCATCCAATGAACATGACAGTTCTCATGGCGATCGCCCGCAACGGCGCGGCCCAACGAGCAATGATGCTCGCACTCGCCACGGTGGTACTCATCTCCATCGACGAGCGCATTCTGGTGCCCGTCGCGGTGTCGATCTATGCGATCGCCAACGCCGCAGCCGTCGTACGGGCCACCGCCCGATCCGCCTCGGCCGGCGCCCGATGAAACTCGGCATCGAGATCCACGCACTCGGTGGGCCCACCGCTGTGGTCAGCATCGGCGGGCTGCGGCTGCTCACCGATCCGACCTTCGACGGGCCGGGGAAGTACCGGCTCGGTGCGGGGCGAGAACTTGTCAAGACTGCGGCGGCGGCGTTGTCGCCGCAGCAGGTCGGCCCGGTCGACGCGGTACTGCTGTCCCATGATCAGCATCCCGACAATCTCGATACGGCGGGTCGGCGCTATCTGGCGCAGGTACCGCTGGTGCTGACCACCGCGGCTGCGGAGGCGCGGCTGGCCGGATCGTGCCGCGCTGTCGGGGTGTGGGAACACGTCGATCTCGTCCGACCCGACGGCGGCACCCTGCGGATCACCCGCGTTCCGGCGCAACACGGTCCCGACGGTACCGAGCATCTGGTCGGCGAGGTGGCCGGGTTCGTACTGACGGGTGCGGACCTGCCAACGGTGTACATCAGCGGCGACAACGCGTCGCTCGATGTCGTCCGCGCAGTCGCCGAGCGATTCCCGACCATCGACGTGGCGATGCTGTTCGCAGGTGCAGCGAGCACAGCGTTGATCGAGCATGGTCACCTCACGCTCACCAGCGCCGAGGCCGCGACGGCTGCTCGGATCCTGGGCGCCTGGCAGGTGGTGCCGCTGCACTTCGACAGCTGGCAGCACTTCACCGAAGGGGCCGCCGCACTACTCGCGGCGTTCACCGATGCGGGGCTGCGCGACCGGCTCACCCTGTTGCGGCCCGGCGATCACACCGCTGTCGTCCTCGATTCGGTCTGACACATCCGATTCGCCGCTGCCCATGCTGGTTTCGCAGCATGGGCAGCGGCTGGTCGCCGCATTCACACACCCCGCGCCCGACGACGATGCGAACCTGGCCGTTCGACGGTCACGCCATCAACTCCCGCACCTGGCTCGAGCCATGGGGAAGCGAGGAAGTGGCGGAGGCGATAGTTACATCCCGGTTACTGCGGCGGCGTATGTGAGGTCGGCATTGGCCTGAGGTGACAATGCCCGCGGCGAATTTCGTTGATGCACGACGGTGTCCAGTTGCGGAGTGATTTCTACCGTTGTCGTCATTCCCTATTTCCCCTTTCTGAGGACCGCTGATGAACCTTTTTTCGACTCTTCCGGACCGTCGTGCGGCTGCCGCACCGGACGCGGCCGCCGTCGCCGACGACAGCACTGACCTGAACAACACGGGATTCCTCGATGCCGTGCGGCGTGCCGCCGCTACCCTGCGCGCCGCGGGAGTCTCGGGCGGCGACGTGGTCGCGATCATGTTGCCCAATACCGCCGCTTTTGTCGTATCCCTGTTCGCCACCTGGCGTGTGGGTGCCACGGTCATCCCTATCGACCCGTCGCTGACCGCTGCGGAAGCCGACTATCAGCTGACCGACACGGGCGCCAAGGTGCTGATCACCGCGCAGCGGCCCACCCCCGACGCTGCGGTCCACGTCGTCATACCCGCCGACGATCTCACCACCGCGGACCCCGATGTCGCCGAACCCGCACGGCCCCGCGACGACACACTGGCGCTGCTCCTCCGCACCAACGGCACCCTGGGCAAATCCCACAGGGTGACGGTCGATCACGCCAACCTCAACGCCATGTGCTCAATGGTGATCGAGGCATTCGAACTCACCGAAGCCGATCACAGCCTGCTGAATCTACCGCTGTTCCACGTCAACAGCATCGTTGTCGGCACTTTGTCGCCACTGCTCGCCAATGGCCGCACCACCATGGCCTTCAGCCCGAAGACCTTCTTCGACCGAATCGAGCGCACCCGTGCCACATACATCTCCGCTGTCCCGGCCACGTATGCACTGCTGTCGGATCTGCCCGCCCACATCCGGCCGAACACCTCATCGGTACGATTCGCCATCTGCGGCACGGCCCCAGCCGAGGTTGAAGTGCTGACCAAATTCCAACGCCGCTACGGAATTCCGATCATCGACGGCTACGTCTCCGAAGTTCCGGTGCGAGCACGCCGCTCACCGCCACCCCCACGATGGACACCGTCGGAATACTCCCGCCGGGCCAGCTGATTCGGACCGCTGATCCGCAGGCGCCCACATCGCGGCAATGTCGGATCCGCATGCTGGTAGGCAGCCGGTGAGGGGACCCGACGCCTGGACGCCAGTCGACATGGCCGGTCGACACCCGGTGATCGCTGAGCAGCGACGACAGCGACGCGAGACGCAGCCTGTCGAGGTGATCGACGACGTTCGCCGCCGGTGTCGTCCCCGGAGAACAAGCCCGCAATTTCCCGCGCAGCAACCGCGCAGTGACTACCGTTGGGGAGTGACGACTTCTCGTCGCGACGGTGATGGCGATGTGAGCCGCCATGTCGCGCGGATCGCCGCCCGCATGAACGAGCGGGTGACCGATATCGCCGCGATCCTGCGGCGCGGTCTCGAGGACGATATCCCCGAATTGCGGGGTGACGCCCGCACCGTCGAACTGCTCGGCGCCAGCGTGGAAGGCAATGTCGACACCATCCTGCACGCGCTGCAGCACGACATACCAGTCGCACGGATCAACGCTCCCACCGCGGCCATCGAATACGCCAGACGCCTTGCCCAGCACGGAGTTCCGGTCAATGCCCTGGTGCGTGCCTATCGGGTCGGCCAGCGGCGGATGACCGAGTTGGTCTTCGCCGAATTACGGGCCAGCGCTATCGCGCCCGCCGACGGTGTCACGGTCGCGCAGGCGATCACCACCCCAATGTTCGAGTACATCGACCAGATCACCATGCAGGTCGTCGCGGTGTACGAGACCGAGCGTGAGCAGTGGCTCGAGAGCCGCAACAGCGCCCGCGCGCTGCGCGTGCGTGAGGTGCTGTCCGGGAGGGAGCCGGTCGATATCGATGCCGCGACCGACTCCATCCGTTACCCGCTGCGTTGGCATCACCTGGCGTTGATCCTCTGGTATCCCGACACCGGCGCGAGTCGTGACGAGCTCACCCGGCTACAACGCTTCGTCCGTGAGCTGGCCGAGGCGGTCGGCACCGCGGCCGCGCCGCTGTTCGCGGCCGCCGACCGGACGAGCGCATGGGCCTGGCTGCCCTACCGCTCCGAGCAATCCGATGCGGTGGCCAAGGTCCGTGATTTCGCAAGCAAGCGGCCCCACGCACCGCGTCTGGCGATCGGCATCATGAGCCAGGGGCTATCCGGCTTCCGCCGGACCCATCGGCATGCAATGCGCGCACGCTCGGTCGCGCTCACCCGCGGGGACCTAGAACCGAGGATCATCGCGGCGAGCGATCCGGGGCTGTCGGTCGCGGCGCTGTTCGACGGCGCCCGCGCGGAGGTCAGCGAATGGGTGAGCGAGGTGCTCGGCGAATTGGCCGCCGACAACGACAACGATGCCCGGCTACGCGAGACGCTGCGGGTGTTCCTGCACACCGGATCCAGCTACAAGGCGGCCGCCACGCAGCTCGATCTCCATTCCAACTCGGTGAAGTACCGGGTCGGGCGAGCAGTTTCGCGACGCGGGCGGCCGATCACCGACGATCGGTTGGACGTCGAGCTGGCACTGCTGATCTGCCACTGGTACGGCGCCGCGGTACTGCGGCCGAACCCGGACTGACCGCGGCGGCAAACCCGCACGCAGACTTATTCCCGAGTTCGACCGGTTCGCCCGCAACATGGCCGAGGCCAGCGACATCCTCACCGGCCTGCGCAACCGCGGCGTACTGTTCGGGCTCAGCCGCGCGATCCATCACTGGAACAACCCGTTCGGCAAGCTGTTCCCGCAAACCCTCACTATGGTCGCCGAGTTCGAGGCCAACCTCGACCATCTACGCACCCGTGAAGGCATGGCCAGGGCCCGAGCGAAGGGTCGGCTCAAGGGCAAGCAACCGAAACTGCCTCTAGCAGCCCGGAAGACGATCCACGACCCCGACGACGACGCGAGTCTGGCCGATCTAGCCGAGGAATACAGCGTCGGCCGCCTCAGCTGCGGTCGGTGATCGGGGACGCGGTGACGTGTTCGGGCCGCCTGCTGTGCGTCAGGTGCGCGAGGAACCAGTCGCGGGTGAGGTCGGCGGCTGTCTCCAGTGCACCCGGCATCGCGGCTTGCGCACGCTGATTCAGTGTCAACGTCGTCGGGTCGTGGCCGCCGACGATCAGTAGGGTCGGTGCTTGGACGCGCGCCAGAGCATTGCGGGCCAGATCTGGTCGGCCGCTGCGGGACACCACGGCGTCGGCGGCGACCCATGGATGGGTCGCCGCGAGCAACGTTGCCGCCGCGCCGGTGTCGGTCCCGAAGTAGCCGCATACCGCGCTGACCGAACCGGCCAGCGCGAGGCAGCGAAAGATCAACGGGCGGTGTCGATCTGAGGCAGGCCGGACCCATTGATTTGCCGAATTCCGTGCATCTGGCGGACCGCCCTCACCCGGCCGCTGGCACATGGGGTACGCCAGATGGGGCTATTGTTCGTTCGCTCAACCGCTTCAGCTCGCGCGGCAGAGCTCACCGCCAGGAAGGCCAATGGATCCTGTTGGAGACTCGCTGCTCGCTCGGCTCATCGATCTCGATCTTGCCTCAGTGGTACCAGCACCAATCGGGGTCCGCGCTTCGCTCGCATACGCCGATACAGACGGCATCGACTGTCCGACCTTCTCAGCTGGGAGCAGAGCAAGGTGGACGAGTCCGGCCACGACCGAAGACGAGCCTCGGAGTAGTCGGTTCGGAGGCCACGCGGTTCGAATCGCAGCCGTAGATTCCCGATGGATCACCCGTTCCGCGGAACCTGCACCGGCCCATACTGTCTCGCTTGCTCACGGGTACGAGCACATCCACTCTAGGGATGCCGAAAGTTAGCTCGACGCGGAAGTTTCCCGGCGTGTCCGATCTGACACGCCGACACCCGGTGCGCGGACCATCCTCGAGCTTCCTCGCCCGCCGAAGTCTCAGATCCGGAGCGACCGGTCTCACGAAAACCTCACGTTTTCAACGAGAAGTGATAGGACGCGCTGAGCGGTGCAACCTGACAACGAGACCGGAAATCATCCCCTGATCAGCGAAGATGAGAACCTTTGGGAAGCGCTCGGTCGACTTGAACGCAGGTTAGGTTGTCGCCGGTTCGACTCGGCCGCCGTCGCGGACCGTGCGTGCGGCGGTCACGGCCGCGTCGAGGGCGGCGCGGTAGAGGAGGGAGCCGGTGCTGACGCGCTTGACGCCGAGGCTCGCCAGGTCGGCGAGTGGGCGTTGGGCAAGGACGTTGAGCGGCACGGGAATTGCTCGAACGAGAGCGGTGATGTCGTCGTCGCGGATGACGCCGGGCACGAAGATACCGTCGGCGCCGGCATCGACGTAGCGGTGCGCGCGATCGAGGGTGGTGTCGTGGTCGCGGCCCAGCCAGTAGGTGTCGACGCGGGCATTGACGAACAGTCCGGGCGCGCCGTCCTTGAGTCCGCGGACCAGGTCCGCGTGTGCGCGTGCATCGCCGGCCGCGTCCTCCACGTTGACCCCGGCGACGCCCAGGTCCCACAGTCGCGCGGCCAGTTCACGCGGATCGGCGCCGAACCCCGATTCGATGTCGACGGTCACCGGGACGGGGAGCCGCACGAGTACGCCTGCCAGCGCGAGGGTTTCGCGCAGTGTCGACCCGGCCTCGTCCGGCAGTCCGTGCGCCGCGGCCACGCCGAAACTGGTGGTGCCGATCGCCGGGTACCCGTCCGCGACCAGCGCGGCCGCCGTGGCGAAATCCCAGACATTGGGCAGCAGCAGCGGCTCGTCCCGATAGTGCAGCTGATGGAAGCGGCCCGCCGCCGCGGCCAAGGACAGCGCGTGTGCACGGCCCGGGCAAGCATGGCGACCGGATCCAAAGGGACGGCCGGTCAGATCGACCTCCACGACCTCACCCGTCTCATCGAGGCGACGAGTGCTGGGCACCGGCGGATTCTCACCGGCGATCAGCGCTGCTGTTGCCGAGCACGCCTGCACCAGAATCCCGATCCGATTCGCGGTCACCTCGTCGGCGACTCCCCCGAACGCGGCGACCAGCCGATCGAGGGCCGCATCAGCGGCCGCGCTCACCGGCCGATGCGGTTGATAGCACTCCGCGACCACCTCGACATCGGCCACCGACACCCGAACACCCAGCGCCGCAGCCAATTCCGCGACGTGATGCCCACGCCCGCGACGCAACGCCACCGCGTCCACCGCCGCCAACTCACGCTCCACGATCGCGCGGCGCCGTGAATGCTCGTCCCCATCACTGAACCGAGCCACCCGCGCACGCAACCACGCCACACCATGCTCGCCGGGCGAAACCCGCGGTATCGGAAGATCCAACATGATCATCACGCTAGAGCCGGAAAGGTTCGGCGTGCACCGAAGTGTCGCGGGCGCCGCCACACCCGGGGCAACATCGTCCTCGGGCCCTGGGCGTGACGGCGTGGCCGGTCCGGGACGGATTCAGAGACGGCTGCGCAGCGTGGGCAAGCCGGGCCCGGTGAGGTCGTCGCAATAGGCGGCTCTCCCCGCCATCGCCATGGTCAAGGCAATCGTTGTTCCGCTGACCAGGGGGCCGGTTCCGGTGGCAAAAGGTCCGTCGGTCGCTTCCAGCCGCAGATCTTCGATCACGCTGCGGCTGCGGACGGTGAAGTCCCGGCCGGCGAAGAACCGGGCGACCTCGGTGACGGCCTCGATCGAGGGCTCGCGCGGCAGTCCCAGCGGACGGCGGATGTCCTGGCCGTGGACGACCACCTCACCGAGCCAGGCAGCCGGGTGCCCGAACGGCGCGGTGGTGCTGGTGATGATCGCCCGGAACCGGTCCAACGTCTCCGCGGGAGTCGCGCCCCGATGCTCGGCCAGCCGCCGGGCATTGTGTTCCTCGAAGTCGAAGCGGGCCCCGAAAACGCTGACCAGCCACCGGATTCGGCCGATACTCGCCGCCGCCGTGAGGTGCGCGACGACCTCCTCCACCGTCCACTGTCCGCACAGCGACCGCACTTCCCACTGCCGATCGTTCAGATCAGCGAGATCATCGGCCAGCGCCGCACGTTCGGCATGAGCCATGGCCCACAGCTCGTCACGAGACATAGCATTCGACACTCGAGGAAACCTCCCAGCTCGGCGCCGCCTGCCGATGAAAGTGCGGTGATGGCCCGGCCATCGACCCGTCACATCTCATCGGCATGGCGGCGGTTCGTCCATCCCCTCTACTGACCGGGCCACTCGCCGAAACTCATCGGCCCACGCTGCTATCCGATGCGCATCGGCGGACACCGGGAGCCGAGCTCGGCAGGGGAACTTGTCATGACCAGCATTCCTGGTGCAGTGCTCGGCGCTGTGCGTTGCGCCGCTGAGTTCGTCGAATCCGGCCAATCGAGATATCGGCGAGCTATCCCACGCGATCCGCGAAATTCAGCAGGTGTGCGGTCAGCTCGGCGGGCGCGGACAGGAATGGGGAGTGCCCGGTGGGCAGGGAGACCGTGTCGGTGATGCCGTCACGCCGGTAGAGGGTCTGCTGAACATTGGCGGGAAGGAGCGCGTCCTCCGAGGTGATCACTCCCAATCGTGGGAGGGCCAGGTATCGGTTGGTGGTGTGGTCGATGCGACTGGTGATGGTCGCGCTCGGCTCGGGGGTGAGCAGCCGGAGCGCGAGGGCGATATCGATTGCGTCGCAGTCGTTGTAGAAGAATCGCGTGGCCGCCTCGGGCTCGATCTCGAAGGTCTCGGCGTCGGAGTCGGCCGAGATGTGGGGACCCAGCGTCACCAGGATGTCCGCCAGGGCCGGATCGGTGGCGAGGGACTGCCCGCCCGCGACCACGTCGGCGGCGATGTAGGCGACCCCCGCGATCCGGTCCGCGTAGTGTTCCGCGGCCGCCTTCACCGTGACGCCGCCCATCGAGTGGCCGACCAGAATCGCCTTGTCCGCGAGCGGATTCAGGACCGATCGCACGCGGTCGAGATAGGCGGCACCGGTCAGGCCCCGGGTGGGCGTGCGGTCCCTGCCGTGGCCCGGCAGGTCGGGTGTCACGACCGTGTGCCCGCGGGATTCGAGCAGCGGCACGATCTTGTACCAGCACCACGCGCCGTGGCTCCCGCCGTGAATCAGCACGAATGTGCTCATACCGACCCCCTCAGTTCTTTCCGCGCAGGTCGATCGGGGTGAGGTTCCATGCGGCGACGCGGTGTTCGATCCGGCGTTTGAGGTCTTCCGGATAGCTGGTCGCGAAGTCGCTTCGCAATGGAATGTCCTGTGGTGCAAGGTCGATCGGCCAGGTGCAGTCGAGCAGGACGTTCGCGCCGCCGGACCCGAGGGCGCGGTGCGGGCCGGGCGGCAGGTAGGGCTGCAAGGGGGCGTTGTAGAAGCCGGGGTAGACGTGAATGTCCCGTTCCGGATGGCATTTGGCCACGATCGCGTGCAGGACGGCGTCGGTGTCCATGGGGTCGACATCGGTGTTCACCACGATGACGTAGGGCGTGAGTTTGCTGCCGGCGGCGTCGGACCAGATGGTGGCGGCGATGCGCTGCGGGAGTCCCGCGATCGGGGTGTCGGTCGAGACGACGACGGCCATCCCATTGCCGGCGCGGGGCACACCGACCTTGTCGATGGGCAGTCTGGCCTGCAGCAGGGCGCGTTTGAAGTTCGCCGCCATCTGGATCTGCGGGAACACCATGTCCATCGGGATGCCCATGCTGCACGTCGGCAGGATCGCCCGGTGCCGATAGGTGATGGCGGTGACGCGCACGACCGGGGCCGGCGCCGGATCGGAGACCAGGTAGCCCGGGTATTCGGCGAACGGCCCCTCGGGCAGGACGTCGCCTGGGGACACCGTGCCCTCGACCACGATCTCGGCGTCGGCGGGGACGGTGAGATCGACGGTTTTGCACCGCACGAGTTCGACCGGGCGGCCGCGCATTCCGCCCGCGATGTCGACCTCCGAGACCCCGGGCGGCGCGCCCGGACCGCCCAGGATCGTGTAGATCGGGTCACCGCCGAAGAACATGGCGTATGGCATGGGCCGGTCGTCGCGGTGATAGGCGGCCATGATCCGGCCGCCGTGGTTGATCTGCGGATGCAGCGTGATGCCGAGCGCTCGGGGGCCGTGGATCATGCCGCGGTAGATGCCCCAGTTGGTCCAGTCGCTGTCGGGGTCCTTGGTGACGCTAACGCCGAAGGTGCCCAGATACCGGCCACCGTCACCGGGGTGGCCGTGGATGGCGGGCAGTCCGGTGAGGTCCGCGTCGTCACCGAGCAGGACATTCTGCTGGCACGCCCCCTCGGCGACGACGACGGGTTCGGTGGTGCGGCCGAATCGTTCGCGATAGCAGTCGATGATGTCGTGCACATCGGTGTCGGCGGGCAGGCCGAGCGCGATCGCGACCCCCGGGAAGGTCGCGAACATGTTGGCCGCCAAGCGCATTCCTGGAATCGAATCCTTGACGCGACTGTAGATCGGTCCGGGCAGCCCGGATTCGAGGAGGTGGCGGTTGATCGCGCCGGCCTCGAGGTACCAGTCGACGGGCTCGTCGATGCCATGCATCAGCCCAGCGACAGTGAGGGTGTCCAGAAATGCTCGGAAATCGGTGCGGGCGTGGTTCATCGGTCCCCTTCGGGAGTGCGCCAGCGGGCGAAAAGGTGGTGGTCGATGCCGAATTGGTCGAGGATCTTGCCGGCGGTCTGCCGGAGCAGGTCGTCGATGGTCCGGGGCCGGTGATAGAAGGCCGGCACCGGTGGCAGCACCGTCGCCCCGGCGAGGGTGACGGTTTCCATGTTCCGGATGTGGATCAGGTTGAGCGGCGTCTCGCGCACCGCCAGCACCAGGGGGCGGCGTTCCTTGAGGGTGACGTCCGCCGCCCGGGCCAGCAGGTTGTCGCCGTGTCCGGTGGCCACGGCCGCGAGCGTGCGCGCCGAACACGGCACCACGGCCATGCCCAGGGTCCGGAACGACCCCGACGAGATGGCGGCGGCCAGGTCGGCGGGGTGGTGGACCACATCGGCCAGCGCTGCCACCTCCTCGACGCTCGAACCGGTTTCGAGCCGGATGCAGCGCCGCGCCCCGTGCGAGATGACCAGATGCGTTTCCACCGCGCGGGATTCGGCCAGCGCGCGCAGCAGGGTGATGCCCAGCTGCGGCGCGCTCGACCCCGAGATGCCGACGACGAGGCGGGGCTTGGGGGCCTTCAATCCGTCCCGCACCAGTCGATCGCGGCTACCGCGTACGTCTTTGCCGCACAGACGAGTTCATCGATCGCGCACCGCTCGTCGACCGCGTGCGCCATGACCAGTCGACCCGGCCCCAGCCCGACGGCGGGGACGCCGGCGGCGGTGAACCAGGTGAGATCGGTGGCCGAAGGGAACGGCCGCACGTCGGGTACACCCGCGAAGGCGGTGTCGAGCGTGGCCCGTTCACGAGCCGCGCAGACCGTCCGGGTGAACGGATGATCCCCGTCGGTGCGCCCGCCCGGATAGTGCATGGGCCAGTCGATGCGCGGCGGGTTGGCGCGCAGCCATGGGTCCTGTTGCGCGATGCCGGCGACCGTCTGCACGATCTCCGACTGGATCTCCGCCACCGGCACCGCCGGCGGATAGAAGATCGCGTAGTCGAGAGTGGTCTCGTCGGGAATGAACGCGACATTGCGGCTACCGCGCGCACCGCCCTCGATCACATCGAGACCGATGGTGAACTGGCCCTTGTCGAACAGCGGATCGACCCGGCTCGCCACCCACTCGTCCTCCAGTCGGCGCAACCCGTCGTGGATGCGCAGGGCCGCGTCGATGGCGCTCGCCGCGACCGGTTCGCCGGGATGCCCGGCCCGCAGGTGGGACCGCATCGACGCGTGCGCCGAACGCCCGGTCACCGAGATGCGCATGACCAGCACGCCGGGCGTGGCGGGCATGACGGTCAGCGGGACGCGGGCGCCGGTCGGTTCGGCGATGATCGCCGCGTCGGCGGTGAAGCCCCGCTCGAGGACCGCGGAGGTCCCCATGTGGTGTTCGAGATTCTCCTCGCCCGCCACGCCCTGCAGGATCAGGTCGCCGCGCAACCGCACCCCGGCCTGCCGTAATGCCATGGCGGCGAACGCCTGCGCGATCAGGCCGCCCTTCATGTCCACCGAGCCCCGGCCCCACACGTGGGTGTCGTCGACGAAGGCGGTGAACGGGTCGTGCGTCCACTGCGCGGCGTCGTCGGCCGGAACGACATCGACATGACCGTTGAAGATCAGTGACCGCCCGCCGCCGCGCCCGGGCAGCACCCCGACGACATTGTCGCGGCCCGGGGCCTTGCCGAACAGTTCGGTCTCCGCCCCGGCCTGCCGGTACAGCCCGGCCAACAGCCCGGAGACCGCCGATTCGCCGCCGGCCAGGTCCTCGTAGTCCTGGTCCGGGTAGGTGGGGTTCACACTGCGGATGGCGATCGCCTCGGCGAGCGCGGCCACCAATTCGTCACGCAGGCCGTCGATCCGAGCGAGCACACGATCCGTCGCCTGGGCGTTCACGCGCGCACCCCCCGCGTCTCGGCGGCAGCCGGCGCGGCGAGATCGCCGCTGTCGTGGACGACCGTGCCGCCCAGATAGGTACGCAGCACCCTGGTGTCCCGCAGGTCGTCGATCGGGCATATCACCGGATCGCGGTCCACGATCACCACATCGGCGTGGTTTCCCGGTGCGAGAGAACCGATTCCGGGCCAGCCGAGCACCTTCGCCGCCCCCGTGGTCCACATGCGCAGCGCGTCGGCGCGGGACACCTTCTGGTCGGGTCCGTCATTGCGGTGGTCGCTGCCGGCGAACCGGTGGGTGTGCGCGAGTTCGATCTGCTCCCACGGGTTCTTCGGTCCCCAATCCGATCCGCCCGCCAGATCCAGGCCGCATTCGGTCAACCGGTGCAGCGGTTCCAGGTCGCGCCAGACGTGCTCGCCCATCCGCTCGCCGTACATCGCACCCTTCCCCCACGCGAAGCCCGCACTGGTGGTGACCTGGAAGCCGAGGTCGGCGTAGCGGCGAGCCTGGCGCCGCGTGATCGTCATGGCGTGCTGCAGAATCCAGCGCCGGTCGCGGAAGTCATGTTCGCGCACAACACGTTCGGCGATGTCGAGGAAGTCGTCGTGCTCACGGTAGGCGCCCAGGCACAGGTTCGCGCGAATGTCGTTGGCGGCGCAGAACCTGACGAACGCCTCCTCCTTCTCCAGCGACACGAAACGCACACCGCGTGTGGGTCGGCCGAACGGATCGGGGTACTTCTCGTAGGTGGCGAAGTAGCCCGAGAAGCAGGGGCCGCCGGGACTCAGGGTGAGACCGTCGACGCGCAGCAGATCGTCGTCGAGATCCGAGGCCAGCTCGGCCAGGTGATGCAGCCGGTCGTCGAACTCGGCGCCGGTCAGCGGATCGAACGGATAGAAGATGACCGACTCGGCATCCAGCGTCGCCTGGACACGCAGGGTCAGCGCATCGGTGGCGCGCAGATGCCGGTACAGCGCAAGGTGTTCCGGTTCCATGGCGTGCCCCTCGTACACGCTGGTCACGCCCTGCGCCGAGTAACGGGCCATTTCCGCCGTCGTCCCGGCGACCGCGTTCGCCACGTCCGGGGGTGGCAGTTTGGTGAGGATCTGACCCCAGAAGGGGTCGTAGGTGTAGTAGTTCGTCACCGGCCCGCGCAGGATCCCGGTCAGGTCGCCGGAGTCGTTCTTGTCGATCTCGACATCGCAGACCCGGTCCGGGATGAACGAGGTGAGCCCGACGGCCCGCAGCCCGGCGGTGTTGAACGCCACCACGTTCGGCATGCGGGGCGCCCAGGCCTGAATGAGGACCGGATGCGCGTCGGTCGCGGTGTCGAGGGTCCACCGATCGGGCAGGCGCCGCTCGAGCAGATCCCGCTCGGAACGGCGGATGAAGTAGTGCGGCTCGCCCACGGGCGTGCACATGATCCACTGCCCCGGCGGCGTGTGCGCAGCCTTGGCCCGGATCCGCGCCACGATGTCCGCGTGATCGACCGCGTCGGTCAGATCCACCAGCCCGCCCGCCAGCATCCCGAAGTGCATGAGGTGCGGGTGGGTGTCGATGAGGCCGGGCAGTACCACGCCGTCGCCGGCCTCGACGTGCCGAGCGTCCGGTCCCGCGGCTGCCCGCATGGTGTCGCGGTCCCCCACTGCCAGAACGCGTCCGCCGGACAGCACGAGTGCCTCGGCGTCCGGGGTGTTCGGATCGAGCGTGTGTACCCGCCCGGTGATGATTGTGTTGGTCATAGCTGTCCTCCGCTGCCAACCGGTTGTGTCTACCGCGCACACCGTACCTCAAGTTTTCTCCATTTGGAGAAGTTTTGTGAATCGAGGTCGACGGTACGATGACCCCCATGACGACGCCCGTGCGCGAGCCGCGGATGGCCCGGGGGGCCGCCCGCCGCGAGGCCCTGCTGGAGGCCGCGATCCGACTACTGGCCCGCGAAGGCGCCCGCGCCGTGACCCACCGCGCCGTCGCCGCGGAGTCGGGAACCACCCACGGCAACGCCCGCTACTACTTCGGCACACTCGACCAACTGCTCGACGAAGCCCTGCGCCAACTGGCCGCCCGGCAGATCGACGAGGTCCGCGCCCTGTTCGACGGCCTGCCCGATGTGGATGTCCCCCAACGGATTTCACGCCTCGTCGACTACGTGACCGGAACCCTCGCCGGGGACCGCGACGCCGCGGTCGCCCGCTACGAGTTCTTCCTGGAAGTCGCGCGCCGCCCCAACCTCCGGGCCAGCCTCGACGAATGGGGAGCCACCCAGCGCGCCGCCTTCGCCGCTGAACTCCGCGGCGCCGGCACCACCGACCCCGAGGCCGCCGCCGCCGACCTCCTCACGCTCGTCAACGGCCTGGTCCTCGAGCAACTCGCCCTGCCCACCGACGATTTCGAATCCGCCCGCCTCCGACCGGCCATCGCCCGCTTCTTCCCCTGAGGCCGCGCGCCCCTCCGCGAGATCGACCGGACCAGCCCGAGTTCTTGCCGCCCCGCGCGACCATGCACGACCTGAGCCGTTCGACCGGAAGGAAGGCGCCATGAAGGCTTTGCAGTACGTCACCGTGGGCATGGAACCGGAGGTCCGGGAGATACCCACGCCCGAACCCGGCCCCGGACAGGTGCTGTTGCAAGTGACCGCGGCGGGCGTGTGCCACTCCGATGATTTCGTGATGTCCCGGCCCGCAGAGGCATTCGGGTTCGAGCTGCCACTGACCCTCGGGCACGAGGGGGCGGGCACGGTGGCCGCGGTCGGGGCCGGGGTGCGTGGGCTGGAGCTGGGCACCAATGTCGTGGTGTACGGCCCGTGGGGGTGCGGCACCTGCTGGTTCTGTGCGCAGGGCCTGGAGAACTATTGTTCGCGCGCCGCCGAATTGGGGATCTTCCCGCCCGGCCTGGGTGCGCCGGGTGCGATCGCCGAGTACATGATCGTCGATTCGCCGCGGCATCTGGTGCCGATCGGGGACCTGGATCCGGTGGCGACGGTGCCGCTCACCGATGCCGGGCTCACCCCGTATCACGCGATCAAGCGGTCGCTGGGTAAGGTGCGCGCCGGTTCGTGGGCCGTGGTGATCGGCAGCGGCGGCCTCGGGCACGTCGCGATCCAGTTGCTGCGGCACCTGACCCCGGCGCGCGTCATCGCCCTCGACGTCTCCGACGACAAGCTCGAGTTCGCGAAATCCGTTGGGGCACACGAGGTGGCGCTGTCGAACGATCGGGCGGCCGAGAATGTCCGCAAGATCACCGGCAGCACCGGGGCGAGCCTGGTGCTGGATTTCGTCGGCTGTCAACCGACCGTCGACATCGCGATGGCGGTGGCGGGGGTGGATTCCGATGTGGCCCTCATCGGCCTCGGCGACGGAAAGTCCGCGGCGCGAGTCGGATTCGGCATCAGCCCGTACGAGGCGGCGGTCACCGCCCCGTACTGGGGCTCACGCAGTGAACTGATCGAGCTGATCGATCTCGCACACGAGAGTGCCCTCGAGATCGCGACCGAGCGCTTCGGTCTCGACGAAGGCCCGGAAGCCTATCGGCGGCTGGCGGCGGGCACGCTGCGCGGCCGCGCCGTCATCGTGCCCTGACACCGCCGCCTGCGCGGACTACCGGTCGGCCGTGAGACGGACGGGCAGCGAGGCGTGCCCGTTGGAGATGAAGCTGGGCAGAGCGGAGAGTTCGTCCACCGGGACGGCCAGGCGCAGATCCGGGAAGCGGTGGAAGAGCTGCGGGAGCGCGATATTCGCCTCCAGGCGGGCCAGGGGCGCGCCGAGGCAGTGGTGGACGCCGTGACCGAAAGCCATGTGGCTCTTGTTCTCCCGGGTGAGGTCGAATTCGGTGGCGGTGTCGCCGTGCACCTTCACGTCACGGCCGGGGGCGGCGTAGCAGACGATGATGGGGTCACCCTTGGCGATGTGGACGTCCTCGTAGTCGATGTCCTCGACGGCGAACCGCAGCGGGGCGTGCACGACCGCGGTCTCGAAACGCAATGACTCCTCGACCAGTTCGGGCCAGGCGACCTCCCCGGCGCGCAGCGCCTTCAGCTGATCGGGGTGGCCGAGGGCGGCGGTGATGGCCTGGTCGAGCAGGTTGATGGTGGTCTCGTGGCCGGCGCTGATGACCAGCAGCAGAGTGTCGACCAGTTCCTGCTCGGCCAGCCGCGAACCGTCCTCGTCGTCGCGGGCGGCGATGAGCGCGCTGGTCAGGTCGTCGCCGGGCTCGGCGCGCTTGCGGGCGACGAGTTCGCCGAGCAGGCGGTAGAGCTCGAAGAAGTGGGCCGCCGCTTCCTCCGCGCCGAGGGTGGTGTCGAACAGCCCGTCCGCGCAGACCCGCAGGCCGGGCAGCATTTCATCCGGGACGCCCATCAATTCGGAGATGACGCGGATGGGCAGCCGGTAGCAGAACGCCTCGCGCAGGTCGACCACCTCACCGGCGGGCAGAGCGGCCAGCGCGTCGAGCAGTTCCGTGGTGATGGCCTCGATCCGCGGCTGCAGGGCGGCGCTGCGGCGCGCGGTGAAGGCGGGCGCGACGAGCTTGCGCAGTCGCCGGTGGTCGGCGCCGTAGGCGGTGAACATATTGTTCACCGCCACCCACGCGAACAGCGGCCAGTCGGACTGCACCTCACCGTTGACGAACGCGGGCCAGTGCTGACGCGCGTCCTTGGAAACGCGGGCATCGGCGAGCAGCAGTTCGAGCAGGCGGGTATCGGTGACCGACCATGCGCGCACCCCGCCGGGCAGCTCCACCAGGGTGGCGGGCCCGCGCTCGCGGAGCCGCTCGATCTCGCCCTGGGTGTCGACGCCGGTGGGGTCGAGGGTGATGGGTTCGGCGGTCATGGTGTTCTCCTCAGTTCACGTGCATGGGCAGGGCCGGCGGGAAAACGACGGGGAGTGCGCTCAGCGCGCGATGGAAAGGCCCCGGCCGCCAGATCAATTCGGCATCGGGCACGGCGAGCCGCAGTTCCGGGAGTGCGTCGAGCAACTGGTCGATGGCGTCCTGGGCGATGAGGTAGGCCGGTGACCGGGCCGGGCAGGCGTGCGGTCCGACGCTCCATGCGAGATGCGCGCGGTTGTCGGTGAATTCGCGCGCGCCGACCGCGGGATCGTTGTTGCAGGCCGCCATGCTCACCACCACCGGCTGATGCGCGGGTAGCCACACGCCGTCGACGAGAATCGGATGTCGCGGATAGCTGACGCAGTAGTTGGCGCCGGGCGGGTCGGTGAACAGCACCTCGTCGAGAGCGCCGCGGGTGGACATGCTGCCGCCCAGCAGGCTTCCCGCGAACCGGGCGTCGGTGAGCATGAGCCGCAGGGTGTTGACGATCAGGTTCTGCTCGGGTTCGATGCCCGCGCCGTAGAGGGTGGCGATCTGGTGGATCATCTCCTCGTCGGTGAGCTCCGCCGAGTGCGCGATCAGCCGCGACACGACATCGTCGCCGGGCTGGGCGCGTTTGAGCACGACCAGCTCCAGCACACCCGAGGTGATCATCTGGTTTCCGGCCTCGGCGTCGACGCCCTCCCAGATCGCCGCCTGACCGGCCGCGATGCGCTGCCCGATGGCCGGCGGGCAGCCCAGCAGCGCGTTGATCACGTGGAACGCGAGCGGAAACGCGTACTGCGACACCAGATCCGCGCTCCCGTCCGCGCAGAACGCGTTGATCAGCGGTACCGCGACCCGTTCCACGGTGGCGTGCAGGGCGTGCGGATCCACCGCGTCGAGTGCGGCCACATTGGCCGCCCGGTACCGCCGGTGATCGGATCCGCTGCTGCGCAACGCATTGGGCCGCCATTCGAGCATCGGCATGACCGGGCTGTCCGGCGGCGCGGTGCGCTGCCACACGCGCGGATCGGCGGGAAAATGCTCCGGGTCGTTGAGGATTCGCAGGGCGGTCCGGTACCCGATCACCAGCGTGGCCGGCACTCCCGGCGCCAGCTCCACCGGCGCCAGCGTGCCGAACCGCGCCCGCAGTTCACGATAGATACGGTGCGGATCCGCCGCGAACTCGGGCGAGTAGAGCGGCACGCGTGATTCCACACCCACGGCCTGTGCCCCATCGGCAACGCCGCCATGCGTCATAGCCAGTCAATTCTCTTGTGCTCCAGCCGATCCCGGGACCAGCCTTCGCCACCGTAACAGAGGAACCGGTCTACCCGACGGCAACGAGCCAGAACGGCGAACTCGCGCGGCGCGGGCTGCGAGGCGGCCGCCGTCGCGCCTCAGCCGATGATCATGTCGGCGGCGGTGCGCAGTCCCGCCACCGCGAATTCGGGAATCCGGGTGTCGTCGAGTGCGGTCCCGATCAGGATCCGGCGCTGCCGGATCATCCGCTCCACTTCGAAACGTGCCGTGACGGAGAGGATGTCGCGGCAGAGCGCGGCGCCGGACTCGTCCAGGCGCGCATTGCCCACCAGCCCGGCCAGGTGGTCGCGGCGTTCGGGGGTGGCATGCCGCAGGGCCAGGGCGAGCAGGACGGTGTGCCTGCCCTCGCGCAGATCCTGCAGGCCGGCGTGACCGACCGGCTCGACATCGTGGAAGACGTTGCGCAGTTCGTCCTGCAACCGCGCGGCCTCCCCCAGCGGGCAGGCGTAGGCGGTCAGCGCCCCCATCACGTCCGCATCCGCGTCGGCCAGCGCCGCGCCGACGTGCAGCGGCCGCTCCACCATGCACGCCACGGTGCGATAGCGCAGGATCTCCAGCGCCTGATCCAGATCCGAGGTCGGGCGGCCGCTGGTGACCAGTTCCAGGTAGCGGCCGTAGTTCACCTCGGTGCGCAGCGTGTCGAGCACCGACGCGGCCGCCGCGCTCTGCGCCGGGGAGAGTCCGGCGCCGTGCAGCAGCTCCTGGGCCCAGCCCAGGCCGCAGTCGCCGAGGACGATGGCACTGCGCGCACCGAACCGCTCGGCCGCGTGCCCGTCCCGGACCCTCCGGCTGCGGTCGGCGGCGATCCGATGCACGGTGGGCCGCCCGTCGCGGGTGTCGCGATCATCGAGGAGGTCGTCGTGGATCAGCGTGGCGGTGTGCAGGAGTTCGACCGCGGCCGCGGTCCGCACCACCGCGTCCGGCAGGTCGATCCCGCCGCCCGCGTACCAGCCGAGGACACAGAACAGGGACCGGATCCGGTTCCCGCGGGCGAACAGGAAGGAGCGGACCGCCCCGACCACGTCCGCGGGCAGCCGGCAGGCCGCCGCCGAGTCGGCCTTCCGGTCGAGGAATTCGTGCAGGGCGGCATCGATCCGCACGCGAATCGCGCCATGGTCGAGGGGTGAATCGGTCACGGCCGACACCGTCATCACAGTCTCCAATCCCGCGCGCCGAAAACATCGAACAACTCCACCGCCCGGCGGGGCCGAACGGGACTGAAACCAAAGAGATTGTAATGGATATCGCGGAGGTGGGTAAACCTTCACCGCGCCACGCCAGGCGACCACCGGTCTCGATGCGTCACGAATCCCTTTGTTGCGCAGACCAATAGACGCAATGATGGTCGCGCGCCCGTCGAAATCCGCGCGTCACTGGACCGAACGTCCGAAACACGAACGGACGGGGTGGGTCGGTGCGCTCGATCACCAATGTGCAGAATCGGACATATGCCTCACTCCAATCCGATCAGCGCCTGGAAATCTCTTCGCGAAGGCAACGAGCGTTTCATGCGGGGCACCCAGGTCCATCCCAGCCAGGGCGCCGGTCACCGCGCCGAGTTGGTCGGCGGCCAGCACCCCACCGCCATTCTGTTCGGCTGCGGCGATTCCCGGGTTGCCGCCGAGATCATCTTCGACCAGGGCCTCGGCGACATGTTCGTGGTCCGCACGGCCGGGCACGTCATCGACAGCTCGGTGCTGGGTTCCATCGAGTACGGCGTGCAGGTGCTCAATGTCCCGCTGATCGTGGTGCTCGGCCACGACAGCTGCGGTGCCGTCAAGGCCACCCTCGACGCGCTCGACGGCGGGGCGGTCCCGGGCGGGTTCATCCGCAGCCTCGTCGAACGCGTCACCCCGTCGATCCTGCTCGGCCGCCGTGAGGGCCTGAGCACCGTCGACGAGCTCGAGGCCCGGCACGTGGCCGAGACCAGCCGCGTGCTGATGGAGCGCTCGCAGATCATCTCGCACGCGGTCGACGCCGGCCGCTGCGCCATCGCGGGCGTCACCTACCGGCTCGAGGACGGCCGCGCCCACCTCAACCAGGTCATCGGCAATATCGGCGAACAGCCCTGAAACCTGCCGCGCGTGGATTCGACGCCGTGGCAGGTTTCCCGAACCGTCAGCGCCGCAACCCGTCCCGACGTCACGGATGCGCGCCGGCCGGCCGCACCCGGTCCTGACGGCGCGCGAGCACCGCGATGAGCACGAGCATGGGGACGGCCGCGGCGAGGGTGACCCAGCCGGTGCCCAGGTTCAGACCATCGCTGCGGTCGGAGGCGAGCCAGTCGGTCACCGAGGCCCCCAGCGGACGGGTGACCACGTAGGCGGCCCAGAAGGCGAGCACCGGATCGATCCCGCCCAAGCGCCAGGCCAGCGCCGGCACCGCGATCGCGACGGCGAACAGCACCGACGACACCAGGTAGCCCAAATGCAGTGCCGCGGCGGTGAAGTCGCCGGCGACGGTGCCGAGCGCGAAGGTCACCACGACCGTGGTCCAGTAGAAGCCTTCGCGCCGGCGGGTATCGATACTGTGCACGTCCAGGGTGCCCTCGACGCGGTACCAGAGCAGCAGCACGCCGGCGAGCAGGGCCAGGAACAGCACGGTCGATACGCCCAGTGGAATTCCGACCACGAAATCCACGATGTCGGCGACCATGGTGCCGAAGATGGCCACCATGACCACGGCGGTCCAATAGGTCCAGACGCGGTAGCGGGGTGCGCGGATCTGGGCGGCCAGGCTCACGGTGAAGAGCACCAGCGCACCACCGACCGCCAGCGGCGGCGGCAGATGCTTGACGAGGAAGTCGGAGAAGGTTTCTCCCATTCCGGTGGAGAGCACCTTGATCACCCAGAACAGCGCGGTGATCTGCGGAACCTTGACGGGCAGCCCGGCCCGGGCCGAATCGGGAAGTGTCACACGGTTTGTCACGCCGACACTGTGCCGACCGGCCGCTGAGAAACCGCTGTGAAGACTCCGTCCCGCCGTGGCCGCGGACGTCGCCCGCGGCCGCGAGGGCCTACGCGTGGTAGGGGTGACCGCCCAGCGAGGCGGTGTGGACCGCGACCCGGGAGCGGGCGATGCGCAGGTTGGCGCGCTCGGATTCGGTGAGGTGGTGGCGCGCACGAACCCGGCGCGCGGAGTCGCCGAGCACCGACAGGACGGTCAACGGGGTACGGGTACGCGGAAATGCGATGACGGCCATGAGAGAACTCCTTCGGAGGATCGGCCTGCCACGGAACTCCGAATGCTTCAGGAAGCGCTCAGCGCGCGGCAAGCCAGGAACGACAATGGTTTTCGAACCGGACTGGGGGGCGGACTATCGCCGGAACTCATTCGTCCCTCACCTCCTTGCCGCCGGGACGCACGCGCGTCGACCACATCTACGGGTGTCGCACCGGGTGAAGGGAAGACCAATGCCACGAACAGTGACATCGCGGGCACCCCTCTCGTCAGAGCTTCGGCACTGCACGACGTATCCCTTCGCGGGAAGCCACTTCGGATCACCCCTTAATCCGGGGAGATCTGTCCTAACCCTGGGCGTCTCTCGACGTCGTCGGATCAGTGGCCTGTGTTCGTACAGGAGCCTCGCCTAGCGAGGTGCTGACCGACCCATACTGAACCCGGGACGCGACCGAGTCAAATCCCCCGGCGCTCGAAGTCGTCGATTTCACCGCCCGCAGCTGGGCTATTCTCCCGCAGCGATCGTGATCTCACCCACATCGTCAGCGGAGACCGGAGCAGGCTCGCTATCCTGTCCGGTGATGCGGCGGTGGGGCTCGCCGCTCCGGACTCACGGAACAACCGCGGCCACCGGCCGCCAACAGTCCCTACCCCACCATGACCCCCCTCGGGGTGCGCTGGAGTAGGAGACGTGTGTGAGCAGTGAGCTGGATTCGACCGACAATGTCGAGACCTTCGAAGTCGAGACCTTCGAGCCGATCGACCCCGATGTCGATCTGCATCAACCCGGGCAACAGCAGGAACTGTCGCGATCGCACGGCGCGATCCTGGCCGTGATCTCGATCGGCGGGGCGCTCGGCGCGCTGGCCCGATACGGGCTCGCACTGGAGTGGCCCACCCCGGTCGCCGGATTCCCGTGGGCCACCTTCCTCACCAATGTGGCCGGCTGCTTCCTCATCGGCGTGCTGATGGTGATCGTCACCGAGACCGTCACCGCCCACCCGCTGGTGCGCCCGTTCCTCGGCGTCGGCATCCTCGGCGGATTCACCACCTTCTCGACCTACGCCAACGAGACGCGCGGACTGCTGCAACCAGGCACGGTCGCAACGGCATTCACCTACATGGCCGCCACCCTGGTGTGCGCGCTGCTGGCGACCCTGGCCGCGGTCCGCCTCACCCGCGCGGCCTGCACCCACCAGACCGCCCGACGCCGGGAGGCCACCGCATGACCGCGCTGCTCGTCATCCTCGGCGCGATGGTCGGCGCCCCGGCACGGTATCTCACCGACCGCGCCATCCAGACCCGCCACGACAGCGTCTTCCCCTGGGGCACACTGACGGTCAACCTCACCGGCTGCCTGATCCTGGGCTCGCTCACCGGCGCCGCGGTGTCGTCGCCCACCTACGCGCTCGTCGGCACCGGATTCTGTGGCGCACTGACCACGTACAGCACGTTCGGCTACGAGACCATTCGTCTCGCCGAGCAGCGCTCGTATCTGTACGCCACGCTCAATGTCGCCGTGAGCGTCATTGCGGGGCTCGGCGCGGCGCTGCTCGGTTACACCACCGCCCACGCACTGGGGTAGGGCGCCAACACATCTCGATTGCACCGCTGCCCGACGCCCGCCGGGTTACGGCGCCCTGCCGATTTCGAGGGAGCCGAGGATGTCGGCCGGGCGGTCGACGAACAGCAGGTGGCCCGCGCCGGGCACGAGGTGCAGCCGCGCGTCCGGGAGCGCCGCGGCGAGCCGCCGGGCATCGGCGGCGGGGACATTGCCGTCGGCCTCGCCGTGCCACACCTGCACCGGCACGGTCACGTCGGACAGCCGGAATCCCCATTCGCGGGTGAAGACCAGGCGAATGTCGGTCGCGAAGCCTCGGCTGCCCTGCTCGAAACTGCGCCGCAGATTGGCCTCCAGCTTGCCGGCCAGTTCGGGATCACCCTCGATCCGCTCGCGATCCACGTCCGCCATCTGCGCGACCAATCCCGCGACCCCCTTCCGCCGGCGGATCACCAGCGACATCTCCATCGCCATCGGATGCACCAGAAAGGGGGCCCGCCGCAGGACGTTCAGCCCGCGCCGACGCCGGCGCGCCGCCGGATCGAGGTCCGCGGCTTCGGCCTGTTCACCGAACGGCGCGGGCGCGGAAATGAGCGCCACGCCCGTCACCCGGCCGGGCAGCCCGGCCGCGACGGCCAGCGCGAACGGCCCGCCGCCGCTCACCCCGACGACCCCGAACCGCCCCAGCCCCAGCCGATCCGCCAGCGCGGCCACCGTGCCGACCCAGTCCGCCACCCGATCCCCCGCGGGCAGCGACGATTCCGCCATTCCGGGCCGGTCGACCGCGACGACGCGAATCCCCGCCGCTATCCCGGCCGCGTCGAAAGCCTCACCCTCCAAATGTGTTCCGGGTACGCCGTGGCAGTACAGGACCGGTATTCCATCTCCCGCGCCGTACTCGGCGTAGCTCACCCGGCAGTGCGGCAAGGCAATCGTTCGCGACGCGGCGGCACTCACCCGGAGCAGCCTAGGCCAAACCTGGCCCCAGCCGGCCGACCAATCATGTTCCACACCTGCCGGGTCGCGCCGGCGTCACCTGGGTTCGAGAAGGACGACCGGTATCACCCGCTGTCCTGCCTGCCGCTGATAGAACGCGAAATCCGGCACCGCCGCAACGAACTCCGGCCACAGCCGGTCCCGTTCGCCCGGATCGGCCACCCGAGCCCGCACCGGCAGCACCTGGCCGCCGATCTGAATCACGGTGTCCGGATTGGCCTTCAGATTGTGGAGCCAGGCCGGATGAACGGGCTGGCCGGCCTTGGACGCCGCGATCGCCACCGCGTCCCCGGCCTTCACGTAGATCACCGGCGACGTACGCCGCACGCCGCTCTTCGCCCCGACATGATCGACCAGCAGGATCCGCGCGCCACGGCGACCGGGCAGGTGCCCGCCCAGCCTCCCCCGCGACCACCGATAGACGCGGACATGGACCTTCGTGGATCGACGCCCGGCATAGACGCCACGGCGGTTCGCGAATTGCGCACCGGCGGAAACCATTCGAGCGAACAGTGGCATGACGCCAGTAAACACACCTGGCGCCGCGCGCGCAGGCGGCGCGCACGGCCGTGTCCCGCGTTCCTCTCGACGCCGCGCTCACCCGCCTCGGGATCACCCCGGCCGATGCCGGTGCCGCCGGCTGGAATACGGCGGTCCTGCTGGCCGAACTGGGATTCGGTCATGCCCTCGTGCCCACGCTTCCCTACGACGCCGCTGCGGACAGACCGGTCCGGTTCCTGCCCTTGCCCTTCCCGTCACCGCTGACGGTCGGGTAGGCGGTGCGCCGCTGGGAGGCGCTCGCTCCCCTGACGCGTACCTTCGCAGGCCCGGTGACTCAGGGGCTTCGCAGCGACCACCCCGGCCCTACTGCCGCGGATCTTCCGCCACGAGCGACCTCCCCGCTACATGATTCAACACGCCTGACCAGCGTCCTTGCCAGATCCGCGGAAGGCCTGGACTATCGAAGGGGACGGGCTCGACGTGGTCGAGAAGTATTGGGGCAGGGTGGCCCACGAGTGCCATGTGATGAAACTCAATGGGTTGCCCCGTGTGTCGCTTTTGCGCCGCAGTGCCGGACCGACTCACGGTGAGATGGTCGCCGCCCAATGAGCGAATATATGGCAAACGCTGTGTGGCGCCGCCGCACCGCCTCGCTCCGCGCCCGACACCGAGCCCGGCAGTGGAATTCGGCAGTGGAATTCGGCACGGAAGGATCGAAGGCGATGACCGACATGATGATCGACCCGGCGGCCGCGCGCACCCAGTTCGCCCACCCCGCGGCGGCGGCACCCGCCCCGATACCGGTGCGCGGCGAAATCTCCGGCCCGGCCGCCGTCTGGCAGCAGGCGAAAACGGTACTGGTGACCCGGACAGCGGGTCCGCGCCAGCTGATCACCGTGCCACGGCTCGTGGTCCCCATCGGCGACAACGGTCTCGCCTTCCGGACCTCGTCGTACTCCACCGAGGCCGAGCAACTCGCCGAGGACGGCCGGGTGCTGGTGCAGCCCGGCGACTGGCGCGGCCATCCCAAACTCGGTTCCCGCCAGCTCCAGGGCACCGCCCGCCTCGTCACCGCGGGTACCTTCGTGCCCCGGGTGCAGACCGAGATCGAGGCCAAGTACGGGTGGCGCACCGCCCTCGCCCGGGCCGCGCACCGCCTCGCCAACGGGAACGCGCCCTACGGCAACCTCACCGTGCTGGTGACCGTGTTCGAGCCCGGCCCGCTCGCCCTGCCCCCGATCGATTAGCCCTCTGCCGCAACGGGTTTCACGGCCGACCACTGGGTCACCGGCAGCTGTGGCCGCCAGGCGGTGAAGCCGCCCAGCGGCTCGGCCCGATAGACCTGGAAGCGGCGCAGGGCACCGCCGTGCCGCTCGGCCAGGTGCAGCAGCAGCGCATCGGATTCGGCGGTCACCGCACTCGCGACCAGCCGGCCGCCCGGGCGCAGCCGCTCCCAGCAGGCGTCGAACATGCCGTCCTGGGTCAGGCCACCGCCGATGAACAGTGCGTCCGGCGCAGGCAGCTGCGCGAACGACTCCGGGGCCGCGCCGCGCACCTCCACACCCGGAACGCCCAGGACCGTGGCATTGGCCGCAATCTGCTTGCGGCGGTTCTCCATTCGCTCGAACGCGACCGCGCGGCACGCCGGGTTCGTACGGCACCACTCGATGGCGATGGTGCCCGAACCGCCCCCGACATCCCACAGCAGCTCGCCCGGTGCGGGCGCCAGCGCCGCGAGCGTCAGCACCCGCACCTCGGCCTTGGTGAGCTGACCGTCGCCGCTGTACACCTCGTCGGGCAGGCCCGGCATCCGCGTCAGGCGCGGCGACACCCGATCGGAGACACCGTCGATGGCCACGATGTTCAGCGCATCCCCGGCCGGGTGGTCCCACTGCGCGGCGGTGCCGTGCACGATCCGCTCGTCCGGCCCGCCGAGCTGTTCCAGCACCGTGAGCGCCGACCTGCCGAAGCCATTGCGCGCCAGCAGCTCCGCGAGCTGTGCCGGAGTGTGCTGGTCGGAGCTCAACACCAAGACCCGGCGCCCGCCGGACAATTCCGGGAGCACCGTCTCCACGCGCCGCCCGACCGCGCTCACCACCGGTGTCTCGTTGAGCGCCCAGCCCAGCCGCGCGCACGCCAGCGACGCCGACGACGGCTGGGGCAGCACCCGCAGGGCCTGCGCCCCAAGCAGTTTCGTCAAGGTCACGCCGATACCGAAGAACATGGGGTCGCCGCTGGCCAGCACACCGAGCCGCCGCCCCGCGTACCGTTCCAGCAGCCGCGGCAGCGCGGGCACCAGCGGCGAGGGCCACGGCACTCGTTCTGCTCTCGCCGCGTCCGCGGGGATCAGCACCAATTGCCGTGCGGAGCCGAGCAATACCTCGCACGCGGCGATCTCGCGCCGCGCCGCGCCGCCCAGACCGTCCCAGCCGTCAGCGCCGATCCCGATCACCGGAATCGGCACCAGAGGGCGCGAGGTTCCGGTCATCGCGGCATCCGGCGCCACACCGAATACGGCACATAGCGCATGGCCACGAACAGCAGCCGAATCCGCCGCGGCACCGCCACCTCCCGCCCCCGCCGATACAGCCCCGCCACCACCGCGTCGGCCACCTGATCGGGTGTGCTCGACAGCGGCGCGGGCTCCATCCCGGCCGTCATGCGCCCGATGACGAATCCGGATCGCACCATGAGCAGGTGAACTCCGCTGCCGTGCAACGCCATCTGCATCCCGGTCGCGAATCCGTCCAGGCCGGTCTTGGCCGAGCCGTAGACGTAGTTCCCGCGCCGCACCCGCACACCTGCGATGGAGCTGAACACCACGATCTGACCGTCGCCCTGCTCGCGCAGCAGATTCGCCAGACTGGTGAGCACGCTGACCTGGGCGACGAAATCGGTCAGCACGATCTCGACCGCGTGCGCCGGATCCTCCTCGGCCCGAGCCTGATCCCCGAGAATCCCGAACGCCACCACCGCCACGCCGATGCGTCCGTGCTCGGCGATGATCTTCTCCAGCAGCGGCTGGTGCGACGCCATGTCGTCGGCGTCGAACTCGACGCAGTGCACCGCCGCCGCCTCGGCGATCAGCAATTCCTTCGTCTGTTCCTGTAGCTGGTCACTGCGGCGCGCCGCAAGAATCACGACCCGGCCGGGCGACAGCCGTCGCGCCACCTCCAGCCCGATCTCACTGCGCCCGCCGAGCACCAGCACGACGCCCTTGTCGACGTCCCGCGATCCGAAACCCATGGCCCACAGTTTGCCACCCGGGCACCACTGTCCGGTGCGTCCGAGTCCGGATTGCTAGCGTCGGATCATGACCACCACCGCCGCACGCCCCGAACTGTCGCCCGCCGCCGCCGACTTCGTCACCGAACGCCACCTCGCCACCCTCTCCACGCTGCGCGCCAACGGCACCCCGCATGTGGTCGCGGTCGGGTTCACCTGGGATCCCGAGTCCGGTATCGCGCGCATCATCACCAATGACGGGTCGGTCAAGGTCAACAATGTGCGGCGCTCGGGCTACGCGGCGGTGAGCCAGGTCGACGGCCCGCGCTGGATCACCCTCGAGGGTCCCGCCACCGTGCTCGACGACCCGGATTCGGTGGCCGACGCGGTCGAGCGTTACGCCGGGCGCTACCGGCAGCCGCGGGAGAACCCGACCCGCGTCGTGATCGCCATCGATGTGCAGCGCGTGATGGCCAGCAGCGTCTTCAAGGGCGACGCCGCCGGGCACTGACGCCGATCCCGGCGATCCGGGTTCGGGTGCGACCGATTGCTTTGCGGCACACGGCCCGTCCAATCTCGCGAGTGCGCACCAGAGATCCGGGGCGGGCCCGGGCCGTCGTACGTGTGGAGGCCGAAGGCGGCCGGTGCTATAGGCGAGTCAGGCCGTGGGGGCGGTGGTTCATCGACTCGCAGCCGTCCTCGGTGACGATCACGATGTCCTCGATGCGCGCGCCCCAGACGCCCGGGAAGTAGATGCCCGGCTCGATGCTGAAGGCCATGCCCGGAGCGAGGACCAGGTCGTTGCCGGCCACGATGTAAGGCTCCTCGTGCACCGACAGTCCGATGCCGTGTCCGGTGCGGTGCACGAAGTAGTCGGCCAGATCGGCCGCGGCCAGCACATCGCGGGCGGCGGCATCGATGGATTCGGCGGTGACACCCGGGCGTACGGCGGCCACCGCGGCGGCCTGAGCGCGTTCCAGTTCGGCGAACTGCGCGGCCACCTCCTCGCTCGGCTCGCCCAGCACGTAGGTGCGGGTGGAATCGGAGAAGTAGCCGGGCTCGACCGGACCGCCGATATCGATCACCACCACGTCGCCGGGCTCGATCACCCGGTCCGACACCAGGTGGTGCGGGTCCGCGCCGTGCGGACCGCTGCCCACGATGACGAAGTCGGCCTCGGTGTGGCCCTCCTCGACAATGGCGGCCGCGATATCCGCGCCCACCTCGGCCTCGGTGCGGCCGGGACGCAGGAACTCCGCCATGCGGGAGTGCACCCGATCGATGGCCGCGCCGGCCCGGCGCAGGGCCTCGATCTCGCTGGTGTCCTTGACCATTCGCAGCTGCCGGAGCAGCGGGGTGGCCGAAACCGGCAGCGAGCCAAACTGATCGGCGATGGGCAGCAGGTGCAGGGCGGGCATGACATCGGTGACCGCCACCCGCGCACCGGCATTGAGCACGTTCCGAACAATGCGGTACGGGTCCACCCCGTCCACCCAGTCCACGATCTGCAACCCCAGCTCACCGGCCGCCGATCCCTTCAGCGAGGCCAGCTCCAGCTTCGGGATCACCACCGAGGGCGTCTCCCCGCTGGCCGGGATCACCAGACAGGTCAGCCGCTCGAAGGACTGCGCCCGCGACCCCATGAGGAACCGCAGGTCAGGACCCGGTGTAATGAGCAACGCGTCGAGATGAGCGTTGCGCGCCAACTCGGCCGCCCGCTCCATCCGTGACCCGTAGATCTCCGCCGCGAACCGTGACTCGTCATGAGCGCTCATGCCCACCGACGCTACTCCCCGACCCCGCCACCCTCCAGCCACCGCCGAACTTCGCACCCCCGGCACTCTGTGCCACCACCGGACGGCACCCCGACCCCGCTGCGGCCCAGTACGTTTCGACCCTCCCGGGAATGGCATGGTCTTTCGGCCGCACCAGCACGCCGCCACGCCGAGTCCGATGAGCAATCGCCCGGCCGTCGGGGCACACGAATTCCCACTGCGCCCGACTCCTTCGCCGCGCTGCGCGGACCTGTCGGCCGGTCCCGGTAGGGTCGAGCGCTATGAGCACCCCTGCCGCCGGTCCGCTGCTGCTGCTCGATGGGGCCAGTCTGTGGTTCCGGGCGTTCTATGCGATCCCGGAGAAGATCACCGCACCCGACGGGCGGCCGGTCAATGCGTTGCGCGGGTTCACCGACATGGTCGCCGCGCTGGTCAAGCAGCATGCGCCGAGCCGGTTGGTGGTCTGCCTGGACCTGGATTGGCGGCCGCAGTTCCGGGTGGACCTGCTGCCGTCGTACAAGGCTCATCGGGTGGCCGAGGATGCCCGCGAGCCGGTCGACGGGGTCGTGGCCGAGGAAGTGCCGGATACCCTCACCCCGCAGGTCGACATGATCATGGAGGTACTCGAGGCCACCGGCATCGCGACCGCCGGGGCCGAGGGCCTGGAGGCCGATGATGTGATCGGCACCCTGGCCACCCGGGAAGGCACCGACGAGGTGATCGTCGTCAGCGGCGACCGGGACCTGCTGCAGCTGGTCCGCGACACCCCGACACCCCCGGTGCGCGTCTTCTACGTCGGCCGCGGACTGGCCAAGGCGGAGCTCTGGGGACCCGCCGAGGTTTCCGCCAAATACGGTGTGCCGGAAGAGAATGCGGGCCCCGCCTACGCCGATATGGCCACCCTGCGCGGTGACGCCTCCGACGGCCTGCCCGGCGTCGCGGGCATCGGCGACAAGTCCGCCGCCCAGCTCATCTCCCGTTTCGGCTCGGTGGAGGCCCTGCGCGCCGCGGCCGCCGACCCGGACTCCGATCTCGCCAAGGGTGTGCGCGCGAAACTCGTTGCCGCCGACGACTATCTGAAGGCCGCGGCCCCCGTCGTCCGGGTCGTCAGGGATGCCGACGTCGCTCACTCGGGCCCGGACCTGTTGCCCGTCACGCCGGCGGACCCGGATCGCCTCGCGGAACTGGCCACCGCCTACAACGCCGAGAACCCGGTCAAGCGGCTCATCACCGCCATGGCCAAGCGCTGATCAATGCGGCAGCGGGCCCACGGGACAGGTCTCGGGCCTGCCGTCGAGATCGGTGATGGCGGCCTCGGTGAAGTAGCCGCCCTGCAGATTGCGCAGGGTGATGTGGGTGGTGCCGGTGGCGGTCTTCCCGGCGGCGCAGCTCGGCTGGCATGCGCGCCGGTACTCGATGCCGTCGCCCTCGGCGGTGTCGGGACCCCAACTGCTCCAGGTGATGTCGCGGACGCTGAGCCCGCCGTCGCCACACGCCAGCACCATGCCGGCAGGCTGCACATCGGCTTTATTGGTAATGCAGTCGTTGACCACCGGACCCGCTGCCTCAGCGCCCGCGAACGGCACGGACGCCAGCCCGGCGCGCGCCACTGCCACCACGGTCGCGGTCCAGCCCGCGATACGAACAGTCGAATTCATCTCGCCCCCGATCACCATCAACCAGAAGATTTCGACCCGCTTACTCGTCATCGAGGATTGGCCAACCCCTGGCAAACGCGAGGGCCCGGCCGCGATCGTCCGATCACGCCCGGGCCCAACACAATTGCCCAGTCCCCCGCCCGAAAGAATCAGCTGGGGCGGCCGACCTCGTAGGTGCCGTCATCCTTGGTGATCTTGATGGTCACCTTCTTGCTCTCGCCACCCACCTTGAGGGTGCAGTCGAAGGTCTTGTCGACCTCGACCTTCTGACCCGACGGGCAGCTCACATCCTGGACGTCGTCGATGCCGTAGGAGTCCTTGAGTACCTTCTGTACCCCGGACTGCACGGCCTTGTTGTCCAGCTGGTCCTTGCTCAGCAGCCAGGCCAGACCGCCGCCGGCCGCGGCCAGCACCACCACGACGGCGACCACGATCCCAATGATCAGACCGGTCTTCTTCTTTCCGGCGGGCGGCTGCTGCGGCTGTGGCCACTGCTGGCCGGCCTGCTGGTTCCAGTCCTGCTGACCGGGCTGACCCTGCTGCGGCCACTGCGGCTGCGACTGCCCCCACTGCTGGTCGCCCTGTGGCTGCTGCCACTGCGGCTGACTCTGCCCCCACGGCTGCTGCACCGGCTGCTGTGGCTGCGACTGCCCCCACGGCTGCTGCACGGGTTGCTGCGGCTGGCTCTGCCCCCACTGCTGGGCCGGCTGCTGCTGTTGCGACGGGTCGCCCCACTGCGCGGTCGGCTGCGCGGGCTGCTGGCCACCCCACTGCTGAGTCGGTCCGGCGCCGGGCGCGGGCTGCTGACCGCCCCACTGCTGCGTCGGATCGTTGCCTCCCCCCTGACCAGGGGCGTCATTCGGTCCGTACGGGCCGCTCATCTGCTTGCCTCCAATAGCAATCCGTTGTACTCACGCTAGCCCCCCGAGCGGGACCACGCTCGTGTTCCCGCTGCGGTCGGTACATCCAAGAATCAAAGCACAGTCGTATCTACTACGCCGCGTCCACGGCTACGACACCCCGGCGGATGGCCCGCACCGCCTTGCTCGCGGTGGCCGCCACCTCGACATCGTCGGCGGTGTTGTGAATCTGGTCCAGCAGATCGATGACCTGGCGGCACCAGCGCACGAAATCGCCCGCGGAGAGCGGGTTTCCGCGATCGCCACTGGCGAGCAGCGCATCGGCGAGGTCGTCGCCGCGGGCCCAGGTGTAGACGCCCGTGACGAAACCGAGGTCGGGTTCCCGGGTGGGCTGCACCCGGTGCCGGGACTCGTCGGCGCGCAGCTGCGACCACACCCCGATGGTGGCGTCCACGGCCCGGCGAATCGGCGCGGTCGGGCCCGAAGCGCCCAGGTAGCCGCCCTCCTGCCGGGATTCGTAAACCAGGATGGACACCACCGCGGCCAGCTCGGCCGGGCCGAGCCCGCGCCACAGTCCCTGCCGAAGGCTTTCCGCCACAACCAGATCCGCCTCGGCGTAGATGCGGGCCAGGCGGCGGCCGTCCTGGGTGACCTCGCCGTGCTCGACGTAGCCGCGCTCCTCGAGCAGCCCGAGGATGCGGTCGAAGGTGCGCGCCAGGGAGTTGGTGGTGGCCGCCACCTGCTGGCGCAGGTGCTCGGTCTCGCGTTCGACCCGGTTGTAGCGTTCGCCGATACGCGCCAGCTGTTCCCGATCCGGCCGCGAGTGCGCCGGATGATTGCGCAACGCCCGCCGCAGGGTCTGCAGCTCACGGTCGTCGGCGGCCTTGGACTTGCCGCCGCCGTGCCGCCCGCGCCGCGGCGCGGTGATGCCGGTGCTGCGCAGCGCGGAGGCCAGGTCACGGCGCACCCGCGCGGTGTGATGGTCGACATGCTTGGGCAGCCGCAGCCGGCCCAGCGATTCGGCCGGGGTCGGGAAGTCCGCGGCCGAGACCCGGCCCGCCCATTTGTCTTCGGTGAGCACCAGCGGACGTGGATCACCCGGTGTCGCATCGGGTTCCAGGATCACGGCCAGACCCTGGCGGCGTCCGGACGGAATCGCCACCACGTCCCCGCGCCGCAGTGCGGTGAGCGCGGCCACCGCGGCCTGCCGCCGGTCGGTGCGGCCCTGTCGTTCCAGGTGCCGTTCCCGGTCCCGGATGCGCTCGCGCAGCTGGATGTATTCGAAGAAGCTCTCGTCGCCGAGCTGCGAGCGCAGCTTGCGTAGCTGGGCCTCGTTGCGTTCGATGCCCCGCACCAGGCCCACGACCGACCGGTCGGCCTGGAACTGGGCGAAGGACCGCTCCAGCAGCGCCCGCGACTCCACCGCGCCCATGCGATCGACCAGATTGATCGACATGTTGTAGCCCGGCCGGAACGACGACCGCAGCGGATAGGTCCGCGTCGATGCCAGACCCGCCACCGCGCTGGTGTCCACCTCCGGTTGCCACAGCACCACCGCGTGGCCCTCGACATCGATGCCGCGCCGCCCGGCCCGACCGGTGAGCTGCGTGTACTCCCCCGGCGTCAGCTCGGCGTGGCTCTCACCGTTGAACTTCACCAGCCGCTCGAGCACCACGGTCCGCGCCGGCATATTGATGCCGAGAGCCAGCGTCTCCGTGGCGAACACGGCACGTACCAGCCCGCGCACGAACAGTTCCTCGACCGTGTGCCGGAAGGCGGGCAGCATGCCCGCGTGGTGCGCGGCGAAACCACGGTGCAGCGCCTCGCGCCACTCCCAGTACCCGAGCACCTCGAGGTCACTGCGCGGCAGATCACCGGTGTGCTTCTCGATGATGGCGTCGATCTCCTCGCGATCGTCCTCAGGCGAGAGATCCAGCCGCGAGCGCACGCACTGTGCCAGTGCCCCATCGCATCCGGCGCGGCTGAAAATGAACGTGATCGCGGGCAGCAGCCCCTCGTCGTCGAGCCGGGCGATCACCTCCGGCCGCGGCATGGGCCGGAACGAGCGCCGCGGCCCGCCACGACCGCGCCCGGGCACCGCCCAATTGTCCATCCGGTCAACGGCTTCGCGGTGCTTGATATAGCGCTGCAGGTCCCCGTCCACGATCACCTTGGCGTCGCTGGACTTGGGGTCGAACAGGTCGAACATGCGCCTGCCGACCATGACGTGCTGCCACAGCGGCACCGGCCGGGTCTCGTCCACGATCACCGCGGTGTCGCCGCGCACGGTCTCCATCCACGCGCCGAACTCCTCGGCATTGGAGACCGTCGCGGACAGGCTGACCAGGCGCACCTCCGGCGGGAGGTGCAGGATGACCTCCTCCCACACCGCGCCGCGGAAGCGGTCGGCCAGGTAGTGCACCTCGTCCATGACGACATACGAAAGCCCGCGCAGCGCATCGGAACTCGCGTACAGCATGTTGCGCAGCACCTCGGTGGTCATCACCACCACCGAGGCGTCGGGGTTGATGGACTGGTCGCCGGTCAGCAAGCCGACCTCGTCACGACCATAACGTTCGGTGAGATCGGCGAACTTCTGGTTCGAGAGCGCCTTGATGGGCGTGGTGTAGAAACACTTCCCGCCCGCGGCCAGCGCCAGGTGCACCGCGAACTCGCCGACCACGGTTTTGCCGGCGCCGGTGGGCGCGCAGACGAGCACACTGTGCCCGCCCTCGAGCGCCTCACACGACTGCCGCTGGAACGGATCGAGCTCGAATTTCAGTTCGGCGGCGAATGCCGCCAGTTCGCCAGTAAGCGACCTTGATGTCACTTTTCAGAGAGTATCGGAGTAATCCGACACGCCTCGCGTTGTTTTCTCGAGCGGTGTCGTGGACACCGGTTCCGCGGTCGGCACCGGAGTCGGGGCGTCGACGCCGCCGGGCGCCGTATCCAGCGGAGACGCCTCGTCGTCGGCCAGCTTGTCCCAGGCCTCCGCATTGCGGGCCCGGCGCTTGTCGTTGAGGCGCGCGAACTGCACCGCGATCTCGAACAGCAGCGTCAGCGCGAGTGCCAGCGACAGCATGGAGATCGGGTCCTGCGGGGTCACGATGGCCGCGAACACGAACAGGCCGAAGATCAGTCCGCGCCGCCACTTGGTGAGCCGCTGATAGGTCAGCACCCCGAGGAAGTTCAAACCCACGATGAGCAAAGGGGTTTCGAAGCTGACACCGAAGATCACCAGCAGCTTGATGATGAAGCTGAAGTACTGCGCACCGCTCAGCGCGGTGATCTGCACATTGCTGCCGATGGTCATCAGGAAGCTGAGCGCGTGGGCGACCACCCAGTACGCCAGCACCGCACCGGTGACGAACAGCGCCGCGCCCGCCGCCACGAACGAGACCGCGTACTTGCGTTCCTTGGCGTACAGCCCGGGCGTGATGAATGCCCACAGCTGATACAGCCAGAACGGGCTGGCCACCACCACACCCGCGGTGGTGCCGACCTTCAGGCGCAGTGTGAACTGCTCGAAGGGCGCGGTCGCCAGCAATCGGCAGGCGCCGTCGGCGCTCAGATTGGCCCGCGAGGAAGCGGGCAGATCACAGTAGGGGCCGCGCAGGATCTCACCGAGACTCTCGATCCCGAAGATCGAATGCGAGTACCAGAAGAACCCGAACAGGGTGCCGATCGCGACCCACGCCAGCGCGATGAGCAAGCGCCTGCGGAGCTCCGAGAGGTGCTCCACCAAGGACATGGTGCCGTCGGGGTTCGTGCGGCGCTTGCTGCGCCGGGGATCGAACGGGATGCGCATGTGTGTGTGACTGCCTCCGCCTTGCGGCCAAAGAAGACGCGGGCGCGACTGCACGCCCCTGAAGATCCGGAGAAACCGGACCCGGACAACACCCCATCCGGGATGAGCGGCGCTCATCCCGGATGGTCGTGGTCTCAGGCCTTCTGCTGGTCGTTCGGCTGCGGCGTGGGCTGCACCGGCTGAGCGGGCGGCAGCTGGGCCGGCGGCTGCACCGGCTGGGCCTGGGCCTCGGGAGCGGCCTCGCCCGTCTTGCCCTCGTTCTGCATCTGGCTGACCTCGGTCTTGAAGATGCGCATCGAGCGACCCAGGCTACGGGCCGCGTCGGGCATGCGCTTCGAACCGAAGAACAGCAAGAAGATCAGCACGACGATCAGCAAGTGCCACGGGCTGATGGCGCCTGTCATTCCATTACCTCCAAAGACTCTGGTGAGTCCGATGCTACCGGACCCGCACATCGCGAAGCTTGTTGTCAACCCTTGTTCGCCGCGCCGTCACGCGCGGCGTCGGTGAGCTGTTCCAGCAATTCCGGGCCCGACCAGGTGCGCCGGTCGCCGTTCTCCGCAGCTGACACGAGTTCGATCAGCTTCTGGTTCACCGGCGTGGGTATTCCTACCATGGTCCCGAGGCTCACGATTTCACCGCACAGCCAAGGGATTTCGGTTCTGCGCCCGGCAGCCAGGTCGTCGGCCATGGACGAGCGGGCCACCGGATCGACTGCCAGTACCTTCCCGGCAACCCGGCGGAAGATGCCATCGGGCACGGTCAGCAGCCGGGCCATGATCTCCGGCGGCAGCGGCGTGAGCCGGGCCGGGCGGATGCGGGCCGCCGCCATGACGTCCAGCGCCTCCCGCTGGGCCAGGGCCAGACAGCGGCGGTAGTCGCGGGTGCCGAGCTCTTCGCGCAGCGGGCGACCCGACAGCGCGTTGATGGGGTTGTTCAGGTTGAGCAGCAGCTTCGCCCACTGGATGGGCAGCAGATCGGTATACCGTTCGAAGCCCAGACCGGACTTGGCGAAGACCGGGCCGAACCGGTCGAGCATCGGGTCGTCGGCGACGTCGACCGTGCCCGCGGTGCCGCGGTGGAAGCGGCCCTGGCCGTGATGGACGACATTGAACATGACCATCCCGGCCAGCACCACGCAGGTGGGCAGGAGCTCGCGGATGACCGCGTCGTTGCCGATGCCGTTCTGCAGGCTGATCACCACCGTGCCGGGCCGCACCAGGTCGGCCAGTTCGGCGGCGGCGGTCGCCGTGGCCGCGGACTTCACGGTGATCAGCACCAGATCGGTGTCACCGGCGGGCTCGGTGACCGCACGGAAGGCGTCCCCTTCGACCCGCGCGTCATTGCCGTCCAGATCGGTGAGCCGCAGCCCGAAGGTGCGCAGTTCCTCCACCACGCGCGGCCGTCCGACGAAGGTGACCTCGGCCCCCGCCGCGGCGAGCCGGCCGCCGACGTAGCAGCCGATGCTGCCCGCCCCCAGCACCGTCACACGGAAACTCAAGCGGGACCGACCCCCTCGAGCCCAGCGTAGGCGGCCAGTGCCGAGCTGGACCGCTCGCGCACCGCGGTCACCAGTTCGGCCGGGCCGAGCACGGTGACGCCGGCGCCGAAGCCGAGCAGCAGGCGCGCCATCCAGTCCAGGGTGGCGAAGCGCATGGTGGCCTCGACGCTGCCGTCCGGGTGGGCGGTGACCCGATGCATCGGGTACTGCTCGAGCACCCAGGCGTAGTCGGGGCGAATCAGCAAGCGCGCCAGCGGGACCGCGGGATCGTCGACGAACAGGTCCAGGGCGGCGGTCTCGTCCGCGGCCGCCTCGGCGGGCGGGCGGGCCGGCTCGTCGAGCTCAGTGGCCTTCTCGATGCGGTCGAGCCGGAACAGGCGCACGCCCTCGGCCTGCCGGCACCACGCCTGCAGGTAGCTGTTGTTGTCCACCAGCACGATTCGGATCGGGTCCACGATGCGCTCGGAGACCACGTCGCGGCTCGCCGAGTAATAGACCAGGCACAGCGCGTGATCCCGCTCCAGCGCGGACCGGACGGTCGCCACAGCGGGGGCCTCGACCGGCACGGGGAGCGGCGGTCCGGCGAATTCACGTCCGGTGATGGCGGATTCGATCTTCGCGATGGCGGCGTGCGCCGCGCTCGGGTCCACCATGCCGGGCAGGTCCGCGATGGAGCGCAGCGCCACCAGCAGCGCGGTCGCCTCCAGGGAGGTGAGCCGCAGCGGGCGGTCGATGCCCGCGGAGAAGGTGACCTCGATGCTCTCCTCGGAGAAGGACAGGTCGATGAGATCGCCCGGACCGTACCCGGGTAGGCCGCACATCCACAGCTGGTTGAGATCGGTCATCAGCTGCTTGGAGGACACGCCGAGCTCGGCCGCCGCCTCCGCCGCGCTGATGCCCGGATTGGCCTGGAAATACGGAATCATGTTGAGCAGCCGGGCCAGCCGGGTCGACAGCCGGCTGGTGCTGGCCGCCGCGCTCCCCCGCCGGTCCTTCGCACCATCGGAAGCCCGTGCGCCGTCACCGGTTCCGCCCCGGCGCGCGCCGGTGGCGTCGATCACATTGTCTCCCCGGCGTTTCCGCGACGCAGCCTCGCTCATGCCGACACCTCCGTCCGCTCCAGCACCGACTTCAGGCGCGCGATCACATTCTCGCGCAGGTCTCCCGGGGCGAGCACCAGGGCATCCGCGCCGAGTCCGGTGATGAGCCGGGCCAGCCAGTCCCGGGATCGGATGGGCACCTCCACGATCGAGCCGGGACGTCCGCCGAGCGCGCGGTCCTCCATGACCGGCCCGAGTCTGCGGATCTCCTGCCCGCGGCCCTCGGCCACCCACACCGTGGCCGAGCCACTGATCGGGGTCTGCGCGGTGACCTCGGCGACCACCGCCCGCAGGTCCAGGTCCTCGGGCTTGTGCACGGCATTGGCCGGACCGTACTCGGTGACGTCCTCGTCGATACGGGAGATACGGAACACGCGCTGTGCGTCGCGGACATTGTCGTGCGCGACCAGATACCAGCGGCCGTGGTGGGTGACCACACCCCAGGGCTGCACGTCCCGTTCCACCGGATCCCCGTGGGACTGCCGGTGTTTGAACGTCACCGCCCGTCCGGCGTCGATGGCCGCGAGCAGTTTGCCGAGCACCGGTTCCGAGCCGCGGGTGCGGGCCGGGACCGCGGGCACCGCCGACACCCCGGCATCGGGCTCCACGTGAATACCGGCCGCGCGCAGCTTGAGCAGACCGCCCTCGGCGGCCGCGGCCAGCTCCGGGGACTCCCACAGCTGCACCGCCACCGCGACCGCGGCGGACTCCTCGCTGGTCAGATCGATATCGGGCAGCTCGTACGCATCCCGGTTGATGCGATAGCCCTCGACACCCGAATACCGGCTCACCGGACCGATTTCCAGGGGTATTCCCAGATCGCGCAGCTCGTTCTTGTCGCGCTCGAACATCCGGCTGAACGCCTCGTCGCTCGCGGACTCCTCATACCCGGCGACCGACTCCCGGATGCGCTCCGCGGTCAGGAACTGCCGGGTGGACAGCAGCGCGATAACCAGATTCATCAACCGCTCGACCTTGGATATCGCCACCCGATAGAGAGTAATGGACTGTGTTCGATTTGCCTCCGCCGCGCTCCGGCGGTGTTCGCGGGCAGGCGCGGGGAGGCGGAGCCGTGAAGGTCTCGTTCTTCCCTCGCTCCACTCCCCCGCTCCACTCGGTCCGGAACGAGACGGGCCGCGAACCCTCGGGCGTCCTCCGAAATCGGAGAATCCGGGTGTTCGCGGCCCGTGATCAGGTAAAACAGCTCACATCGAGGCGATGAGGCGATCCACGCGCTCGTCGACCGAGCGGAACGGGTCCTTGCAGAGCACCGTGCGCTGGGCCTGATCGTTGAGCTTGAGGTGGACCCAGTCGACGGTGAAGTCGCGGCCCGCCTCCTGAGCGGCGGTGATGAAATCGCCGCGCAGTTTGGCGCGGGTGGTCTGCGGCGGCGTGGTCACCGCCGCGTCGACCGCCTCGTCCTCGGTGATCCGCTTGGCCAGACCCTTGCGGGCGAGCAGGTCGAAGACGCCGCGGCCGCGCTTGATGTCGTGGTAGGCCAGATCCAGCTGCGCGATCTTGGGATCGGACAGCTCCATGTTGTAGCGGTCCTGGTAGCGCTGGAACAGTTTGCGCTTGATGATCCAGTCGATCTCGGTGTCCACCTTGGCGAAGTCCTGCGCCTCGACGGCATCCAGGGTGCGGCCCCAGAGATCCACCACGGCGTCGACCTGCGGGTCGCGGTCGCGGTTGCGCAGGTGCTCGACGGCGCGGGCGTAGTACTCACGCTGGATGTCGAGCGCCGAGGCCTGCCGGCCACCGGCCAGCCGCACCGGGCGACGGCCGGTCAGATCGTGCGACACCTCGCGGATGGCGCGAATCGGATTGTCCAGAGCGAAGTCTCGGAACGCGACACCCGCCTCGATCATCTCAAGCACCAGCGAGGCCGTGCCCACCTTGAGCATGGTGGTGGTCTCGGCCATGTTCGAGTCGCCCACGATCACGTGCAGGCGCCGGTACTTCTCGGCATCGGCGTGCGGCTCGTCGCGGGTGTTGATGATCGGCCGGGAACGGGTGGTCGCCGAGGAGACGCCCTCCCAGATGTGCTCGGCCCGCTGCGACAGGCAGAAGGTGGCCGCCTTCGGCGTCTGGAGCACCTTGCCCGCGCCGCAGATCAGCTGGCGGGTGACCAGGAACGGCAGCAGCACATCCGAGATCCGGGAGAACTCGCCGGCGCGGACCACGAGGAAGTTCTCGTGGCAGCCGTAGGAGTTGCCCGCCGAGTCGGTGTTGTTCTTGAACAGGTAGATATCGCCGCCGATACCCTCCTCCGCGAGCCGCTGCTCGGCGTCTATGAGCAGATCCTCCAGAACCCGCTCGCCGGCGCGGTCGTGGGTGACCAACTGCACCAGGCTGTCACATTCGGCCGTGGCGTACTCCGGATGGGAACCGACATCGAGGTAGAGCCGGGCACCATTACGAAGGAACACGTTCGAGCTACGGCCCCAGGAAACTACCCGGCGAAACAGATACCGGGCCACCTCGTCAGGACTCAACCGACGGTGACCGTGGAACGTGCACGTCACCCCGAATTCGGTCTCGATCCCCATGATTCGTCGCTGCACCCTATCGACATTACAGCGGAGTTGTCGCCGGTAACGGGCTTGTCGGACAGCTGATGCAAACGTATTCACAACGATTTAGCACGGGATGCAACGTGGCACGCGCTCTACCCTGCGAAAAAGCAAGGCTCCTTTGCACTCTGCTATTGAGAGTGCAAAGGAGCCTTATCCCGAATAGCGGGATTTGCCTACGCCGGCGCGGGCCCTACGACGGGTCCCCGCTCGACGGCTTCTCGGCCTCGGCCGCCGCTTTCGCGGTCGGCGCCTTGCCGGTCACCAACTCCTGCAGCGCGGCGCCCTGGATGCGGCGAAACGCCCGCCGCGACCGGGACTGCTCCAGGGTTGCCACCTCGAGCGAGGCGGAACCCAGGGTGCGCTGCTTGTCCTTGTCGCCCTCGGGGACGGCCTTCTGCAGCGCGGCCACCGCCGTGGAGATGGCCGAATGCAGATCCATGCCGGGCTGGTACGAAGCCTTGAGGGCGGTGGTGATCGGGTCGGTGTTGCCGCCCATCACCACGAATTCGCGCTCGTCGACGATGGATCCGTCGAAGTTGATGCGGTAGAGCACCGAGTTCGAGGACTGCTCCGGATAACCCACCTCCGCGACGCAGATCTCCACCTCGTAGGGCTTGAGCTGGTCGGTGAAGATGGTGCCGAGGCTCTGCGCGTAGAGGTTGGCCAGGAAGCGGCCGGTGACATCGCGGCGGTCGAACTGGTAGCCGCGCAGATCCGCCTGCAGGATGCCCCCGCGGCGCAGCGCCTCGAACTCGTTGTACTTGCCGACCGCGGCGAACCCGACCCGGTCGTAGAGTTCACTGATCTTGTGGAGCGTGGCCGAGGGGTTCTCGGCCACGAACACCACGCCCTTGTCGTACACCAGCACCACGACACTGCGGCCCCGTGCGATGCCCTTGCGCGCAAGTTCGGTCTTGTCGCGCATGATCTGTTCGGCCGACGCGTAATACGGCAGTGTCATGCTTCGCCGATCCCCTCTGCCGCCAGTGCGGCCCGCTCCTCCACCATCGCCCGCGTGATTTCCTTCAGGCGCTCCTCGGTCACTTCCTCGGAGCCCTCGGCGTCGATGACGATCGCGGTCGGGTAGATGTTCCGCATCGTGTCGGGCCCGCCGGTGGCGGTGTCGTCGTCAGCGGCGTCGAAGAGCGATTCGATCGCGATCCGCAACGCCCGGTCCTGATCGATCCCACGCGCGTAGGTCTTCTTCAGCGACGACTTGGCGAACAGTGAACCCGACCCCACCGCGGTGTACCCGAAGCGCTCTTCGCTGCGGCCGCCGACCACGTCGTAGGACACGATGCGCCCGGACTTGTCCGGGTCCTGCGCGTCCGGGTCGAAGCCGACCAGCAACGGCACCACCGCGAGACCCTGCAGGGCCGCGGGGAGGTTGTCGCGCACCATTTTCGACAGCTTGTTGGACTTGCCGTCGAAGGTGAGGGGCACGCCCTCGATCTTCTCGTAGTACTCGAGTTCCACCGCGAACAGGCGGATCATCTCGATCGCCATACCCGCGGTGCCGGCGATGCCGGCCGCGGAGTAGGTGTCGGTGATGTACACCTTCTCGATGTCACGGCTGGCCAGCAGGTTGCCCTGGGTGGCGCGGCGATCGCCCGCGATCAGCACACCGCCGCGGTAGCTGACCGCGACGATGGTGGTGCCGTGTGGCGCTATGTCCGACGGCACGCCCGGATTGGGGTGCGTACCGTCGAGTCGGATTCCGTTGCCGGGCAACAGTTCCGGAGCGTGCAAACGCAGGTACTCGGAGAAAGAGGATTGGGCGAACCCCAACTGGAGCCGCAGGGGGTCACCTTGGGTCACTGGCCGCCCTTCTGCACGTATGCGCGGACGAAGTCCTCCGCGTTCTCCTCGAGCACGTCGTCGATCTCGTCGAGCAGGTCGTCGGTTTCCTCCGCCAGCTTCTCGCGACGCTCCTGTCCCGCCCCACCGTCGCCGATCGGGCCCTCGTCCTCGTCGCCGCCACCGGCGCGCTTGGTCTGCTCTTGTGCCATAGCAGCCGACCTCCTCTGTGATCATCGGCGAGCACCGGAGAAGATCCGATGCTCGTCCCCCAACACTACCCACCAGCGGGGACAACATGCCGGATTAAGCGTCATTGTGCTGTTGCCGCGATCTCCCCGCCGCCATGTCGCGGACACGAAAAAGGGGCACGGGGTTCAGCTCCCCGTACCCCTTTCGCATGGCCTAGTGGGTCAGCTGCTGGACCAGTTCGGAGGCGGTGTGCACGCCGTCCAGGAGTTTGCCCACGTGGGACTTGGTGCCGCGGCGGGGCTCCAGGGTCGGGATGCGAACCAGGGAGTCGCCGCCCAGGTCGAAGATGACCGAATCCCAGCTCGCGGCCGCGATATCCGCGCCGAAACGGCGCAGGCACTCGCCGCGGAAGTAGGCGCGGGTGTCGGTGGGCGGGTTGGTCATGGCGTCGGTGACCTCCTGCTCGGTCACCAGGCGCTGCATGGAGCCACGGGCCACCAGGCGGTTGAAGAGGCCCTTGTCCAGGCGCACATCCGAGTACTGCAGGTCGACCAGGTGCAGCTTGGGGGCGGCCCAGGACAGGCCCTCACGGTTGCGCATGCCCTCGAGCAGGCGCAGTTTGGCGGTCCAGTCGAGCAGGTCTGCGGTTTCGAGGGGGTCACGCTCGAGCAGGTCCAGCACGTGTGCCCACTTCTCGATGACGTCCTTGGTGCGCTCGTCGTCGTTTCCGGTCCGGTCCATGAACTTCTCGACCCGGTCGAGGTAGATGCGTTGCAGCGCAAGGCCGGTCAGTTCGCGGCCGTCCGAAAGCGCAACGGTGGCACGCAGAGTCGGGTCGTGGCTGATGGTGTGCACGGCGGTGACCGGGCGGGCCAGCTGCAGATCCGAGAGGTCCTCGCCGGCCTCGATCAGGTCCAGCACCAGGGCGGTGGTGCCGACCTTGAGGTAGGTGGACCATTCGGCGAGGTTGGCGTCGCCGATGATGACGTGCAGGCGGCGGTACTTGTCGGCGTCGGCGTGCGGTTCGTCGCGGGTGTTGATGATGCCGCGCTTGAGGGTGGTCTCCAGGCCGACCTCGACCTCGATGTAGTCCGCGCGCTGCGACAGCTGGAAACCGGGCTGGTCACCGGACTGGCCGATACCGACCCGGCCGGAGCCGCAGATCACCTGACGGGACGCGAAGAACGGGGTCAGGCCCAGGATGATCTGGTTGAACGGGGTCTCGCGGCTCATGAGGTAGTTCTCGTGGGTGCCGTAGGAGGCGCCCTTGCCGTCGACATTGTTCTTGTACAGCTGCATGCGCGGGGCGCCGGGGACGCTGGAGGCGTAGCGGGCGGCGGCCTCCATGACGCGCTCACCGGCCTTGTCCCAGATGACCGCGTCCAGCGGGTCGGTGACCTCGGGGGCGGAGTACTCCGGATGGGCGTGGTCGACGTAGAGGCGGGCTCCGTTGGTGAGGATCATATTGGCCGCGCCGACCTCGTCGGCGTCGATCACCGGCGCGGGCCCGTTGAGCCGGCCGAGATCGAAACCGCGCGCGTCGCGCAACGGCGATTCCACCTCATAGTCCCAGCGTGTGCGCTTGGCGCGCGGCACGCCCTCGGCCGCGGCGTAGGCGAGCACCGCCTGGGTGGACGTGAGAATCGGGTTGGCCGACGGCTCGGTAGGCGTCGAAATGCCGTACTCGACCTCGATTCCGATGATGCGCTGCATGCGATCGAGCCTAGGCGAAAGGCATGCCCGGACGCGGGTGGACTGTCCGGGTTGGGGTCATTCGCTGGTCGTAGTCGGGGTCGTTCTCCGGGGCGATCCGCGCCGAACTGCGACGACGGCACAATGACCGGCATGGTCGAATCGGCTTCCGCCCCGCGCCCGGCGCTGGCGCCCACCCCGGCCGAGGAGTCGAATCCCGTTTCCGCGCAGCCGCGTTCGGGTCGGCTGGCGGCACTGGACGTGCTGCGCGGCATCGCCATCCTGGGGACGCTGGGCACCAATATCTGGATCTTCACCAATGCCGAAGGGCTGCTCGGCTATGTCGCGCGCAGTGACGAACCGCACGGAGCCTGGTTGTGGACCGAGCGGTTGCTGCAACAACTCGCGCAGGGAAAGTTCCTCGGACTGCTGACCATCATGTTCGGCATCGGGCTGGCTATCCAGCAGCGATCGGCGGTGCGCGGTGGCCGGTCCTGGCCGGGCGGATATCCGGTGCGGGCCGGGCTGCTGCTGCTCGACGGGCTGGTCAACTTCTTCTTCGTCGCCGAGTTCGACGTGCTGATGGGGTACGCGGTCACCGGGCTGGTGGTGGCGTTCATCCTGGCGACGAGCCCGAAGGCACAACGGCGCTGGCTGATCGTGGCGGCGGGCATCCACCTCACCATGCTGTCGCTGATCGCCGTGGCGATCGTGCTGGGCCCAGGGGGCGGGGGCGGCGGGCACCGGCCGCTGGACCCGAATCCGTATGCGGACGGGTCGTTCTGGGATCTGGTGGCATTCCGCTGGGATCACGTGCTGCTGTTCCGGCTGGAGCCGGTCTTCATCTTCCCGATGTCGATCGCGCTGTTCCTGATGGGCGCGCGACTGTTCCGGGCCGGGGTGTTCCGGCCCGAAGGTGCGCGAATCCGGAAGCGCCTCATGGTGATCGGGTTCGTGGTCGCCGCACCGATCGATCTGATCCTGGGCCTGGCCGGCGGCGACCTGATCCTGCTGGCCCGCTACGGCACCGCGCCGCTGGTCTCGCTCGGCATCCTGGCCCTGGTCGCGGAGGGCTACGCGCACCGACCGGACCCCGGCTTCGTCGCGCGCCGCTTCGCCGAGGTGGGCCGAATGGCGTTGAGCTGCTACATCGTTCAGAACCTGGTGTCGGGATTCCTCTGTTACGGCTGGGGTCTCGGGCTGGCGAGCCTGGTGTCCGCCAATGCGCGGGTGCCGTTCACCACCGGGATCTATGTGCTGGTCTGCGCGCTCATGCTGGTGTTCGCCCACATCTGGCTGCGCCGCTTCGACCGCGGGCCGGTCGAGTGGCTGTGGAACCGCAGCTACCGCGCGCTCACCGGGCGCGGAGTCCACTGACCGGTCGGATGCCACCCGAGCCGGTCGCGTCGACCCGCGAGGCGGAGGTGACGGTGACGGACCCTGACTCGGCGGCGGCAAGGACGAAACCGGATGCGGCAGAACGAAACCGCATGACTTTCTCCTTCGGTCGTGCTGGTTACACCACCCGCGCGGCCTCCGTGCGGGACAGCAGTTCGCTCACCACGGTGTCGCGGGTGAGCGGGACGTCCAGGCTGCGGGCATTGCCCTCGAGCAGCGCCAGAACCGATTCGGTGAGGATGCCCTCGACTTGCTCGGAGGACAGGGTGGGGGCGGCGCGCCAGCTGTTGACCACGCCGTCGACGAAGCCGACGGTGCCGAAGGCCATGGGGCGGGCGCGATTCCGGTCGATGCCGAAACGCTCGAGGGCGTCGGCGAACAGGTCGGCGAGCCGGCCGCCGATGCGGTCGCGGGCGCCGGCCAGGGCGGTCGAGGCCTCGCCGTGCGGGTCGCCGGCGGCCAGGAAGCGGTGCAGTTCCGGGTGGCGTTCGACCCAGCCGACATAGCTGCCGACCGCGCCGCGCACCAGGTCGCGGACGGTGCCGTCGGGGTGCAGGCGGGGCAGCAGTTCGGCGGTCAGGGATTCCAGGATGTGGCGGCGGATGGCGCCGTCGAGGTCGGCGCGGCCGTCGAAGTGCCGGTAGACGACCGGGCGCGGGACCTGCAGCCGGTCCGCGATCTGCTGGACCGAGATCTCGGTGCCGTTCTCCTCGATGACAGCCAGCGCGGCATCGAGCATGTCGGCACGGCGCTGGGCCTTGTGACCGTTCCAGCGGGTGCTGCGACCGTCGGCCGCACGCTCTCGGTCCCGAAGGGAGGGCTGCACGGGTCTGCGTCGGGTGCCGGTCACGGGCCTCACGATACTCACCTCACCGTTGACCGAGACAGTATGTAGCACTAATCTGAGTGTAACAGCCAGTATCAGTAACAAATCGGGAGCTGTCATGGGCGACAACGCCGTCTCCGCCCCCACGGCCGCCACACTGTCCGGGCGTGAGTCCTTAGCTCAGCGCTTGCTGACCGGATCGGCCAAGAAGTCCTACGACCCCGTGGTCGACATGGACTGGGACGCCCCGCTGGACCCGGACAAACTCTTCCTGCCACCCGAGCTCGTCTCCCTCTACGGCACCCCGCTGTGGGAGGCCATGACGCCCGCCCGGCGCCGCGAGCTCTCCCGCGAGGAGCTGGCCAATGTGCTGTCGGTCGGCATCTGGTTCGAGAACCTGCTCAACCGGCTGCTGCTACGCGAGCTCATGGCAGGCGATCCGACCTCCCGGCACGCGCACTACACACTCACCGAGATGGGCGACGAATGCCGGCACATGATGATGTTCGGCAAGCTCATCGAGCGGATCGGGACGCGGCCGTACTGGCCCAACCGGTTCGAGCGCTGGACGATCAGCGCCCTGCAGCTGTTCCTGCGGGGCTCGATGGTGTGGGTGGGCGCGCTGGTGGGCGAGGAAATCTTCGACGCGCTGCAGCGCCGCACCCTCGACGATCCACAGCTGCAGCCACTCGTGGCGCGGGCCATGCGGATTCACGTCACCGAGGAGGCACGGCACATCGGGTTCGCGCGCGCGGCCCTGGCAGACCGGGTGCCGACCATGTCGAAGGCCGAATTGCAGTACACGCGACTGTGTGTCGCGGTCGCCGCTCCCCTGTTCGTCTACCTGATCACCAACTGGCACATGTACGCCCGCGCGGGCATCGAGAAGGGGCGGGCGGCCCGCAGGCTGGCCCGTGCCAACCCGCATTCGAGGCGGGCGCTCGGGCTCGGCGCCGCGAATCTCGGTGCGTTCCTGGACACGCAGGGGCTGATGGGGCCGATCGGCAAGCGTCTCTGGCGGCGGCGAGGGCTGCTGTGAGATTCCGGCGGGCGCGGCGCGACTCCCCCGCACCGGCCGACCCGCACGCCGGATTCACCGAACCCGAAGCGGCGCCGGACTATTCGGGGTCCGCATTGCTGGACGCGCCCGGCGCGGAGGTGGCGGTGCGCGTGGCATTGACCGGGCATCTCGATCCGATCGACGGCCAATTCCACTGGCACGGGCGGATTTCCGCGGTCGACGGGAGCGAACTACCCGATCCCGGCCGCGGGCAGGTGTTCCTCACCGTGCCGGGCGGTGCGCCCGCGCCCGGCGTGCTCCAGGAGCGGGACCCGTGGGGGAATCTGCGTATCGCCGGGATCGGCGCGCCACCGTTTCCGCTGTAGCGCACCGAGGTTCGAGCGCTACTCGGTGAGCCCGATGACGTCGGCCATGGTCTCGACCGAATAGGCGAAGAACGGCCCGGCCGGGTCCATCGTATTGTCCAGCTGCCCGAACAGTTCGAAGGTGACCGCGCCGAAGAGCTGGGTCAGGCCCACCATGGCACGCGCCACCGCAGCGGCGGGCATGCCGGAGTCGAGGAAGGCAGCGATCAACGCGGATTGGGTCTCGAGCTCGGGGGTGAGGGTTTCCGCGGGCGTGGCCAGGGTGCCGGACTGCCAGGCCCGGTGCACGATGCCGAGGGCGGCGAGGGGTCCGCGCGACGCGGGTGCGACGGTGGTCTGCGGGGCGCGATAGCCCGGCACCGGTGATCCGTACACCAGCGCGTACTCGTGTGGGTGCGCGATCGCCCAGTCCCGCACGGCATTCGACAGGGCCCGCCACTGGGCACGGGGCGCGGTCTCGGTCGCGATCGCGTGCTCGACGGCATCGCCGAGGGCGTTGTAGGCCTCGATGATCAGCGTGGTCAGCAGCTCGTCGCGACTGGGGAAATACCGGTACAGCGCCGAGGACACCATGCCCAGCTCACGGGCGATGGCCCGCAGTGAGAGCGCGGGTGCGCCGGATTCGGCGAGCTGGCGGCGCGCGGCGTCGGTGATCTCGCGGGTGATCTCGGCGCGGGCGCGGGCTCGGGCGGTACTGGGCACGCTCATTCCGACAGTGTGCCACGAATCGGATCGCCGACAAGTTTCGAGAGCACTGCTCTTGTCAACCCAAGGGTCATGCGCGCACACTGATCACATCAGAGAGCACCACTCTCACAATCGAAGGATGTGCCCGATGGACGCCCACACCGCCGCCACCCGCTACGTCGGCCCGAAGGGCCTGGACCCCTACATGAACCGCTTCTTCAACCTGCTGCCCAAACTCGGCATCAGCATCGCCGGCTCCCGGCTGCTGGCCGTGCGCGGCCGCAAATCCGGCGAGTGGCGCACCACCCTGGTCAATGTCCTCACCACCGACGACGGCGCCCGCTACCTGGTCGCCCCGCGCGGGCACACCCAGTGGGTCCGCAACCTGCGCGTCGCGGGATCCGGCGAACTGCGCCTGGGCCGCAAGGTCCAGACCTTCACCGCCACCGAACTCCCCGACGTCGACAAGATCCCGGTGCTGCGTGCCTACCTCGACCGCTGGGGCTGGGAGGTCGGCCGCTTCTTCGAGGGCGTCACCAAGCACGCCACCGACGCGGAATTGGCCGACATCGCCCCGGGTTTCCCGGTTTTCGCGCTGGCCTGAGGCTCAGCGGAGTTCGTCGAGGGTTTCCTCGTCGCGGGCCAGGTAGGCGCGGCCGTCGGCGGTGAAGACGATGGGGCGCTGGATCAGTCGCGGATGCGCGGCCAGGGCCTCGATCCAGCCGTCACGGTCGGCGGGGGTCCGGCCCCACGCCGAGACGCCCAGCTCCTTGGCCTCGGGTTCGGCGGTGCGGGTGATGTCCCACGGTTCGAGGCCGAGTTTGGTCAGGGCGGCGCGGATCTCGGTGGCCGAGGGCGGGTTGTCGAGATAGCGGCGCTCGACATAGTCGGTGCCGGTGTCGTCGAGCACCGCCTTGGCGGTACGGCTCTTGGAGCACTTCGGGTTGTGCCAGATTTCGGTCGCTGCCATGGGTTCAGCCTAGGCGGCGGCGACCGGGCCACCGCTCACCGGCACATCAGACCCAGTCGACGACCCAGCGGTAGGGACGCATCCAGTACAGGCCGCCCTCGGGAACGGGCGCGCCCCAGCGCTGTTCGGCCTGGGTGAGCTGCCAGCGGTATTCGGGGGCCGGCTCACCACCGTGGATCTCGTAGAGGTGACGCCGCCAGGTATTGATCATGGCGGGGACGGCCTGCTGGTCGTTCTCGTAGGCCCACTCCACGTTTCGCATCATGAGGCTGTCCACGGCGTGGTTGGCGGCATTGGGGTCGCCGGTGCTCAGCGAGTGCAGGAAGGCCGCGACCAGGTTGTAGGCGATGGCGTCGTGGACCGAGGTCTGGCCGTTCTCGAGCGACCAGACGCCCAGGTAGGTCGGCCCCTGCTCGTCGATCCACACCGAGTGCGCCTCGCCGACCCGGTTGTCGAAGATGAGCGCGGTGAGCAGGCCCAGCGTGGACTTTCCCATGATGAGCGGATCGGGACGGCCACTCGAGAGGGCATCGTCGATGAGCGCCCGATAGGCGGCCGCGGCGATGCCGGGCCGGTTGGCGTCCATCAGGGCGTCGGCGGTCTCGCCGCCGGCGAGCTGCGCGGCCGGCGGCTGGGACGGGCCGGAGACCGCCTGCGGTACGCCGTCGCCGACACGCAGGAACTGGGTCTGCATGGCATCGGGGGCAACCGGATCCGACAGCGGCACGCCGTTGCCCAGCGGGTCGTCCAGATCCAGGTTGACAGCGAGAGGTTCCTGCAGGCTGGGCGCGGTTTGCAGGTATTCCAGTGCCACCCGGGCAAATTCGTTGTCCTGACTTTCCAGCCATTCGCGCCCGGCGCGCAAGGTGTCGACGAGATGGCCGCCGACGCCCTGCTCGATGGCGGCGCACAGGCCGTAGTAGCCGTAGCCGCGGTAGTCGTCGTGGCCGACGCCCTCGGTGATCAGCAGCTGCGCGTATCTGCTGGCCAGATCGTGTCTTTCGATATCGCCGAGCAGCGTGCACGCGGTCATGGCGGCCATCAGCACCTCGGCGTGCTCGCCGTGGGCGCGCCGCAGGTCGATGCAGCGGTCGGCCATGACGACGGCGCTGTCGGGCCGGCCCTGCTGGGTGGCGGCCTCGACGGCCATGGAGTACATGGTGGCCAGCGTGGCGGGCGGGATGTCGGCCGGGTAGCGGGCCGGGCCGTGTTCGGCCAGGTGCAGGGCCTGCGCGTAATCGCCCGCGGCGAAGGCCGATCGGAAGCGGTAGGACACGATCCAGCCGTACTCCTTGGGATCGGGCGTCGCGTCGAGCCCGTCGTCGAACGCCGACAAACGGGCCAGCGCCTCGTCGGCCCGGCCGCTGTCCAGCATGCCGCTCGCCTCGTTCATCACCTCGACGAACGCATTTCGATCCATGGCCTACTCGCCTTCCCGCATATGTCAGCCCCGGATCGTATGACCGCGCCACCACAGTCCGTGGCCAGTGAGGTCAAGGTCATAGTTCGACTCCACCCCACATGACCACGCGTTGTCGCTCGCGTGGCACGTTGTGTCACAACGATATTCCCGCGCCCCGTCGCGAACCCGCCTCCCTGCGGGCCACTCTCGCGTCGCGGCCGATCCGTCCGGACCCCAATCTAACGACAACACGCCAACGCGCCCCGCAACCACGCTCGGCGCGTCGAGGCTTCGGGATTCACTCATCGGCGCGGTGGCGGCGCGGCGAGGATATATGTCGACACGATGCGTAAATCCCGGGAGGTGGCGATGACGAAGACGCTGATCAGATATTCCGGACGACCACATGGAACAGGCCCGCGAGGTGACCGGCGGCGACACCGAGACCGTCCGCACCGCCCTGCGACTGCTGGTCCGTCAGCGCCGGCAGCATGACGCCATTGCCTGGTTCGCCGATGCGGCGCCGTTCCTGACCGACACCGAACCGACCGACGGGACCGATCCCGCGCATCCGCGATGACGGGCCTCGGCACGAACCGCGCTCTGAATCTGGCCGATCACAGCGCGGCGTCGCGAATCCAATGCTGCCCGCAGGTCCGCGCGGCATTCGACCGTCTCAACGCCGACGTCGGGGTGCTGTGCTCGAATGCCGTGACCCTCGAGGAAGCGTGCTGCAGCGCCCGCAATTCCGAGGATCTGGATCGCATCATCGGGATCTATACAGAGGTCTTCCATTTCCTCCCCATGGACCCCGTGATCGACCGACTGGTCCGTACCATCCGGCGGCAGCTGTGGGCCCACGGGCCACGGTCGGCCCAGGCCACCGATGTGCTGATCGCGGCGACCGCGGTGCACGACGACGCCACCGTGCTGCACTACGACAAGTATTTCGACCTCATCGCCGAGGCCTTCCCGGCCCTGCGCCGGCAGTGGGTGGTCCCGCGCGGATCGGCGGACCCGACCCGGTTGATCAGAGGACGGGGAGGGCGGTGCCGGGGTCGGGGGTGAAGGTGACGATGCGCTGGCGGGGGTCGCCGGGGAGTTCGAGGTTCTCGTAGGAGAAGCTGAGGTCGCCGGATTGGGGGTGGCGGACGAGTTTGTCGCCGTGGGTGCGGCGCTCGACATCGCCCGAGCGCCAGAGGGCGGCGAATTCCGTACTGCCGGTGGAGAGTTCGTCGACGAGGGCGATGGTGGCGGGATCGGCCGGGTAGAGGCCCGCGACGCGGCGCAGCTGGGCGACGGTCGCGGCGGCGACATCGTCCCAGTCGCGGTAGAAGTCCCGGGCGACGGGGTCGGAGAACAGTGCGCGGGCCATGTTCTCGTCGGCCATGGGGCCGAACACATAGTGCGCCAGCGGGTTCGCGGCGAGCACGTCGAACAGGTCGGTGATGACCAGTGCGGGCGCCTTGTCGATCAGGTCGAGCATGCGCAGCAGTTCGGGACGCGGTGCGGGAGCGGCGGTTTCGGTAGCGCGGGGTGGGCGGGCCAGGGCGTGCAGGTGCTCGGTCTCGACGGAGTCGAGCCGCAGCGCGGAGGCCAGGCAGTCGAGCACCTCGGTCGACGGGTTGGCGGCGCGGCGCTGTTCGAGGCGCTGGTAGTACTCGGCGCTGATGCCCGCGAGATGCGCGAGTTCGGAGCGGCGCAGACCGGGCACCCGGCGCAGGCCGGACGCCGGCAGGCCCGACTCGCGCGGATCGACCCGCGCCCGCCGAGACTTCAGGAACTCCGCCAGGTCCGCGCGCACTGCCATGCCCGCAGTCTGGCACAGGGCGGCGATGGGTGGCCCCGGGAGTACGAGGCACGGCGTGCACTGGCTACGTCCGGCCGCGGCGAGCACGCTCGGTCTCGTGAACGAGAGATTCCGGCGGGGAGCGGCCCGTCAAACCGAACTCGGTGGGAGCGGAGGGGCGCGCGGGCGGGTCTATGACGAGCTGGCCGATATCGCCCCGGATCTGCACCGGTTCGCCGTCGAATTCGCCTATGGCGACATTCATTCCAGGCCGGGCCTGGATGCCGGGCGGCGCGAGCTGGTGATCCTGGGTGCGCTCATCGCGCTCGGGGACACCCGTCCGCAGCTGGAGGCGCACCTCGGTTCCGCGCTGAATGCCGGTGTGGCGCCGGGCGAGATCGTCGAGGCGATCCTGCAGGCCCTCCCCTACACGGGTTTTCCACGTGTTCTCTCCGCCATGAGCGTGGCCCGCGGCGTGCTCGCCGGCCGCGATCTGCTCCCCGTCACCACCGATTCGATTGCACAGTAGGAGATCTGCCATGACCGCCACCGCTCAGCAGCGTGCCGACATCATCGACGCCGCCACCCGCCTGTTCTGGTTCATCGACATTCGCGACTGGGACGCCTTCCCCGGTGTCTTCGCCGACGAAGTCACCCTCGATTACTCGAGCATCTGGGGCGGCGAGCCCGCGACCGTCACGCCGGCGCAGATCCGCGCCGACTGGGAGAAGCTGATCGGCAGCTTCGATGCCACCCAGCATCTGCTCGGCAATCACCTGGTCACCGTGGATGGCGACCGCGCGGAACTGACCGCGGTCTTCCAGGCGGTCCACCTCCTGGCCAATCGTTTCGGTTCACCACGGTGGACGCTGGGCGGCACCTACCGCATCGGACTGCACCTGGTCGGGGACGAGTGGAAGGTGGATTCGATGGTGATGACCGCCCAGTGGGCCGACGGCAACAAGGACATCCTGACCCTGGCCTCGGGCGGACAACGCCCGGACGCCGCGTAGGGAACCTGGAAGGAGAAAGAGGAAGGAATGGAAAGGATCGTCGTCCTTTCCCCTTCGACCATATAACACCGTGGGGGACTTGCGGCAAGGCCCCGGTATTGGCGCACAATCGCTGGCCGAGGGCTGCAAACTGCGCGAATGGGCGCGCGGGCGGGCAGCGGGGATCGGCTAGGCGGGAAGGTGTGGTGCTGGTGTCGGATCAGGGGTACGAGAAGGAACTGCTCGCGGAGCAGCAGTATGTGACAGGGCTGTACGCGCGGCTGGACGCCGAGCGGGCCCGGGTGAAGGGGCGCTACGGCGAGACGCTGCGCTCGCGCGGCGCCACCCTGGTGGAGCGGGATGCCGAGGTGCGAGCGCTGGGCAAGGAGGTCAAGCGTCTCGAGGTGGCCGACAGCGGACTGTGTTTCGGGCGGCTGGACAGTGTGACCGGCGAGCCCTCGTATATCGGGCGCCTCGGGATCTTCGACGAGGCGAACGAATTCGAACCGCTGCTGCTGGATTGGCGCGCGCCGGCGTCGCAGGCGTTCTATATCGCGACCGCGGCGAGCCCGGAGAACATGCGGCGTCGTCGTCAATTCCACACGCGCGGGCGGCTGGTGGCCGATTTCACCGACGAGGTGTTCGGCCATCCCGGTGACGGCGAGCGCGGTGACGCGGCCCTGCTGGCGGCGGTCAACGCGCCGCGCGGCGAGGGCATGCGGGACATTGTGGCAACCATTCAGGCCGAGCAGGACCGGATCATCCGGCTCGATCACCCGGGCGTGCTGGTGATCGAAGGCGGGCCGGGCACTGGCAAGACCGTGGTGGCGCTGCACCGGGTCGCGTATCTGCTGTACACGCAGCGTGCGCAGATGGAACGCAACGGCGTGCTGGTGGTGGGCCCGAACACGGCCTTCCTCAGGCACATCGGGCGGGTGCTGCCGTCGCTGGGCGAGACGAACGTGGTGTTCACCACCACCGGCGATCTCATGCCCGGGCTGAACATCACGGCCGAGGACGGACCGGAAGCGGTGCGGCTCAAGGGTTCCCTGCAGATCCTCGACGTATTGAAGGCCGCGATCGCCGACTGTCAGCGGATTCCGCAGGACCCGGTGTCGATCGAACTGTCGGATGTGACGGTGCGGATCGGCGCGGATATCGCCGGCTGGGCGCGGGAGGAGGCGCGCGGTAGCGGGTTGCCGCACAACCAGGCTCGCGCGACCTTCCTCGAGGTGCTCACCTGGGCGCTCACCGAGCGCGCCATCAAGCGGATCGGCGAGGGCTGGCTGACCCGCGACGACCGCGAGGCCTGGGAGAACATGCGCACCGATCTGCGCACAGAACTCGCCGAGCACGAGGGATTCACGGCGCTGATGGACGAGCTGTGGCCCACGCTGACACCGGAAACGCTGCTGGCGGACCTGCTTTCGTCCACCGATCGGCTGCGCGCGGCGGGCGCCGACGAGGCGCTGTGGCGCGAGGACGGTGAGGCGTGGACGGTGTCCGATGTCCCGCTGCTCGACGAACTGGTCGATCTGCTGGGCCGTGACACCTCCGCCGAGGAGGCGGCAGCCGAACGGGAACGGAAGGCCCAGGCCGCGTACGCCGAAGGCGTGCTCGACCTGCTGGTCGGCCGCGCCGACCACATGGACGACGAGGATCACCTGTTCGCCACCGACCTGCTCTACGGCGAGGACCTGGCCGAGCGTTTCCTGGAACGCGACTCCCGTGAACTCGCCGAACGTGCTGCCGCGGACCGGGATTGGACCTACCGGCACATCGTGGTCGACGAGGCGCAGGAGCTGTCGGCGATGGACTGGCGGGTACTCATGCGCCGCTGCCCGAGCCATTCCTTCACCGTGGTGGGCGATCTCGCACAGCGCCGGTCCGCGGCGGGCACGACCTCCTGGGACGCCATGCTGGAACCGTACGTCCCCGGCCGCTGGGCCTACCGCTCGCTCACGGTGAACTACCGCACCCCGGCGGAGATCATGGCCGTGGCCGCCGCCGTTCTGGCCGGTTTCGCGCCCGAGGTGACGCCGCCGGAGTCGGTGCGCTCCTGCGGCGTGCAGCCGTGGGCGCGACAGCTCGCCCGCGACGAGATGCTTTCGGCCATCGAGGAATTCGTCCGCGACGAGGCGGGCCGCGAGGGCACCAGCATCGTGATCGGCCCGCCCGGCATGCCGGGCACGGTCCCCGCGTCCGAGACCAAGGGCCTCGAATTCGACGCGGTCCTGGTGGTGGAGCCCGAGCACATCTTCGCCGACGGCCCGCGCGGCGCGGCCGAGCTGTACGTCGCGCTGACCCGCGCCACCCAGCGCCTCGGTGTCCTGCACGAGAGCCCGCTCCCGCCAGCCCTCGCCGGTCTCTACACATCGAGGTAGCGCCCGAACTGCCAGCTGGGGTTCTGCAGCGGATGGGAGCGTTGGAATACCGCACCCACCTGCGGATTGCCGGTTGGTCATGTTTGGCGGATCGGGGCGGTTGCTGAATCCGCTGCGTACTCGCTGCGTATCGGATCGGCTATCGCCTCGACCCGCACCCCCGTGCTGTCCACTGCCTCCCCGGGTGTCTCCTCCGCCGTGGTTCGGCGTCTCCTTGCGGGCGCAGGGAGATGCTCGGCCAGTTGCTGGAAACCGCGCCTGGATCGTGAATGTTGTTGTGCCGCAACACTTATTCTCACCTCACAAGAAAGAGCCTCGATAGACCCGCGGTGCCGGGTCGGTCGTTCGACACACTGTCGCGCCCCCTGCGGGTGGCTGCCATTGCCTATTGCTTTTCCCGCTGGTCCCCCTATCTCTTCGAGCCCGGTTTGTTTCGTCGGCTTTGCCTACTGGTTGCCAAAAAGTTACTGCCTCCCGGTGATGCATTGGGCAGAATGGCACCGGTCACACGAGTTCTTCCCGCGACAACCTCAGTGTCTCAATCCACACATCGTTGAAAGGGAGCTCGAACATGGCACAGGAATCCAGCGGTATGGCGACGGCGGAAGCCCGACGCGGGGACATCGACGTGCAGGCGGAAGTGGAATTGCTGCGGCTGCGAATGGACGAAGCCCGGCAAGAGGCACAGAACGCCCGCCAGTACGCGATGCAGGCCTCGGGTCTCGCACGCCAGGCACAGGCGCAGGCACGGCAAGTGCAGCATCAGGCCCAGCACGCGCAGCAGGACGCCAGCCAGGCCAACCAGCAGGCACAGCAGGCCCGCCAGCAGGCGATCCTGGCCACCAACCAGGCCCAGCAAGCCCAGAGCGAGGCCGACCGGGCTCAAAGCCAGGCCCAGCAGGCCCAGGGCGAGGCCAATCAATCCCAGCAACGGGCCAGCACCGCCCAAGACCAGGCCGACCAGGCCAGCCAATTGGCGCAGCAGGCCGAGGACCAGGCCAACCGGGCACAGGACCGCGCCGGTCAGTGGGAGATACAGCTCCAACAGATCCGCCAGCAAGCCCGCCTCCAACACGGCCGCTGACCCGGCGAGGATGACGCAGTGACCAAAGTTCTGGCGGCCGGCCACACTGGGCACCTGGTGTGGCCGGTCCGCCGGCCTTGCCACCGAGGAGGTTCGCGGTGAGCGGCCCAGTTCCGCCGCCCGCGGACGAATCCGATGTCCACGTCGAGGTCATCGTGCCGGAGGCCGTCAGTGCCGGGGTGTACGCCAACGGGTTCACCTGCTGGTACAACCGCACCGACTTCACCCTCGATTGCCTTGTCTACCTGCCCACCGAGCCGGGCGCTGTCACCCCGGCCGGTCAACCCATGATGCGACAACCGGTGCAGGTCACCTCCCGCGTGAAGTTCCCACCCGCGCTGATCTTCCGGCTCATGCAAACCCTCAACGACAGCATGAGCAACTACGAGCGCCAATTCGGCCCCATCACCCACCTCGGCGAATAACCTGCCCACGGAGAGATTCATGCAGACCCCGAAATCGAGCCCCATCACCCTCATCGCCTGCCCAGGTGACCGTCCCATCGTCTGCGACCCCGCCGTACGGTACCGGCCCCAGACAATCCCCGGCCGCCACTACCTCGTCGCCCCCGCCGCCCCGCACCCACAACCCGAACCCTCCTGAACATGACGGGCAGGGGTTGTTTGCGGGCTTGCAACCTTACCGGCGGTGGCCATCATTCACTGATGGCCACCGCGGCTTCGTTTTCCGACTACTGCGTACCGAACCCGGGAATCAGTCGTGTTCGTGCAGGTCGGGTTTACACGTCGAAGTAGAGCTCGAACTCGTACGGGTGGGGGCGGACGTTGATCTCGGCGATCTCGGAGTCGCGCTTGAGGCGGATCCAGGTGTCGATCAGGTCGTCGGTGAAAACCCCGCCCTGCGTGAGGTAGTCGTGGTCGGCCTCGAGCCGGTCGATGACCTGCTCGAGGCTGCCGGGGGTCTGGGTGACCTCGGCGCTCTCCTCCGGGGTGAGCTCGTAGAGGTCCTTGTCGACCGGCAGGGCGGGCTCGATCTTGTTCGTGATGCCGTCGAGCCCGGCCATCATCATGGCGGCGAAGGACAGGTACGGGTTGCCGGAGGAGTCGGGGCAGCGGAATTCGAGACGCTTGGCGCTGGCACTGGTGCCGGTCACCGGAATGCGCACAGCGGCGGAGCGATTGCGCTGGCTGTAGACCAGATTCACGGGCGCCTCGAATCCGGGCACCAGGCGCTTGTAGGAGTTCACCGTCGGGTTGGTGAAGGCCAGCAGGGACGGCGCGTGGTGCAGCAGGCCGCCGATGTAGTGGCGGGCCAGATCGGACAGGCCCGCGTAGCCGGCTTCGTCGTAGAACAGCGGCGAGCCGTCCCTCCACAGGGATTGGTGCACGTGCATGCCGGATCCGTTGTCGCCGAACAGCGGTTTGGGCATGAAGGTGACGGTCTTGCCGGACTCCCAGGCGGTGTTCTTGACGATGTACTTGTAGAGCATCAGATCGTCCGCGGCGGCGAGCAGGGTGTTGAACTTGTAGTTGATCTCCGCCTGTCCGGCGGTGCCGACCTCGTGATGCCCCTTCTCCAGTTCGAATCCGGCGCGCTGCAGATGGGTGCACATGCGGTCACGCAGGTCCACGTCGGCGTCATAGGGGGCGACCGGGAAATAGCCCCCCTTGGGCCGGACCTTGTAGCCGCGGTTGAGGGTGCCGTCGGGGTTCGTCCGCCGGCCGGTGTTCCAGTCGGCCGACGACGAATCCACCTCGTAGAAGGCCCCGTTCATGGCGGTGTCGTAGCGCACCGAATCGAAGATGTAGAACTCGGCCTCGGGACCGAAATAGGCGGTGTCGGCAATACCGGTGGAGCGCAGGTATTCCTCGGCCTTGCGGGCCACGTTGCGGGGATCGCGGCTGTAGGCGGCACGGGTGTGCGGGTCGTGGACGAAGCAGCTGATATTGAGGGTCTTGGCGGCGCGGAACGAATCCAGTTGCGCGGTGCGCAGATCCGGCAGGAGCAGCATGTCGGACTCGTGGATGGCCTGGAAGCCGCGCACCGACGAACCGTCGAAGGCGATGCCGTTCTCGACCAGATCCGCGCCGAACATGCTCGCCGGGATCGAGAAATGCTGTTGGATGCCGGGGACGTCGCAGAATCGGATGTCGACGTATTCGACTTCCTCGGCGTCGATGTAGTCCTGTACTCCGTTGATGGTAGGGGTGATCACCGCTCGCTCCTCGTGGCTGCGCACGCCTACCCGATCGGACGGCCCGGTCGGGGTCCGGCGGTCCTGCTCGTGCTAACACGATACGTCGCGGGCATCCGGGGACGGACGCGAATGAGCCTGTGTAACAAGATCAATACCGCCTCCCCGAGACTTCAGCGCACCGCAGAGAGCACGTCCGGCACGCGTGCCGGCGGTCGAGCTGTGGTCGAATTCTGGACGTACCCCCCGGAGTTACCCACATCTTGCGAAATCAGTTGTTGCGTCCCGATCTCCAAGCATCGTTGTCACTGTGCACAAATCCGCCATCGCAGATCTTCGCCATCACCACTGGTCTGCCCGGACCGTTGTGCGGTCTGCTGGAACAGCCCGGGGGCGTGGCCGCCCCGTCGATGTTCGATCCAGAGGTAGGTCGTGAGTTCAACACCGCAGATCAAGAAGTTCGCGGTGCTCCCCGAGGTGTGGGCTCCTGGCAGTAATCACCTCACGGCCGCCGGGAAACTCGGACGCAAACCAATAGCTACCACCTACGCCGCTAGTATCGAGTCGCTGTACGGGTAGTAGGAGAGTGATGCAGGCGCGATTGCGGGACCGAGCGCTCGAGGAGCTGTACCGGCGCGCGGTCGTGGCGCGCGCGGAGGTGCCGGCCTCGATGCCGCCCTACCGCACCCTGCCCGAACCCCTGGTGGCCGGCGGTTTCGCCCGCGGCGTCACGCTGAACGTGGACCTGTTCTTCGAGTTCGTGCGCTCCGGCCGCGCGCCCTCGCCGGAGGACACCCAGGAGGTCGTGCAGATCGCGCTGAGCCGGGTCCGCGACGGCGAATCCCTCGAGGACGTGCTGGGCCGCTACAGCATGGGTGCGGAATACCTGTGGTCTCGCCTGAAGGACACGGCCACCGAGCCGGAACGGGAACTGCTCAATGACGCCGCGGTGTCGCTGCTGCGGTACGTCACCCTGCTCACCACCCGCATCGCCACCGCCTGCATGCAGCGCGCGCACGACCCGCGCTGGGAGCTGCTGGAACGCCGCCGCGCCATCGCCGACGCGCTGCTCACCGGCCGCGACCCGATCGAGTGGGCCCTCGAACCGGCCATCACGGTGCCGGACGCGTTCCTGGTCGCGGCGTTCCGGCTGGGCACGACCCGCAGCGCCGACACCAGCGCGCTGCGGCATCGCATCGAGGCCGTTCCGGGTGTGTTCCTGCGGTTGGACAGCGGCGGCTGGACCGCGCTGCTGCCGCTGCAACCCGGCGACGACGGAACCGCCACACTTGCCGCGCTGACCGGCCGGCTGCCCGGTCCCGGCCTGCCCGCAGCCCAGCCGGAGGCGCCGCCGTCCCGGATGGGACCGCCCGCACTGTTCTGGGTGGGCGTCGCCACCGCCGCATCGCACGCGGAGGTCCCCGAGGTCTTCGCCGAGGCCCGTGTCCTGGCCGAGCTCGGCCGCTGCCTGGACCGCCCGCAGCCGGTCTGCCGCCGCCCGGACCTGCTGTTCGAATACACCGTCGCCGCAGGCGGTTCCGCCCGCGCGGGGCTGGCGGCCGTGCTGGCACCGCTGGATGCCCAGCCGCTGCTGGCGGAGACCCTGGAGGTCTTCGTGGACACCGGCTTCAATCAGCTGGCCACCGCCCGGCTGCTCACCATCCACCGCAATACCGTCACCTACCGGCTGGCCCGGGTGCAGGAACTGACGGGCCTGGATCCGCACCGCCCGGCCGACGCCATGACGCTGTCGGCAGCCCGCATCGCCCGGCGGCTCGAAACCGCCTGCTTCGCACCGTAATCCGCGCCCAGGTCCGGCCCGCGACGCGGGCCTTCATGATTCACCGGCTCCCTCCGCTCGTCCAGGTGGTTCCGCTCGGACCGGCGGATTCGTTCACGCACCGAGCCGGACCGCCGGGCGCAAGGTCCGCGCGTACCGTCGATGACTTCGGCGCGTGCCGCGGCCCGCTGCGCGACGAATTGACCGCGCCGCTACCGGAATCGGCGGCCGCGGTGGAGCGCTTCCGGCTCGGCGAGGGACCCGCGCCCACGGTCGTCCCGCTGCGCACCGCTACAGGTGCATCCAGTTCGGCCACACCTGTGACCACGGCTGCTTCGGGCCCGAGCACTTCCAGATGGTGACGTCTCGGGTATTGCCCGTGAAGCCCAGCCGGGTGTCCACCTTGCCGACGGGTTCGACGTGCTCGAACTGGCTGCGCAGCGCCGCCTCGGAGCTGCCGACGGCCAGCACCGCGGTGGCGTCGTCGGGCGGGGCGCCGAAGTAGCCGAAGCCGCGGCTGGGGCTGTACAGCGGCGGTAGCTGGTCGCGGCCGAGTTCGTCGAGAGCGCCGGCCTGCCAGTAGGTGTCGGTGACGATGACCGCGTGCGCGCGCTCGTCCGGAGTGAGCGCCTGGTAAGCGCGGGTCACCTCGTCGGTGAGTTCGTGCCAGCCGAAGGAGCCGTACACGCCGATTTTGATAGCGGCCTCGGCGTCGCCACCGGGCGAATGCACCTGATCGGCGGGCCGCCACGGGGTCGAGTAGAGCGTGAAAACCGTTGTGCCCAGCGCCAACACGGTCACGCCCGCGGTGACCGCCCGCCGCCACACCGGTCCGATCCGCTCGGCCGTGCCGACCACGCCGACCGCGCCCGCCGCGATCAGCACCGCGTACATGCCCGCCGCGTAGTAGATCCGCCCGCCCGCAATCAGGAACGCCGCGTACAACAGCAGCAGGGTGACACCCAGAAAACGGTAGGGCCGCAGCACATCCCAGCGCAGCAGCACCCACAGTCCGCACAGCAGCAGCAGGGCGCCCAGATATCCCGCCAGGCTCACCGACATCGGCACGAACAGCAACCGCCCGCCCAGGATCCCCTGCTCGGATCCGATCACCCCGCCCATCTTCAGCTGCGGCCAGGAGTGACGTGCCTGCCAGATCAGCTCGGGCACCGTCGCGGCCACCACGATCGCCCCGCCCGCCCACAGCAACGGCCGCCGCACCAGCTCGCGCGGCCCGCACGCCAGGCTGCTCGCCGCGACCGCGATCCAGAAGAACGGGATCAGCCACTTCACCTGCATGTCCACCGCGGTGACCAGGGCGGCGGCCAGCAGCAGCCGGTCGTCGCGGGTCCGCACCCAGCGCACCACCAGCCACGTGAGAATCACCCACAGCGCGGTGTCGACGGCATTGGTGGTGAGCATGGTTCCCTGCAACAGCAGGAACGGCGAGCCGGCGTACCCGATCGCGGCGAGCAGCTGCGCCCACCGGCCGCCGTCGAATTCGCGGGCGAGCACGGCACACAGCACGATCGCGGTCACCGTCAGCGCGACCGACGGCAGCCGCAGCACAAAGAACGATCCGGGCGCGAGGGTGTCCATCAGCCGCGCCAGCAGCGGCAGCACCGGGCCCTGATCGGCGTACCCGAACGCCGGCCGCCGGCCCGCGGCCAGGAAGTACAGCTCGTCCCCGAAATACCCGTACCGGCGCGCCGACAGCAGCAGCACCACCGCTGCCGGCACCGCGACCGCCGCGACGGTCCACCACGCCATGGGCGGGCGTTCCTCGGCCTTGGCGTGCCGTCCGGCACCGTACGGTCGAGCTGGGCGATTCATCACATCGGTCAACGCGCACTCCTCGCCGGCGGGGTGATGCTGCGAACACTCGGGAATCTACAGCTTCTTTCCAGCAAATTCCGGACACGGCGCCACGCGATCTATACTCGATGCCAGTGTGACTGCCGCACAACGCGTTTCAGCGAAGGAGGCCGGCATGACCGAGCAAACCCCCGAGACCAATCCCTACGGGACCCCGACCACCACCGGCCCGGAGCCGATCCGGTCCTATCAGAACCTGCTCAATACCCTCATTCGCGGCCTGCTGCGGGTGCCGGTGCTGTCCACCCGGGTGAGCAAGCGGCTGTGCGTGCTCCACGTGGTGGGCCGCAAATCGGGCAGGCACTATGACGTGCCCGTCGCCTACACCCGCCACGAGGGCGACATCCTGGTCGGCACCGCCAAGCGTCCGTGGGTGAGCAATATCCGCAAGGGTGCGCCCATCGAGGTGTCCTTCGGCGGGCCCAGGCACACCGCTGACGCCGAGGTGGTCACCGATGCCGAATCGGTGGTACGGCTGTCGGAAGTCATCGCCCGCGACAACGAGCAGTGGGCCAAGTTCAACGGCATGGGCGTCGACGTGGCCGGCAATCCCAATCTGGCCGATGCCTACCAGAGCTGGCAGCAGGGCTGTGTGATCATCCGGCTCACCGTGCGCTGATCCTCCGACTCACACATGCCGATCCGCCCGCCGGGCGTCAGTCGGCGCGCCGGGCCTGGACGTAGTCCTCGGCGTTCAGACCCACCAGCACCTGACGCACCAGCGGCGGGGCCCACGAGGCGGAGGCGTCGTGGCCGAGCACCGGATCGGTGAGGGTCACCGTGTGCCCGCGGGTCTCGAACTCGAAGGTCCCCGCGGCGCGAATGTTCTTCAGCCAGTCGACGTCCCGCCCGTAGGTCAGGGCGATGCGGTAGCCGCCGTCACGCTCGAAGACCATGACCGGGGACCGGTAGACACGCCCGGACCTTCGGCCGCGGTGGATCACGATCCCGAAGTACGGCGTCACCCGGGCCCCGACCCCCAGGACCGGGTTGCTGACCCGCCGATTGATCCTCGCGAGCACCCGCGGCAGCGGCATGATCTCGTCCTCCCTGACGAAAACGGTTGCGCCCCTGAGGCTACGCCGGGATCCGGGCGGCCGCGCGGCATCGCTACTGTGCACAGCAGGGCGCCGGGTCCCGCGGCGCGGCAGGAAGGAGAGCCCGGTCCATGCCGGAGATGATCGCGGTGTACGACGCCGCCGGTCGTGAGATCGGCGCGCAGGAGCGCGCGGTGGTGTACGCGGAGGGCCTGTGGCACGCCAGTGCGGGCGTGCTGGTGCGCTCGCGCGACGGGTCGAAGGTATACGTGCACAAGCGGACCGATACCAAGGCCGTTTTCGCCGGCATGCACGACTGCCTGGCGGGCGGGGTGCTGGATCCGGGTGAGGATCCGGCCGCGGCTGCGGTGCGGGAGCTGGGCGAGGAACTGGGCATCGAGCTTGGCCCGCACGACGATCGGCCGCTGCCGCTGGCGAGCGCGTCCTGGAACGGCGAGTGGGCGGGGCGGCCGATGCGCTGCCATCTGTTCGCCTACGAGCTGCGCTACGACGGGCCGATCCGGCATCAGCCGGAGGAGATCGCCGACGGCTGGTGGTGGACCGATGAGGAGCTGCGGTCGCATCTGGAGAACCCGGCGTGGCCGTTCGTGCCCGACACCCGCGTGCTCATTCCGGACCTGCTGCGCTGAGCCCCGCGAACGCAGACGGCCCATCGAATCCCGCGCGATTCGATGGGCCGTCGTGCTACCGCGGTTCAGGCGGTCGGCGTGGTGCCACCGGCACTGCCGCTGAACAGACCCTGGATGGTCTTGATCAGAACCGTAGCCAGGAAATCCGAAGCAGATCCGGACACGTGGTACTCCTCATCTTTCGAATGACATGTCGGGCATGTGAATCATGCACGGTTCACATTCCATGGGAAGCCGTTTCCCGGGGAAACTTTTCCCGGACCCGACGAGAGCTACACGGTAGAACGTGTTCCACCAGGGTTTATATCGGTTTGATAAAATTGTGACTTACGTCACAAAATGGCCGGAAAGCGCTACTTTCCGCCCTCCGTGAGGGTGACCGGCTGTGCGACGTAGGAGTTCCCGGTGACATCGACGCCCTGGGACTTCAACTGGTCCAGGGCCTTCGTGACGTACTCGACGCTGTACGCGGCGGCGTCGGGGTCCTTGGTGAGGACGGTCTTGCCCTCCTGGTTGCGGGTGTTCTTCGCGATCGAGACGGTGCGGTCCCACGCCGCCTGGTCGATCATCCCGATTCCGCTCGGAGACGGCCAGATCAGCTTGTTCACCTCGGTGATCTGCCACTGCTGATGACTCGCGCCGAGGGTGGACCCGGCGGCCACGGTCAGATCGCGGCACTTGTCCACATTGTCGCGGCAGAAGGCCCAGCCCTTCAACGAGGCGGCGATGAACTTCACCGTCTGATCGGCGTACTTGGAGTCCTTCAGCTTGTCGGTATTGGCCCAGATGGCGTCCTGGAGCATGGCTACACCCTGATCGTTCCAGTCGATGGTGGCGAAATCGTCTGCCGTGTACAGCTTTCCGGTGGCGGGGTTCTTCACCTCGAGCAGTTGCGCGTACTCGTTGTAGGACATGGCCTGGGCGGCGTCGATGTCGTGGGCGAGGAAGGCGTTCATATCGAACTGCTGCTGGACCAGGGTGACGTCCTTGGCGGGGTCCAGCCCCGCCTTGGTCATGCCGGCGAAGAGTTCGAATTCGTTGCCGTAGCCCCAGTTTCCGACCTTCTTGCCCTTCAGGTCGGCGGGGCCGTTGATGCCCGCGCTCTTGAACGACACCTGTTTGGTGCCGGAGCGCTGGAAGATCTGGGCGACATCGGTGATGCCCGCACCGGCCTCCCGGGAGGCGAGGGCCTTGGGCACCCAGGCGATGGCGTAGTCGGCCTGCCCCTGGGCCAGGACGGTCTGGGGCACGATATCGGTGCCGCCGTCGAGGATCTGGACGTCGAGGCCCTGCTCCTTGTAGTAGCCCTGGGACTGTGCGGCCAGGTAGCCCGCGAACTGGCCCTGCTTGAACCATTGCAGTTGCAGCTTGACCTTGGTGAGCCCGTCGGCGGTGGTCGAGGAATTGTCGGTGGTGCTGCATCCGGACAGTGCCGCCACCGTGAGGGTGGCGGCGGCCAGCACGGCCCGGATGCGGAATCTGCGGGTGGCACTTCTCATTTCGATCTCCCAGGGATGGTGCGGGGTCTGCGGGTGAGCTGTTCGAGCAGCAGCACGGCGGCCAGGAACACCAGGCCGAGGATCATGGCGGCGACCACGTAGGCCCAGGCCCGCGGATAGGCGGTATTGGCCGCCGCGGAGGTGATGCGGCTGCCCAGACCGTGCTGGAGACCGCCGAAGTATTCGGCGATGATCGCCGCGATCACCGCACCGGGCGCCGCGATACGCAGGCCGGTGAACAGGTAGGGCAGCGCGGCGGGCAGGCGCACGGTGCGGGTGATCTGCCAGCCGGTGGCGGCGTAGGCGGTCATGAGGTCCTCGTGCACCCGCGGGACCTGGCGCAACCCCCGTGTGGTGCTGACGAAGACGGGGAAGAACACCACGATGGTGGCCACCAGCCGGCGCGGCAGATCGGTGGTGGTGGAGAACATGGAGTTCAGCAGCGGGGCAAGCGCCACGATGGGCACCGCCGCCGCGCCGGCCGCCAGCGCGCCCAGCACCCCGTCGACCACCCGGAAGCGCACCGCCAGCGTGGCGGCGGCCACGCCGAGCACCGCACCGGCGAGCAGGCCGGCCAGCGCGTTCTTCCCGGTCGCCAGGGCGGCCTCCAGGATGGCGTGGTGATTGTCGGCGAATGCCTGTCCGATGGCGCTGGGCGCGGGCAGCAGGAACGACGGGACGCCCGCCGCGGCGGTCAGCACCTGCCACAGCACCAGCAGGGCGACGCCGAAAAGCACTGGCGGCAACCAGGATCGGAGCACGCGGGTCATCGCATGTCCCGTCCGGCGGCGCTTTTCGGCGTGCCTGCGCCGCCGTGCCCCTCATGCAGGGCGGCGCGGACCGCGGCCACAGCGGTGAAGAATTCCTCGCTGGACCGGACCTCGTCATCGCTGTGGCGGTCCCGGCCGCCGGTGGACAGTACCTCGGTGATGCGCCCGGGGCGCGGGGTCATGACCACCACGCGGTCGGAGAGGAAGACCGCCTCCGGGATCGAGTGCGTCACGAAAACCACTGCGGCGCCGGTCTCTTCGGCGATGCGTAGCAGTTCGCCCTGCATGCGCTCGCGCGTCATCTCGTCGAGTGCGCCGAACGGCTCGTCCATGAGCAGCAGCGGCGGTTTGCGGGCGAGCGCGCGAGCGATGGCGACGCGCTGCTGCATGCCGCCGGACAGTTCCGCCGGGAAGCGCCGCGCGAATTCGGACAGGCCGGTGATCTCGAGCAATTCGGCACTGCGGGTGCGCCTTTCGGCCTTGCGCACCCCGTGCAGCTGCAGCGGCAGTTCGATGTTCTCCTGCACCGTCCGCCAATCCAGCAGTCCGGCCTGCTGGAAGGCGATGCCGTACTCCTGATCGAGCCGGGCCTGTCTGGCGGTCTTCCCGTGCACCACAACGGTTCCCGAGCTCGGCTGCTCCAGGTCGGCCACGATGCGCAGCAGTGTCGACTTGCCGCACCCGGACGGGCCGATCAGAGAGACGAATTCACCCGCCGCGACGCGCAGGCTCACGTCCTCGAGCGCGGTCACCGCGCCGGCGGCGAATATCTTGCCGACGCCGCGCAACTCGACGGCGGGCATGGCCGCGGCCACCGCCGGTTCCGGTGCGGCCGCGGATGTCTCGACGGTCACGGGGTACCTCCGAACGAACGAACGGGCAGAGCGATGGTCACCGGGCCGATCCCGCGGTGTGGCCGGGCCGGGCATAGCGACGCAGCAGCACCTCGGCGAGCGAGACCAGTCCGGTGAGCACCACACCGAGCAGCGCCGCCGCGATCACCGCGGCGTACAACCGCGCCGCATCGCCGGTCGACTGCTGGGAGAAGACGATGATCTGGCGGCCGATCCCGCCCGCGGTGCCGGTCGAGATCTCGGCCACCACACAGCCGATCACCGCGGCGGCGGCGCCGAGCCGCAGAGCGGGCAGGATGTGCGGCACGGCCGCGGGCAACCGCAGATGTATCAGGGTGGCCCACCAGCCCGCCGCACAGCTGTGCAGCAGCTCCACCGAAGCCCGTGCCGGAGACTGCAATCCGCGCAGCGTGCCGATGGCAACGGGGAAGAACACCAGGTAGGACGCGATCACCACGATGCTCATCCACGGCTGCCACGGCCGGCCCGCGATGACGATCTTGCCGCCCCACCCCGCCACCAGCGGGGCCAGCGCGATCAGCGGCACGGTCTGCGAGACGATCACATACGGCAACAGCCCGCGCTCGACCCACGAGAACCGCTGCATGAGCACCGCCAGCACGACACCGACCACCGCGCCCAGGGCCAGCGCCAGCAGCGCGAGTTCGAGCGTGAAGCCCGCCGTGCGCAGCAGGGTCGCGCCGACGGTGGTCTTCCCGTCCCGCTCTCCCATTACGGTCAGCACCGCCCAGGAATGCGGCAGCGCGCCGTCGGAGGTACGGGGCAGGATGCGCTGGTTCCCGATGCTCACGCCATTGGCCGGAACCAGCGCCTTCACCAGCTCCCAGATCCCGATGAGCAGCGCGAAGGCCACGATCGGATACAGCAGCCGCCACCCGCGCCGGCCTGCGAGAGCGGTGCGGGCGAACGAGAATTCGGGCGGCTCGGTACTGGCCCGGGACGGTGGATCGGTCGTCGTCGCGCTCACGATCCGGTCACCGTCGCCTCGATCGGATGCGCCAGGCGCGGCAGCACGGATTCGCCGTAGGCCTCGAGGGTGGAGGTCTTGGCGTCGTGCTGCAGGTAGACCGCGAACTGATCGACGCCGATGGCCTCGAGCTCACGCAGCCGGGTGAGGTGCTCGTCCGGGGTGCCGAGAATACAGAAGCGGTCCACGATGTCGTCGGGAACGAACTCGGCGTGCACGTTTCCCGCCCGGCCGTGCTCGTTGTAGTCGTAGCCGCGCCGCCCGGCGATGTAGTCGGTCAGCGCCTTGGGCACCTCGGAGTCGGAACCGTAGCGGGCGACAATGTCCGCGACGTGATTGCCGACCATGCCGCCGAACCAACGGCATTGCTCCCGTGCGTGTTTCAGCGATCCGACGGTGCCGTCGGTGATGTAGGCGGGTGCGGCCACGCAGATGGCCACCTCCCGCGGGTCGCGGCCCGCGCGTTCGGCGGCGGCCCGGACGCGGGCGATGGTCCAGGCGGTGATGTCCGGGTCGGCGAGCTGCAGAATGAACCCGTCGGCCACCTCGCCGGTGAGATCCAGGGCACGCGGACCGTATCCGGCAACCCACACCGGCAGCCGGGACGCCTGCGCCCACGGGAAGCGGACGGTGGTGTCGCCGATGTGCGCACTACGGCCGTTGCCCAATTCTCTGATCACGGCGATGGATTCACGCAGGGTCGCCAGCGTGGCGGGCCGCCCGCCCAGGGTGCGGACCGCCGAATCACCGCGGCCGATTCCGCAGATGGTGCGGTTGCCGAACATGTCGTTGAGGGTGGCGAAGATGGAGGCGGTGACGGTCCAGTCGCGGGTGGACGGATTGGTCACCATCGGGCCCACCATGACCTTGCGGGTCGCGGCGAGGATCTGACTGTAGATGACGTAGGGCTCCTGCCACAGTAGGTGCGAGTCGAAGGTCCACACGTGCGAGAAGCCGTGTGTCTCCGCGATTCTCGCCAGTTCCACCACCCGGGACGCGGGCGGCGTGCACTGCAGCACCACACCGATGTCCATGCGGCACTCTCCCCTCGTAGCTCGGGTTCGTCAGATGAGGTTCTGGGACAGGCCGCGTTTGACGTACCGGCCGTGGCCGGCGCTGCCCAGGTACTGCCCGGCGTCGACGATGACCCGGCCGCGCGAGAGCACGGTGTCCACATGACCGTCGATCTCGAAGCCCTCGTAGGCCGAATGGTCCATGTTCATGTGGTGGGTCTTGCCCAGGCCGATGCTGGTGTGCCCGTCGGGGTCGTAGATCACCACGTCCGCGTCCGCGCCGGGGCTGATGACCCCCTTGTGCGGATAGAGCCCGAACATGCGGGCCGGGGCGGTGCAGCACACCTCCACCCATTTCTCGAGCGAGATGCGGCCGTCCTTGACGCCCTGGAACATCAGGTCCATGCGGTGCTCCACGCCACCGATCCCGTTGGGAATCTTGCTGAAATCGCCGAGGCCGAGTTCCTTCTGGTCCTTCATGCAGAAGGGGCAGTGGTCGGTGGCCACGGTGGTGACGTCGCCGGTGCGGATGTAGCGCCACAGCTCGTCCTGATGGCCTTCGGCGCGGGCCCGCAGCGGTGTCGAGCACACCCATTTCGCGCCCTCGAAACCCGGTGCGCCCAGGTTCTCCTCGAGCGAGAGGTACAGGTACTGCGGGCACGTCTCACCGAAGACGTTCTGCCCCTTGCCCCTTGCCTCCGCGATCTGCTCCAGGGCCTGCTTCGCGGAGACGTGGACGACGTAGAGCGGGGCGCCCGTCAACTGCGCCAGCATGATCGCGCGGTGGGTGGCCTCCTCCTCCATCTGCCACGGGCGCGTGACGCCGTGGTAGTACGGCGCGGTCTCGCCCCGCGAAAGCGCCTGTTCCACAAGCACATCGATGGCGATCCCGTTCTCGGCGTGCATCATGAGCAGGGCGCCGAGATCGCCCGCGGTCTGCATGGCGCGCAGGATCTGGCCGTCGTCGGAGTAGAAGACGCCCGGGTAGGCCATGAACAGCTTGAAGCTGGTGACGCCCTCGGACACCAATTCGCTCATGCCCTTGAGGGATTCGGCGTCCACCGAGCCGACGATCTGGTGGAACCCGTAGTCGACCGCGCACCTTCCGGCCGCCTTCTCGTGCCACAGCGCCAGGCTGTCCTGGACCCGCTCGCCCGGCTTCTGCACCGCGAAGTCGACGATGGTGGTGGTGCCGCCCCACGCGGCGGCGCGGGTGCCGGTCTCGAAGGTGTCCGACGCCTCGGTGCCGCCGAAGGGCAGCTGCATGTGGGTGTGGCCGTCGACGCCGCCGGGGATCACGTACTTGCCGGTGGCGTCGATAACGGTGCCGGCGGTGGCGGCCGGGTCGGCGCCGAGCGCGGTGGATCCCGGCTGCACCACCGCGGCGATGGTCTCGCCGTCGATGAGGACGTCGAGGGGCTGGGATCCGGTGGCGGACAACACGATTCCGCCGTGGATGAAGGTCGTGCTCACGGCTCCACCAGCTTTCCGTAGGCATCCGGACGCCGGTCCCGGTAGAAGGCCCAGCGGTCGCGCACCACTTTGATCAGTTCCATGTCCAGGTCGCGAACCACCAGCTCGGGGGCGGTGTCGGAGGCGACCTCACCTACGAACTGCCCCTCGGGGTCGACGAAGTAGCTGGTGCCGTAGAAGTCGTCGTCGCCGTACTCCTCGATGCCCACCCGGTTGATGGCCCCGATGAAGTACTCGTTGGCCACCGCCGAGGCGGGCTGCTCCAGCTTCCACAGATAGCTCGACAGTCCGCGCGAGGTGGCGGAGGGGTTGAACACGATCTCCGCCCCGGCCAGGCCCAGCGCCCGCCAGCCCTCGGGGAAGTGCCGGTCGTAGCAGATGTAGACCCCGATTCTGCCGACGGCGGTCTCGAAGACCGGCCAGCCCAGATTGCCGGGCCGGAAGTAGAACTTCTCCCAGAACCCGTTGACCTGCGGAATGTGGTGTTTGCGGTACTTACCGAGGTAGGTCCCGTCGGCGTCGACGACCGCCGCCGTGTTGAACAGCAACCCCGGCTGCTCCTGCTCGTAGACGGGCAGCACCATCACCAGGCCGAGCTCGCGGGCCAGCGCCGCGAACCGCTCCACGGTGGGACCCGGCACCGATTCGGCGTAGTCGTAGAACTTGGTGTCCTGGACCTGGCAGAAGTACGGCCCGTAGAACAGCTCCTGGAAGCAGATCACCTTCGCCCCCGCCGCAGCCGCCTGCCGCGCGTAGTCCTCGTGCGCTTTGATCATTGACTCTTTGTCGCCGGTCCAGCTCGTCTGCACCAGCGCCGCTCGAACAATCGCCATAGTTTGTGATACTGCACCTGAAACGAATTCGCTTGTGTTACAAGATGAAGGAAACGATTTCGTGACCGTAAAACCTCCGGCGCGCCCGTCGGAGCCGCACCCGTCTCCCTCGCACACTGAGTCTGTGACCGCCGAATCCGCCGCCGACCTGGCCGCCGCCGCACACGACCGCACCGCGGCCGGGATCGCGGCCGGAATCGGCCAGCGGATCCGGTCCGGTGCGCTGACACCCGGCACCCGGCTGCCCACCGTGCGCGAGGTGGCCCGGGAGCTGAAGGTCTCCCCCGTGACGGTCAACCAGGCGTGGCGGGCACTGGCGGCCGCGGGGGCGATCGTGGCGCGCGGCCGGGCGGGCACCTTCGTCCAGGACGCGCCGCACGCGCCGCGCGCGCCCGCGGCCGGACGCTATCAACGCCTCCACCCCCACTCCGACAGCGTCTTCCGCATCGACCTCTCGCGCGGCACCCCCGATCCGGCGCTGTTGCCCGACCTCACCGCCGCCTTGCGCGGTCTCGGGGACGACGGCCGCATCGACGACCTGTCGGCCACCTACCTCGGCGAGGCCGTGCTCCCCGAACTCGAGACCGCCGTTCGCGCGGACTGGCCGGCCCGCGCCGAACGGTTCACCATCCTCGACGGCGCGCTCGACGCCGTCGACCGCCTGCTCGCCGTCCACGTCCGGCTGGGTGACGCGGTGGCGGTCGAGAACCCGTGCTTCCCGCCGTTTCTCGACCTGCTGGCCCGGCTCGGGGCGCGTCCGGTTCCCATCGACCTCGACGAATCCGGCATGCGTCCGGATCGGCTGGCCGCCGCCCTGGCGGCCCGCTCCCCGGTCCTCGTGCTGCTCCAGCCACGCGCTCAGAACCCCACCGGCGCCTCGCTGTCGGCCCGGCGGGTGCGCGAACTGGCCGACGTGCTGGCCGACGCCGCCGTCGTCGCGGGCGGCACGCCCGTCATCGTCGAGGACGACCACAGTTCGGGCATCACCCACGCGCCCCTGCGCTCCCTCGCCGCCCGCCTGCCGACCCGCACCGTGCACATTCGGTCCTACTCCAAATCCCACGGTGCGGACCTCCGCCTGGCCGCCGTCGGCGGCCCCGCCGATCTGCTCGACCCGCTCCTCGAACGACGCATGCTGGGACCCGGCTGGACCAGCCGTCTGCTCCAGCGGGTGCTGCTGCACATGCTCACCGACGATGCCGCCCGCACCACCGTCACCACGGCCCGCGGCGTCTACCGCGCACGCGCCGACGCCCTGCGAAAAGCCCTGTCCCACCACGACATCCGCCTCCCCCGCGGCGATGGGATCAACCTCTGGTTCCCCGTCGCGGACGAGAACGCCGCCATGATCTCCCTGGCCGCCGCCGGGATCAAAGCGGCCCCGGGCGGCCCGTTCGAGGTGACCGACCACCCTCACACCGACCACCTGCGCCTCACCGTCGCCGCCCTCACCGACTCCGAAATCCCCGAGGTGGCACGGCATCTCGCCACCGCCGCGGTGGCCGTGCCGACCTACCGCCGGATCCGGCGGGCCTGACGCCGCATCCCACCCAGTGGGCAACCGCGGGTCACTCCTGCTCCGGCGCAGTAGGAACGATGCTGACCCCGTTTTATCGAGGAGCCCCATGAACAAGCTGGAAACCCGACTCGCCCTGCGCGAACTCACCGAGCGCTACGCCTCCCACGCCGACCGCCGCCGCGACGCGGCGATCGCCGAACTCTTCACCGAGGACGGGACATTGGTCATCGAGTGGGGTGGCAGGCAGCCTACGACGACGGTGCGGGGCCGCGCCGAGATCGAGGCGGCCATGCGGCCCCTCGACCGCTACCGCGCCACCCGGCACGTGATCGCCAACCAGCTGCTCGACTTCTCCGATGACAGCGTGCGGGGCGAAACCTATTGCACCGCTTCCCATGTCTACGACGATGCCGACGGCTCCCGGGTCTTCGTCATGCACATCCGCTACGACGACACCTTCGCCCGCGACGGCGGCGCTTGGCGGTTCCGGCAGCGCCGGCTCATCGTCGACTGGACCGAGGATCGGCGGCTGCGCACCACCCGGTGATCACGGTCCCAGCGTGTGATTGCCCCCACCGCGACCATGCAGTCCGTTAAAGTCGCCCGGCACGAACCGATGCTCGCCGTCAATCGACGTTCCATGGAGGGGTACATGAACACGATCCAGCAGGACCGCAGCCCCATCTATGTTTTCGAGGCCCACGACTTCCTCACCCCCAGCGACCCCGACTTCTGGAACCCGCTGGTCAACCGTGCCCGCCTGACCTCGCCGTACGGCACCACGACCCGCATCGTCTGCTCCGGCTTCCACGGCGTCACCACCAACTGCGTGCAGGCCGACGCCGACGGCAACCCGCACGCGCTGAAGCGGCTGCCGTTCAACTTCCCGAACGTGAGCGGCTCCGGCGCCCCGGGCGACGGTGTCTCGCACTGGGTCTACCCCGGCTTCATCCCCGGGATCAGCTGACCGGCACCGGCATCCACGCACGCGAAGGGGCTCGCATCCGAAAGGATGCGAGCCCCTTGCTTTTCCGGCCTACAGGTACTGGCCGGTGTTCGACTCGGTGTCGATGGCGCGGCTGGCGCTGGCGTTCTTCCCCGTCACCAAGGTGCGGATGTAGACGATGCGCTCGCCCTTCTTACCCGAGATGCGGGCCCAGTCATCGGGATTCGTGGTGTTGGGCAGGTCCTCGTTCTCGGAGAACTCGTCCACGATCGAATCGTAGAGATGCTGGATACGCAGACCCGGATTGCCGGTTTCCAGGACGGACTTGATGGCGTACTTCTTGGCCCGGTCCACGATGTTCTGGATCATGGCACCGGAGTTGAAGTCCTTGAAGTACAGGACCTCCTTGTCACCGTTGGCGTAGGTGACCTCCAGGAAGCGGTTGTCCTCGGACTCGGCGTACATGCGGTCCACCACGCGTTCGATGGTGGCCTGCACGCACTTGCCGCGATCGCCGTCGAACTCCTGCAGATCTTCGCTGTGCAGCGGCAGCGTCTCCGTCAGGTACTTGGAGAAGATGTCCTGCGCGGCTTCGGCATCCGGGCGCTCGATCTTGATCTTCACATCCAGGCGGCCGGGCCGCAGGATCGCGGGATCGATCATGTCCTCACGGTTGGAGGCGCCGATCACGATCACGTTCTCCAGGCCCTCGACGCCGTCGATCTCCGAGAGCAGCTGCGGCACAACGGTGGTCTCCACATCGGAGGAGACACCCGAACCGCGGGTGCGGAAGATCGAGTCCATCTCGTCGAAGAACACGATGACGGGGGTGCCCTCGGACGCCTTCTCGCGGGCCCGCTGGAAGATGATCCGGATGTGGCGCTCGGTCTCACCCACGAACTTGTTGAGCAGCTCGGGACCCTTGATGTTCAGGAAGAACGACTTGGCTTCCTTGGCATCCTCACCGCGCGCCTCGGCGATCTTCTTGGCGAGCGAGTTGGCAACGGCCTTGGCGATCAACGTCTTACCGCAACCGGGCGGACCGTAGAGCAGCACGCCCTTGGGCGGGCGCAGCGCGTACTCGCGGAACAGATCCTTGTGCAGGAACGGCAGTTCGACCGCGTCGCGGATCTGCTCGATCTGGCGCGAGAGACCGCCGATGTCCTCGTAGCCGACATCCGGCACTTCTTCGAGCACCAGGTCCTCGACCTCGGCCTTGGGGATGCGCTCGAAGGCGAATCCCGCCTTGGTGTCGACCAGCAGCGAATCACCCGGCCGCAGTTTGCGAATCGGACGATCCGGATCCTCGAGATCATCCACATCGACCAGGGCGGACAGCGGCCCGGACAACCAGACCACCCGCTCCTCGTCGGCATGCCCGACGACCAGCGCGCGGCGCCCGTCGTCGAGAATCTCACGCAGCGCGCCGATCTCACCGATGGAATCGAAACCGCCCGCCTCGACCACGGTCAGCGCCTCGTTGAGACGCACGGTCTGCCCGTAGTGGAGGGTGGTGGTGTCGATATTCGGCGAACACGTCAGCCGCATCTTGCGCCCGGAAGTGAACACATCGACCGTCTGATCGTCGTACACGCCGATGAGGACGCCGTAGCCCGAGGGTGGCTGGCCGAGGCGATCCACTTCCTCACGGAGAGCGACCAGTTGCTGGCGCGCTTCCTTCAAGGTGTCCATCAGTTTGGTATTGCGAATCGTCAGCGAATCAACACGCGCTTCCAATTCCCGTGTGCGATCCGGCGTGTCGGCGAGTTGCCTCCGGAGTGCAGCGGCCTCGGCGCGTACTGCCTCGAGTTCCCTCCAGGCGGCCGAATCCGAATGTTCGATGGGGCTCATGATGCTGCTCCTCCCAGTCCCGGTCTATCAACGCTACCGGGCTCTAACCGTTCCCGCTTTCCGACATGGTTTCGTCGTGATCACATCTAGGCTGCGGCCTCCAGGCCGGACGAGCATGTTAGCCTGCCCTAACCTGTTTCCGGTGAGTTAATCGCCGGACCGAGCCGAAAGGCGCCGTTGATGCTCCTTCCCACCAGTCGTACTCCTGGTATGCGCAACGTCACGCGGACGCTTCGTGTTTCCGTGGCTACCGTCGCGGCCTTCACGGCCGTTATGGCAACTGTGACCGGCTGCGGCTCCGACGACAAGGGTTCTTCGTCCTCGACCACCACCGCATCGGCCACCGCCGCCGCGCCCGCGCCGACCGCGGACGCCCTGCAGAGCGTCCTCACGGCCTTCGCCGACCCGGCGAAGCCGGCTGCCGACAAGGCCAAACTAGTCGTCGACGGCGACAAACGTCTCGGAAATATCGACACCATGAACCAGGGCCTGGCGCACTACCAGGTCGGGTTCACCGTCGGCGAGATCAAGCAGGACGGGTCCAAGGCCGACGCGAAGGTGTCGGTGACCTCGCCGCACGGCACCATGCCCGACGTCCCGATGACCTTCCAGTACAGCGACGGCGCGTGGAAGCTCTCCGACGCCGGCGCCTGCACCATCCTCGGCATGGCCCGCGCGGCCTGCCAGTAGCCGCCCACTCGAATTCCGAAAGGCCCGTTCGTTCATGCTCGCTCGTTCCGTTCGCCTGTCCCTGGTCGTCGCCGCGGCCGCCGCCGCCCTGACCTCGGGCGCGGGCCTCGCCGGCGCCGACACCCCCGCGCCCTCCGCCGACGAATTACAGTCGACGCTGACCCGCTTCACCGACCCGGCCGTGCCCGCCGCCGACAAGGCGAACCTGATGGTCAACGGCAGTGCGCGCACCTCGAACATCGAGACCATGAACCAGGGCCTGGCCAACTACGGCAGCATCGGCTGGACCGTCTCGGGGGTGCAGGTCGATGGCGACAACGCCAATGCCTCGGTCGCCATCGTCTCCCCGCACGGCACCATGCCCGGCGTGCCCATGAGCTGGCAGCACACCGACGCGGGCTGGCAGCTGTCGGAGAACACCGGCTGCACCATCCTGGCCATGGGCAAGGCGCCCTGCTGACGCCGTGAGACCGCTTCGCGATCGGCCGAACACGACGACGCGCCCCCGCCGTTCAGTGGCGGGGACGCGTTCGTTCCGAGGCCGGATCCGGGCATCGAGATATTTCTTCCCGGCGCGCCCTAGCCCTTGGACGGGCGGCGCTGGGGCTTGGGGGCGGTGACGCCGTCGGCGAGGCGGCGGGCCTTGACCAGGAAGGCGGTGTGGCCCTGCATGCGGTGTTCGGGGCGCACCGCGAGGCCGACCACGTGCCAGGGCCGGACCATGGATTCCCAGGCGGCGGGCTCGGTCCAGCAGCCCTGGCGGCGCAGCGCCTCGACCACCTCGGAGAGCTGGGTCGTGGTGGCCACGTAGGCGAGGAAGACACCGCCGGGGATGAGGGCCTTGGAGACGGCCTCGAGGGCGTCCCAGGGCTTGAGCATGTCGAGGACGACCCGGTCGACCTGTTCGCCGGAGTAGTCCGCCACGTCGCCGAGGGTGAGTTCCCAGTTGGCGGGGCGTTCGCCGAAGAAGCGCTCGACATTCTTGACCGCGTGCTCGGCGTGGTCGTCACGGATCTCCCAGGAGATGACCTTGCCCTCGGGGCCGACCGCACGCAGCAGCGAACAGGTCAGCGCGCCCGAGCCGGCGCCGGCCTCCAGGACCTTCGCGCCGGGGAACATGTCGCCCTCGTGGACGATCTGGGCGGAGTCCTTGGGGTAGATGACCGCCGCGCCGCGCGGCATGGACAGCACGTAGTCGGTCAGCAGCGGGCGCAGGGCCAGGTAGGGGGTGCCCTTGGCGGAGTTCACCACGCAGCCCTCGTCGGCGCCGATGAGGTCGTCGTGGTTGATGTGGCCGGCGTGGGTGTGGAATTCCTTGCCCGCCTCCAGGATCACCGTGAACTTGCGCCCCTTGGCGTCGGTCAGCTGTACCCGGTCACCGATCTGGAAAGGGCCGGTCCGTCTGGCCGTCATGAATCTCCGTTCTGCGTGGTTGTGGTGAAGTCGTGCGTCGCCGCGAATGTGCTGCGCCGGATTCGTGCGCACCTTGTCGGTGCCGGCGTTTAGCCTGCCAGGTATGTCGGTTGACGTGATCAGTACCCCGGAGACAGAGCAGTTCGCTCCGCGTGGGCCCGCCCTGTCCCCCTCGCGCGCAATCGATTTCAAACAGTGCCCATTGAAATACCGGCTGCGGGTCATCGACCAGATTCCGGAACCGCCCTCGCGGGCGGCGGTGCGCGGCACGGTGGTGCACGCGGTGCTCGAGGCGCTGTTCGGGCTGCCCGCCACCGAGCGGGATGCCGAGGCCGCGGCCGCCCTCGTCGAGCCCGCCTGGGCCGGAGTGCGCGAGTCGCGGCCCGAGGTGGAGTCGCTGATTCCGGCCGAGGAGCTGCCCGGGTTCCTGGCCGAGGTACGCAAGCTGGTGGGCGTGTACTTCCGGCTGGAGGATCCGTCCGGTTTCGATCCGGAGTCGTGCGAGACCTTCATCGAGGCCGACCTCCCCGATGGCACCCCGTTGCGCGGCATCGTGGACCGCATCGACCGTTCGGCCGATGGGGAACTGCACGTCATCGACTACAAGACCGGCCGCGCCCCGGGCCTCACCTACGAGACCCGGGCCCTGTTCCAGCTGAAGTTCTACGCCCTGGTCCTGCTGCGCACCCAGGGCCGGGCCCCGGCGGAACTGCGGCTGATGTACCTCGCCGACGGCGTCACTCTCACCTACGCGCCGGACCCGGAGGAACTGCTGCGCTTCGAGCGGATCCTGTCGGCACTGTGGGCGGCCATCGTGACCGCCGCCGAGACCGGGGAGTTCCCGCCCAGCCCGAGCTGGCTGTGCGAGTACTGCGATTTCAAGCGACTATGCCCCGAATTCGGCGGCACCCCACCGCCTTTCCCGTCCGGCGAGGACGAGCCGGAGTCCGGCCCGTCCTGACCCGACCGGAATCAGAAGGCGCGGCAGGACCGGATGTCGGTGGCCAGGATCGCCTTGGCGCCCAGGTCCGCGAGCCGGTCCATGAGCTCGTTGCCGTTCTTGCGCGGCACCAGCGCGCGCACCGCGACCCATTCGGGATCGGTGAGCGGTGACACGGTCGGCGACTCCAGCCCGGGGGTGATCTTGACGGCCTCCTCGAGCAGCGCCTTGGGGCAGTCGTAGTCCAGCATCAGGTACTGCTGGGCGAAGACCACGCCCTGGATGCGGGCGATGAGCTGGTTGCGGGCCTTGTCGTGCTGGTCGGCGCCCTTGGCCTCGATGAGCACGCCTTCCGAGGAGCACAGCGACTCGCCGAAGGCGACCAGGTTGTGCTGGCGCAGGGTGCGGCCGGAGCCGACCACATCGGCGATGGCGTCGGCGACACCGAGCTGGATGGAGATCTCGACCGCGCCGTCGAGGCGGATGACCTCGGCCTCGATGCCGTGCCGGGCCAGGTCCGTCAGCACCAGGTTCGGGTAGGAGGTGGCGATGCGCTTGTCGTAGAGGTCCTCGACCTTCCATTCGCGCCCGGCCGGGGCGGCGTAGCGGAAGGTGGAACGGCCGAAACCGAGGGCGAGCCGTTCCTGCACGGGCGCACCGGAATCCAGGGCCAGGTCGCGGCCGGTGATGCCGAGGTCGAGCTCGCCGGAGCCGACGTAGATGGCGATGTCCTTGGGCCGCAGGAAGTAGAACTCGACCTGGTTGGCCGGGTCCAGCACGCTCAGCTCACGGGAATCGGTGCGCTTGCGGTAGCCCGCCTCGGACAGGATGGCGAGGGCGGATTCGGAGAGTGCGCCCTTGTTGGGGACGGCGACGCGAAGCATGGGAGGTCCTTTCGGAACGGGAAGGGAAGACGGGGTCGACAGGGAACGAGCGAACGGTGCGCCGCACCCAGCCCTGGAATAGGCACGGCGTGCGGCGCACCGGCGCGTCACAGATGTCGGTACACGTCCTCGAGCCGCAGCCCGCGGCCCACCATCAGCACCTGCACCCAGTAGAGCAGCTGCGAGATCTCCTCGGAGAGTTCCTCGTCGCTCTGGTACTCGGCGGCGATCCAGACCTCGCCGGCTTCCTCGAGCACCTTCTTGCCCTGCGCATGCACGCCGGCGTCCAGGGCGGCGACGGTGCCCGACCCCTCGGGGCGGTTGGCGGCACGATCCTGCAGCTCGGCGAACAGGGCTTCGAAAGATTTCACGGGGAGTGATTCTTTCAGACGGGCGCACACTCCCCGCAATCGGTTATACGGTGAGCAGTTCGGCGAGTTCGGTGACTGCCCCGCGCAGCTGCTCGGCGAAGTCGTGCATCTGCTGGGCAACGTGCTTGGGCGTGGCCAGGTAGAGGTTCCAGCGGTCGGGCAGCAGCACGTAGGCGATGCCGATGCACTTGGGGCTGGTGGAGCCGAACCCGAAGTACTGGATGTTCACCGACGGCGCGGAGCTGGTGCTCAGGTAGTCGTCGCGGGTAATGGTCCAGCCGGGGCTGTCGTAGAAGGCCATCGGGGCCGTCGCGCCGAGGTGTTCGCCGCGGCGGCGCTGGATCCACTGCAGTTCCCACAGGTGTTGTTCGGGGGCCTCGCCGCGCTGGCATTCCTGGGCGCGGCGCACGTGTGCCTCGGCGGCGGTGCGCAGGGCCACCAGTTTGCGGTCCCGGTCCACGGCCGGATCCTCCATGGCGGCAACGAAATCCAGCATCTCCTGCGTGATCACGCGCATGGCCTCGGTACGGCCGTTGCGGAACTGGCGGGTGGCGATGGATTCGTAGGTGGCGCCGTTGAGGCCCTTGCTGCGACGATGCGCGAGCTGATAGCTCAGCTGCGCGAAGGCGTCCGGGGAGATGCCCAGCCGCTTGGCGCGGTTGGTGCCGAAGTCGAACGACACCGTGGTGGTGGCGTTGTCGGCGGCGTACTGCGCGAAAGACGCCGCGGCGGAGGCGATCTCGGTCTTGGATTCCGGGCCGAGGACGAACTCGACGGGTTCGATGGCGGGCAGGCCCTGCGCTTGCGCGCCCGACCGTTCGGCATGGTCGCTCACCGGCGCCTCGAGCAGGGTGTCGACGAAGGACAGGATGGTGGTGCCGTCCAGGCCGCAGTGCTCGACATTGATGCCGGCCTCGCCGTCGGCGAAGACGATGAACGACACCGACTTGTCGAACCAGCGGTTGCCGCTGTCGCCGTGCAGCAGCTGGTCGCAGGCATGCAGGGTGTCGCGGGGCGCGAAGTCCTCGAGGCAGACGCAGAACAGCGCGGTCTCGATGGTGTCGAAGGCGGCGGCATTGGCGGGCCGCAGGGCGGCATAGACCGGCGCCCAGTCGGCACGGGCGAGGGTGGTGAGGTGCCCGGGCGAGGTGTTCGTGGGGGCGCGGCGCGCACCGGCCTTCATGACGGCGCGCAGGCCGTCGGCGAGGTCCTCGGGTGTGTAGGGGACGCCGCCGGAACCGACGACGTCCATACGGAACATGGTGCCGCGGTAGAAGACCACGATGTGGCGGGCGTCCGAGGGGCCGGGCCAGGCATCGCTGTAGGGCACTCGCACGGTGTCCTGGGGCGCGTCCGGTATGCGCGTCTCGGAGAACAGGAACTTGTTCTGCGCCATATTGAGTCGCGTGCCGCGCTGGGTGGCGGGCGGGATCTCCTCCTTGTCCAGGCGCAGTTTGTAGCCGACGGTCGCGGCGATAAGGGCGGCGGCGCGCTCGCTCTGGTCGGCGCTGGTCGAGGAGGCGAGGGCGGTGTCGTCGCGGAACAGGAAGAAGAAGTTCGCATTCAACGCGATCCGGTCGCGGCGGCCCAGGTATCGGGAGGGCCAGAACTCGTCGAGCCAGCTGCCCACGCCCGGGGTGTCGTCGAACCGCTGCAGATCGGCGTGCAGGGTGCGGGCGGGGCTGTCGGGGCGCAGCAGATCCTCGACGGCGGCCGCGGTTGCGGCGTACTCGTCGGAAGTCAGCAGGGGCGCGCACCAGTGCAGGAAGCGGGTGCAGCTCTCCTCCAGGGTGGGCAGCGGGACGCGGGGCAGCTGCTCGTCGAAGGCGAAGGTGCTGTCGCTCAAGGGGTGTCCTCGTGGGGTCGTCGGATAGGGGCAACCTGGCTTTTGCACACACGTGACCGTCCCCCTGGCGGTCACCGCACCCATTCTTGCCATCGAAACCGTCCGAGCGCCAGGCTTTCGCCCGAAACCACACACGGTCCGGCCGGGATGTGGATTTACTGCGCCACAATAGTTTTCATGCGAGTTCCGGAGTCACTGGGGATCACCGAGCTCCTTCAGCGTCCGCGGCACCTCATCGGCCTGCAGATAGCAGCCGGACTGCTCGAATCCGCCGATGGTGTGGGTCTTGTAGTCGCCGTAGCCGATGCGCAGGAAGTCGTCGCCGCTGAGGCCGTGCACGGTCCAGTCGAAGGCCACGCGGGCGCGGGCGACGACCGTGCGCAGCGCCATCAGGTGGTAGCTGCGTGCGACGAATTGCGCTGGGATGCCGCGCAATCCGATGCCCAGCGGCCGGGCCAGCGCGTCGCGGCCGCCGAGGTCGACGACCATGCCCAGATCCGGATGCCGGTAGGGCTCGGGCTGTCCGCCGCGCAGGGTCGCGAGCAGGTTCCTGGCCATGTGCTTGCCCTGGCGCATGGCGTGCTGGGCGGTGGGCGCGCACACCTTGTCGCCGCCGTCGGCCACGTCGGGCACCGCGGCGGAGTCGCCCATGGCCCACACCCCGGGCAGGCCGGGCACGGAGAGGTCGGCCTGGGCGATGATGCGTCCCTTGTCGGTTTCCGCGCCGAGGTGCCCGGCCAGCGGGCTCGGCGTGACGCCGGCGGTCCACAGCACGGTGCGGGAGGGGATGAATCGCCCATTGGTGAGTTTCACCCCGTTGGCGGTCACCTCCGCCGCCGACGCTCCGGAGATGAGTTCGATTCCGCGTTCGGCCAGAATCCTTTTCGCCTCGGCGCCGAGCCGCTCCCCCAGCTCGGGCATGATGCGGTCGCCGTGGGTGACCAGGTGCCACCGCACCATGCCCCGTTCTGTCTCGGGGAAGAAGCGCTTGGCGGCGGCGTGGCAGACCTTGTTCAGGACCGCGGCGGTCTCGGTCCCGGCGTAGCCCGCGCCTATGGTGACGAAGTTGAGCCGTTCCCGGTCCTCGTCCAGTCCGCCACGCAGGGCCGCAACGTCCAGCTGCCGCAGCACGTGGTCACGCAGGTACATGGCTTCCGGCAGGGTCTTCATGCCGAAGCCGTGTTCCTGGAGCCCGGGCACGTCGAGGACCCGGGTGATGGAGCCCGGGGCCAGGACGAGATGGTCGTACTCGAGGGCGGTTTCGCGGCCGGTGGATCGGCGCACCACCACCCGCCGGGTCTCGTGGTCCACCCCGACCGCCATGCCCGGCACCACCTCGGTGCGGCGCAGGATCCGGCGCAGGGACACCGAGATCGACCTCGGGTTGAGGGTGCCGGAGGCTACCTGCGGCAGTAGCGGGAGATACAGCAGTCCGGCATCGGGCGAGACGAGCTGGACGAACGCCTCGTCGGGCCGCACTCGGCGTTCCAGATATCGGGCGCACTCGACGCCCGCGAAACCACCGCCGATAATTACGATCTTCGCTGGTGCCACCGATTCACCGTAACAATCGCGGGGAGTTTTCAGGTGAATCCGGGATGTGAATTCGATGTGCGACGCGATCAGTGTTCGGTCGCGACGCTGAATTTCGGCCGGGACAGATACAGCTGGGCGTAGAGCCACCCGTCGGATTCGGCGCCGGCGGGGTCGATTCCGCTGTCCGCCAGGGTGTTCAGCACCCGCGCCTGCTCGTCCGCGGAGGCGAAGCGCCGCTGGCGGAACACGCCGGGTGCGCGTTCGGTGCGGTAGCCGAGGGTCTCCAGGTGGGCGGCGATGGGGTCGAAGGAGAACATGCGCAGCACGAAATGCGCCATCCAGGGCAGTTTTCCGCCGTGCGCGCGGGCCACCCGCAGCAGGGTGCGTTCGGAGATGTAGCCGACGCAGCCGGTGGAGATGACCAGGTCCGCGGCGGCGAGGGTGCGGCGCTGGGCCTCGGTGGGGTCGGACGATTCCAGGTCGGCGTGCACGGCGTCCTGGAGGAAACCGGCGGCGCCGGCGTAGTCGAGGGCGGGGCGGGAGGCGTCCATGCCGATGAAGCGGACGCCGGGGAGCTGATCGTGGGTGTGCAGCAGCTGCCGGTCGCGGTCGATGAGCGCGGCGGTGTCGTCGGTGTCGCGGCCGCGGTACCGTCCGGCCAGGTCGGTCATGGTGGTGTCCAGGCGCAGCAGGGCCGCGTTCACACCGTAGGAGCAGCCGATGTCCAGGACGGCGGGGGTGGCGATGCCGGTGGCCGATCGATACTCCGCGAGTAGACCCTGGAAATGCGGTTTGGCCAATTCCGGTATCTGGTAATCCAATTCGGCCATGCGCGCGTAATACTCGCGTGGATCGGGGCGGTCGTAGATGTGGTCGAACGAGGCTTTTCCGGTGGAGCTGTGTAACGAAACCGGCACGCGCTGGTCCCCTCTCAGTCGAGCAGTCGATCGCCGCGGACCTCACCGACGGCCAGATGATCCGGCAGCACCCGCCCGAACAGCTGCCGGGTCCGCTCGGCGGTGCCTATCAGTCCCGGGGTGTCGCTGTAGGCGAAGATCGCCGAATGCCGTTGCGCCGTCCCGCCTACGGGCGCGACCCGGTGCAACGAGAATCTCCCCTGGAACAGCTGCAGATCCCCCGGCCGCAACTCCAGCCGCCGGATGAACCGCTCCCCCTGCCCCGTCAGCACGGCCCGCACATCGGCGAGGTTCTCCGCCTCCCGCGACCGGATGTTCGGGCAATACTCGAACACCCCACCGCATTCCGGCTCCTGCGTGAGCATGCTGACGGTGAACTCGTTGGTATCGAAATGCCACGGATGCGACATTCCCGGCGCGACCACGTTGAGGCACAACCCCGCCAGCGGGTCGGTGTACTCGTGCAGCTCCGCAAGCCCGAAGCAGTCCGCCACGAACCGCTGGAACCGGCGGTCGGTGTACAGCCGCTGGATCAGCGCGTCCGCGGGAATGAGATCCCTTGCCACGAACGCGTTCCCGCGGCGCAGCACGATCCGTCCCGGATGGTCGGGCGGGAGATCGGCATCGAGGGGAATGTTGTAGGCGTTGACGTCCTCCACGGTGTAATACGCGTGCGGAGCCAACGCCACCCCCTCGCCACGCAAGGTATTCAGCAGCTCGGGCCTGATGAACCCGCGCAACACGCAGCATCCATCCGCAGCCAGCTCCGCCCGCGCCTCTCCCACCGCCGCCAGCCACGCCGCACTCCCCGGCGAGTCCAGCGGATACTTCCCGACATCCACCCCGGGCACCGGCCCACCACCCGCCACCGCATCGGCTTCCCACGAGTCTGCCCGACCCCCGACCGCAACCATGCGGACCATTCTTGCCGCCCGAACGCCCGACACGCCCGAGTTCCACTCCGATTGTGGATACTCACTAATCCTGCGCCCCAGCAGGTTTCATGCGGTAAAGGTCGTCAGCTATATGGCAGCCACCATCGACCGTCGCGACTCTACGCCACCCGGATCAGCCGATATCCACCGCCCGGGCCGGTCCATCCCGCACCAGGGCGACGCCGCCATCAGGCGCTTGATTTCGGTTGCGCTACAACCGGATTCATGACGGTTGACAACGCTCCTCAACGGGGTACACCGGTAGTGAGAGGACCGGCGTGATGGGCAGTCAGGGATCGTGGGAGACCATCAACCGGGCGCTGAATCGGGTGTCCGGGCCGGGGAGGCGCGGCACCGAGTGGACCACCTATCTGTGTCCCGTTCACGAGGCGGATGGGCGGCGCCATCGGCCTTCGCTGGGGGTCGTGTACAACCTGCAGCGGCAGCGGACGGTCGTCCGGTGTTTCGCCGGGTGCTCGGATGAGGAGGTGCTGGAGCGGCTCGGGCTGCGGGTGCGGGACCTGTTCGATGCGCCGGCGGAGCCGCGGGGGTCGCTGACGCGGGGGACGGTGGAGACCGGGCTGGCGGATCGGGCCATTTTGGCTGCGGGGCTGGCGCTTTCGGTGCACAAGCGTGACTTCGGTCCGCCGATCGGACGGCCGCGGCGGGTGGCGGCGTACATCTACCGGTGGCCGGATGGCAGTCCGGCGGGGTGTGTATTCCGGGTTCGGACGCTGCATCGACAGGGGTATGTGAAAAGCTTCTATCAGCAGCACCGGACCGAAACTGGTTGGGAGTACGGCGGATTCGCGCATCTTCCGTTCCATTTGCCGGAGGTGATCGACGCCATCGACGTCGGCGGCGACATCTTCGTCTGCGAGGGTGAGGCGGATGTCCTCACCGCCACGCATGCCGGATTGACCGCCACCTGCAATGCGGGCGGGGCGAACGGGTGGCATCGGGAGCATGCCGCATGGCTGTGCGGCGCGCATCGGGTGTGGGTGGTCGCCGATCGGGATGCGCCGGGGTATCGGCATGCGGCGAAAGTTGCCGCGTCACTGGTTGATTGCGTGGATGAGCTGCGGGTGGTGCAGGCTCGGGACGGGAAGGATCTCACCGATCACTGCAATGCGGGGCATCAGGTGTCGGAACTGGATCCGGTGCCCGTGCTGGACGAGCACTATCGCGGGCGGTGACTCGGCCGGCGGGGCCGACGGCGCGCTGGTAGCGGTCGATCAGAGTGTGCAGGGCGGCGACCAGTTCGGGGGAATCGACGATGTCGAAGTCGGCGTCGAGCAGGCCCAGGTAGAGGGCGAGCATTTCGGGGTGGTCGGAGCCGGGCTCGAAGGCGCAGCGGTTCTCGCCGAGTTCCTCGATGTCGATGGGGATCGGGATGCGGGCACGGACGTGGGCGGCGGGGGCGTGCACGATCACCCGGGCACGGAAATGCCACGTCGCCGAGCCTATTCCGCGTTCTACGTGTGACGCGATCTCGGAGTCGGGCGGCAGGGGGCGCGGGGTGAAGCGCGGTCCGGCCGGGGTGCGCGGGTCCATGCGGTCGACGCGGAAGGTGCGCCAGTCACCCCGGTCGAGATCCCAGGCCACCAGGTACCAGCGCTGGCGGTGGTTGACCAGGCGGTACGGCTCGACCGCACGCCGGGAGGATGCGCCCGAGTGGGTCCGGTAGTCGAACCGCAGGCGTTCGTGGTCGCGACACGCGGCGGCGATGGCGGTCAACGTGTCGGCGGCGACCCGGGGCCCGCGCATCGGAACCGGCAGCGCGTTCTGGAAGGCACTGACCCGGTGCCGCAGCCGTGACGGCAGGACCTGCTCCAGTTTGGTGAGCGCGCGCAGCGAGGTCTCCTCGATGCCGAGAACCGAACCGCTTGCGGCGGTGTGTAATCCGACGGCCACCGCGACAGCTTCGTCATCGTCGAGCAGCAGCGGCGGCAACGCGCCACCGGCCCCGAGCCGGTATCCGCCGTCCACGCCGGGCCGCGCTTGCACCGGATAGCCGAGTTCGCGCAGCCGATCCATGTCCTTGCGGATCGTGCGCGGGGTGACCTCGAGCCGTGCGGCGAGTTCGGCCCCGGTCCAGTCGCGCCGGGATTGCAGCAGCGACAACAGCCGCAGCAGACGGGCGGAGGTTTCCAACATTTCTCGATGGTATCCGCGAATTGCGGAACGAACTGTTCCGCAATAATCCATACCGTGGTGTCGAGCAGAAGATGAAGAGCCTCCGGCGAGGTTCTCCCTAGTGAACGGAACAGCCTGATGAGCACCGAGATTCACCCCTTCACCCTCGACGTTCCCCAGTCCGACCTGGACTACCTGCACGACCGACTGGACCGCGCCCGCTGGGCCGCCCAGCTGCCCGGCACCGGCTGGGAGCGCGGCATTCCCGAGACCGCCCTGCACGACCTGGCCGACTATTGGCGCACCGAATTCGATTGGCGCGCTCAGGAAGCCAAGCTCAATGCCTTCCGCCAGTTCACCACCGAGATCGACGGCCAGCTCATCCACTTCCTGCATGTCCGCTCCCAACGCCCCGATGCCCGGCCGCTGCTGATCACCCACGGATTCCCCAGCTCGATCGCCGAGTTCATGGGCCTCATCGGCCTGCTCACCGACCCGGCCGAAGGCCCGGCCTTCCACGTGATCGCCCCGTCGCTGCCCGGCTACACCCTGTCCACGCCGCTGAGCGCCATCGGCTGGACCATGGCCCGCGCCGCCCGCGCGTGGATCGAGCTCATGGCCCGCCTGGGATACGACCGCTACGGCGTGCACGGCGGCGATGTCGGCAGCGGTGTCTCGGGCCTGGTCGCCGCCCTGGACCCCGAGCACGTCACCGGCGTCCATGTGGTCACCGACCCGCTCACCGCCGCCAATGTCGCGACTTTCCTGCCCGGCATGGCCGACGGCCTGGACCCCAACGACCCGATCGACAAGGTCATCCTGGACCGGATGGACGCCTTCCGCCGCGAGGGTTCCGGCTACCTGGCCATCCAGAATTCCCGCCCCCAGACCATCGGCTACGGCCTGGTCGACTCCCCCCTGCTCCAATTGGCTTGGATCGCCGAGAAATTCGAGGCGTGGACCGACCTCCCCATCGACCGCGACCAACTCCTCACCACCGTCAGCCTCTACTGGTTCACCGGCTCCGGCGCCTCCGCCGCCCACACCCTCTACGAGCAGTCCCACTCCACCGAATGGGGCGCTCCCCCGTCGGTCCCCCAGGGCTTCGCCATCTTCGGCGCGGACGAAACCGTCCGCCGCGTCGTCCCCGCACCCGCCGACGCCCACTGGACCGAATTCGAACGCGGCCTGCACTTCCCGGCCATGGAGGCCCCCGCCAACCTGGCCCGCGACCTCCAGACCTTCTTCGGCCCGCTGCGCTGATTCCGCAAAACCGACCGGGCCCGGCGCTATCGCCGGGCCCGTGCCGCGTCACTCCGACACCGTGCGCCGATCCAGCTCCGCCACAAGCCGTTTCGCCGCCACCACTCGATAGGCGTCCTCGACGATCTCCCCGATCTCGTCCCACGCCACGGCCGTATCCAGATACACGCCGAGCCACCCGCGATGCCCCACATACGGCGGCCGGAAGAACCGCTCCGGCTCAGCGGCCACCAACTCGTCCTGCACCCCCGCCGGCGCCGCACACCAGAACCCGACCCGCTCGTCATGATGATGATCCGCGAACATCACGAACATCTTCTTCCCACCCGCGAACCAGCACGGTTCCCCATGACTGACCCGCTCGGTCACCTCGGGCAGCCCGGTGCACACACCCCGCAGCAACTCCAGCACGCTCTCCATACCCGCAGGCTAAGCGACGAACAACCCACAGCCTTGGACGAATGGGAACCCCGGCGGGGTCATCGTGTGCGCAGTCAGCCGATTCCGGCGGGGACGAGATCCCCGAGGTCGGTCAGGGTCAGCCCGACCAGGCTCTCGCGGAAGGTCCGGCCCGGTGCGTCCGGCACCGCGACCTCGCACGGCACCACCAGCAGCGCGCAGCCGGCGGCCTGGGCGGCGATCGAGCCGGTCGGCGAATCCTCGATGGCGACCGCGTTTTCCGGTGCGACGCCGAGGAGTTCGGCGGCTCGGAGGTAGACGTCCGGGGCGGGCTTGCCGTGAGGCACCTCGTCGGCGCAGACGGTGGCGCCGAAGAACTCACGGCCGATGGTGTTCAACCCGTGCTCCGTCAGCGACCGCTTGGTGTTGGTGACCAGGGCCATCGGGATACCGGCGGCCTGCACCATTTCCAGCGCCTCGCGGGCACCGGGACGCCACGGCACCGGACCGTGGAACAGTTCGGTGACCCGTCGCTCCATCCAGTGCGAGGCCGTGGCGACGGCCTCGCGGGTGTGCTCGATACCCAAGCCCTCGAACAGAATCCGGAAGGCGTTCGGGCCGGACGCGCCGATCAGCGCATGCCGGACAGCGTCGGTCAGCTGCCGCCCGTACTCCCCGGCCAGTTCGCGCAATGCCATGTCCCAGAGCCTTTCCGAGTCCAGCAGCGTTCCGTCCATGTCCCACAACACCGCGTCCAACCGCGCCACCGACTCGAACTCCTTCCGCACCACCTGAACCAAAACCGGCTCCGCCGCGGGCGGAGCCGGTTCAGCCTATCGGGGACCGATCACAGACCCGAGGCCGCGATCATCAGGTGCCCGGTCGAAGAGTCGACCTGGATCCACCGGTTCTCGGTGGACACCTGCCCGTTCTTGAGCACGTAGGTCAGCGCCACCACCGCCCGGTTGTCGCCGTTGGGCGTGACCGCGCCCACGCTCACCGACGAGATGGTGCCCCAGAACTGCGCGTAGGCGTTGTAGCCGCCCGTGGAGGCCTGGTAGCCGGGCGACAGCACCGACCACGCACCGCTGACATTGCCGGGGAGCATGCCGTAGTAGCCCTGGATGAACGAGGCCACCGAGGTCGCCGGCGGCGGGCCGAACGGTGTCGTCGAGGACGGCGGCACGGTGGTCGTGCTCGGCCGAGCCGAAGAGGTCGGCGCCACCGACGAAGTCGGCGCGGGCGTGGTGGTCGGCGCGTGCGTGGCCGCACCCGCCTCGCCGTTGCGCGTGGGCTGCTGGGCGCCGCCGTCGGCCTGGCCCATATTGTCCGGGGAGGTCGCCGGAATCGGCGAGGCCGCCGCGGTGACCGAGCCCCCGTTGTTCGCCAGCGGCTGGTTGCCGCCGCCGCTGTTGCTGCTGACCGCCACAGCGATCACGACGGCCACGACGAGTGCGCCCACCACGCCGGCCGCCACCAGCACCAGCTGCCGCGGATTCCGGGCCGCGCCACCGGTTTTCGCTGCGCCGGTCGCGCCCGGCGGCGGCGTACCCGGCACCGTCCCGCGCGGCGGCGACGCATCCGTGGCCATGTCGACGTGCACGGTGGCGTCGGTGGCATTACTGGGCGCGCCGCTGCGCGAGGTCGACATCACCGTCGTGGCGGCCGAACCGTCCACGGCGGCAGCGGCACTCATCGCGGGCAGCACCTCGGTCTGCTGGATCGGCGCGACCGGGGCCCGCCCCTCCGCCACCGCCTGCAGCCGTTCGGCCGCCTGCACCATGGTCGGCCGGTCCGCGCCCTCGGCCGCGAGCAGGTCCATCAGCACCGGCGCGAGCGCCGCGGCGTGGGTCGGCGGCGGCACCTGGGCGCGCGCCACCGAGTGCAGCACCGCCAGCGGGTTGTCGCCCTCACCGAAGGGCGGCTTTCCCTCGACCGCCGCGTAAAGCGTTGAGCCCAAGGCGAACACGTCGGAGGTCGGCTCCGGGTTCTCGCCCCGCGCCACCTCCGGCGACAGATAGGCGGGCGTGCCCGCCAGGAATCCCGTGGACGTGACGGTCACGTCCCCGGTGGCCCGCGAGATGCCGAAGTCGGTGATCTTCACCGTCCCGTCGTCGGCCACCAGGATATTGGCGGGCTTGACATCCCGGTGCACGATCCCGGCCTTGTGGGCCGCGGCCAGCGCATCGGCCACCTTGGCCCCGATCCGCGCCACCTCGACCGGTTCGAGTCGCCCCTTCTCCCGCATGAGCGCCGCCAGGCTGACGGCGTCCACGTATTCCATGACGAGCCAGGGCTGGCCGTCCTCCTCCGCCACGTCGAACACGGTGACGGCGTTGGGGTGATGCAGTCGCGCCGCGATGCGCCCCTCACGCATCGCCCGCATCCTGGCCTCGACGGCCTGAGACCGGGTCAGCCCCGGCGTCAGCAGCAATTGCTTGACCGCGACCGTGCGCCGCAGCCGAACGTCGGTCGCGCGCCACACCACCCCCATCGCACCGGTGCCGATCGGATCCGTTAGCCGGTACCGCCCCGCAATCAGCCGGTCTGCGCTCATGTGGTTGTGCCCCTCCTGCTGGCTTTCGCGCCGAGCACCCCTGCAACTCTGCGCGAAGCCCGGAAATCTGGTGAAAATATTAGGCGTTGAAGTACTTGGCTTCCGGGTGCAGCAGCACGAACGCGTCCGTGGACTGCTCCGGATGCAGTTGCAACTCCTCCGACAGCATCACTCCGATCCGGCCGGCGTCCAGCAGCTCCACGAGTTTGGCCCGATCCTCCAGATCCGGGCAGGCACCATAGCCGAACGAGTACCGTGCGCCACGGTATCCGAGTTTGAAGTAGTCCAACACATCGGCGGGATCCTCGTCGGCGACCGAATGCCCTTCCAGGGTGAGCTCTTCCCGAATCCGGCGGTGCCAAAACTCGGCGAGTGCCTCGGTGAGTTGCACGCCGATGCCGTGCACCTCGAGATAGTCGCGGTAATTGTCGCCCGCGAACAGCACATTCGCGAAGTCGGCAATGGGCTTACCCATGGTGACCAGCTGGAACGGCAGCACATCCACCTGCCCGGTCTGCTTCGCGTACTCGCGCGAGCGAATGAAATCGGCAACGCAGAGGAACCGGTCGCGTTGCTGACGCGGGAATGTGAACCGGAAGCGTTCCGGCGCATCGGGATTCGGTTCGGTGAGAACAATCACATCGTCGCCCTCGGAGACGGCCGGGAAATAGCCGTATACCACCGCGGCGTGCTGCAGCACACCCTCGGCGGTCAGCCGGTCCAGCCAGTACCGCAGGCGCGGACGGCCTTCGGTCTCCACCAGCTCCTCGTAGGAGGGCCCCTCGCCGCCGCGCTGGCCGCGCAGGCCCCACTGGCCCAGGAACAGTGCCCGCTCGTCGAGCAGGCTCGAGTACTCGTTGACCGACAGGCCCTTCACGATGCGCGAACCCCAGAACGGCGGCGTCGGCACCGGCAGCTCCGCGGCCACGTCCGAACGCTCCGGCACCTCGACCGGCACCTCGGCGGCCTTGCGCTCCCGCGCGATCCGCTGGGACCGCTCGTGGCGGGCCTTGCGCTCGGCGGCCTTCTCACGGGCGGCGATGGCCTCCGGAGAATCCGGGTCGGCCGCGCCGCCGCGCTTGACGGTCATGATCTCGTCCATGAGTCGCAGGCCCTCGAAGGCGTCACGCGCATAATGCACCTCGCCGTCGTACACCGCGGTGAGATCGTTCTCCACGTACGCCCGGGTCAGTGCCGCGCCGCCCAGGAGCACCGGGAACTGCTCCGCGACACCGCGGCTGTTGAGCTCCTCGAGGTTCTCCTTCATGACCACGGTGGACTTCACCAGCAGCCCGGACATGCCGATGACATCGGCCTTCTTGTCCACAGCGGCATCCAGGATCGTCGAAATCGGTTGCTTGATACCGAGATTCACGACCTCGTAGCCATTGTTGGACAGGATGATGTCCACCAGATTCTTGCCGATGTCGTGCACGTCACCCTTGACGGTGGCCAGCACGATACGGCCCTTGCCGGAATCGTCGGTGGCCTCCATGTGCGGTTCCAGGTAGGCGACCGCGGTCTTCATGGTCTCGGCCGACTGCAGCACGAACGGCAGCTGCATCTGGCCCGAACCGAACAGCTCGCCAACGGTTTTCATGCCCGCCAGTAGCGTCTCGTTGATGATCTGCAGCGGCGGCACCTCGGTCATGGCGGCATCCAGATCGGCGTCCATGCCGGCCTTCTCGCCGTCCACGATGCGCCGCTCGAGCCGCTCGAACAGCGGCAGCGCCGCCAGTTCCTCGGCCCGCGACGCCTTCGACGAGGCCGCCGACACGCCCTCGAACAGCGCCATGAGCTTCTGCAGCGGGTCGTAATCCTCGGTGCGGCGGTCGTAGACCAGATCCAGCGCCGTCTGCCGCTGCTCCTCCGGAATCCGCGACATGGGCAGGATCTTCGAGGCGTGCACGATGGCCGAATCCAGGCCCGCCTCGACGCATTCGTTCATGAACACCGAGTTGACCACCTGCCGCGCGGCCGCGTTCAGGCCGAACGAGATGTTCGAAAGACCCAGCGTGGTCTGCACATTCGGGTGCCGCTTCTTGAGTTCGCGGATGGCCTCGATGGTTTCGACGCCGTCACGCCGCGACTCCTCCTGGCCGGTGCCCAGGGTGAAGGTCAGTGTGTCGATGATGATGTCGGACTCGTCGAGCCCCCAGTTGCCGGTGATGTCGGCGATGAGCCGCTCGGCGATCTCCACCTTCTTCTCGGCGGTGCGCGCCTGGCCCTCCTCGTCGATGGTCAGCGCCACCACGGCCGCACCGTGTTCGGCGACCAGCGCCATGGTCTGCTGGAACCGCGAATCCGGCCCCGCGCCGTCCTCGTAGTTCACCGAGTTGATGGCACAGCGCCCGCCCAGGTGTTCCAAACCGGCCTTCAGCACCGGGGTTTCGGTGGAGTCCAGCATGATCGGCAGGGTGGACGCGGTCGCCAGTCGGGAGGCCAGCTCGGTCATGTCGGCGGCGCCGTCGCGACCCACGTAGTCCACGCACAGGTCCAGCATGTGCGCGCCGTCGCGGGTCTGGTCCTTGGCGATGTCCAGGCACTTCTGCCAGTCGCCGGCCAGCATGGCGTCCCGGAAAGCCTTGGAGCCGTTGGCATTCGTGCGCTCACCGATCATCAGGACCGAGGCGTCCTGCTCGAACGGCACCGAGCTGTAGATCGACGAGACGCTCGGCTCGTGCACCGGATCCCGCTTGGCCTGCTGCACCTCGCGCACCGCCTCGGCCACCTGCCGGATGTGCTCGGGCGTGGTGCCACAGCAGCCGCCGACCAGCGACAACCCGAACTCGGACACGAACTGGCTCAGCGCGACCGCCAGCTCCTCCGGCGTGAGCGGGTACTCCGCGCCGTGCGCGCCGAGGATCGGCAGACCGGCGTTCGGCATGACCGACACCGGCAGCTGCGCGTGCTTGGACAGATGCCGCAGATGCTCGCTCATCTCGTCCGGACCGGTGGCGCAGTTGAGGCCGATCACGTCGATGCCGAGCTTCTCCAGCGCGGTCAGCGCCGCACCGATCTCGGAGCCGACCAGCATGGTGCCGGTCGTCTCCATCGTCACGTGCGTGATGATCGGGATCCGGCGCCCGGCCCGGTCCATGGCCCGGTGACTACCGGTGACCGCGGCCTTGACCTGCAGCAGGTCCTGGCAGGTCTCGATGAGGATGGCGTCGGCGCCGCCGTCGAGCATGCCGAGCGCGGCCTCGCTGTAGGCGTCGCGCAGGGCGGCGTAGGGCGCGTGGCCCAGGGTCGGCAGCTTGGTGCCCGGGCCCATGGAACCCAGCACGTACCGGGGAGTCCCGTCCGCGGACGGTCCCATCTCGTCGGCCACCTCCCGGGCGAGGCGGGTGCCGCGGTCGGACAGGTCGCGAATGCGGTCGGCGATGTCGTAATCGGCCAGGTTGGGCAGGTTGCACCCGAAGGTATTGGTCTCGACGGCGTCGGCGCCGGCCTCGAAGTAGGCCCGGTGGATGTGGCGCAGCACGTCGGGGCGGGTGTCGTTGAGGATTTCGTTGCATCCCTCGAGGCCACGGAAATCGTCGAGAGTGAGATCCGCGGCCTGCAGCATCGTGCCCATCGCACCGTCCCCGATCACGACACGCTGTCTGAGCGTGTCCAAGAGGGTGGTGTCGAATTCGGCGCGGCTGCGTACAGACATGTACTCAAGAGTAGTGGGAGACGCCGACAAGCTGAATTCGACTGCCTCCGCTCCGCTCCGGCGGGTTCGCGGACAGGCGCGCGGAGGCGGAGCCGGGGCGGCCTCGTTCTTCCCTCCTCCGCTCCTCCGCTTCGCTCCCCCCGCTCCGAGGCGGAGGTCTATCGAGCCGCAGTCCGGAACGAGCGCTCCGCCTCCCCGCGCTCGGGCCGCGAACCATGGGTGAACCACGGCGAATCGCGGCGGGCTGCACGAATGCGCGTCGCATGCACACCAGGTCTGCCCACACCGTAGGCTGACCGGGTGAACGCCAGTGAATCCCCGGTGCCACCCGAATCGGACCTGCCTACGCTGCGGGATCCGGTGCTCGTGGCCGCCTTCGAAGGCTGGAACGATGCGGCCGATGCCGCCAGTGGCGCGGTCGAGCATCTGGAACTGATCTGGGACGCGCAGCCGCTGGCCGAGCTCGACTCCGAGGACTATTACGACTATCAGGTGAACCGGCCGACGGTCCGGCAGGTGGACGGGGTGACCCGCGAGATCCAGTGGCCCGCGGCCATGCTGTCGGTCTGCTCGCCCCCGGGCAGCGATCGGGACGTCGTGCTCCTGCGTGGCGTCGAACCGAATATGCGCTGGCGCAGTTTCTGCAAAGACATCCTCGAATTCGTCGAGCAGCTCGGCGTGTCCACGGTGGTGATCCTGGGCGCGCTGCTGGCCGACACCCCGCACACCCGGCCGGTTCCGGTCACCGGGACCGCTTACAACAAGGAAGCCGCGGAACGCTTCAACCTGGAACAGACCCGCTACGAGGGACCGACCGGTATTACCGGAGTGCTGCAGGACGCGTGCGTGCGCGCGGGCGTCCCGGCCATCTCCTTCTGGGCGGCGGTGCCGCACTACGTCTCCCAGCCGCCCAACCCCAAGGCCATCATCGCCCTGCTGCACCGGGTCGAGGACGTCCTCGATGTCGAGGTGCCGCTCGGCGGTCTGCCCGAGCAGGCCGAGGAGTGGGAGGGCGCGGTCAACGAGATGACCGCCGGTGACGAGGAGATCGCCGAGTACGTGCGCTCGCTCGAGGAGCGCGGCGATGCCGAGGTCGACATCAACGACGCCATGGGCAAGATCGACGGCGACGCCATCGCGGCCGAGTTCGAGAAGTACCTGCGCCGCCGCGGACGAGGCGGCTTCGGTCTCTGATACCGGGCTCCGGTACCGAAACCATTGCAGCACCTGCGTTTCGGCGCAGGTGCTGCCATCTTTCGACGGCTAGTGCTCTACGGCCCAGATCTTGACGGAGGCCTCGTGGGCCAGCTTCGCGATCAGGATGTCGCGCGGAATGGTTTGCCCCGCAAGGTGATCGAGCGACGGCACCACCACGTGGTGGGCATCGGCACGCTTGAGTTCGGCCGTCAGCTCCGCGAACGCGGTGCCGTCGCCGGGGGTCGATTCATGGAACGTGGCGGCGAAGCAGAGGCCGGCGGATCGGGCGAGCCCGCACATGGCGTTCTCCAGCTCTTCGCTGCGGCCATCGGCCAGATCGTCACGCACGTACCCATAGATCAACGCTTCCACCCGAACCTCCGTTGGATTGGGGACCGCTGTCATGAATGTGCCCTGTTGAACAGTTTGGCGTGATCACGAATGCAATTGCAGATGTCAACCCACTGACATCGAGATGCCCTATCCGGGTCCATCTGTCGTTAACTGGTGAGATACTACAGAGCGTGTCCGCCGCTGACGATCGACCTGTCTGGGCTGTCCGAATGCGTGCCGAACGTGATGCTCGGGGGTGGTCTCAAGCCGATGCGGTCCGTGCCATGCGCGGCAAATCGAGCCGCAATCTGCCAACGGACAGCACACTTCTGCGCAATTGGCGGCGCTGGGAGTCCGGGGAATCGCGGCCGGACGATTTCTACGCACCGATCATCGCGGCGGCTTTCGACACGGTGACGCCGGCCTTCTTTCCCAGGGCCCGGCCCAATCGGGACGACGAGATGCTCTCGGCCACAGGGATGGACACACTGGAATTCATTGGGCGGCTACGTATGTCCGATGTGTCCGCCTCTACGCTCGACGCGATTCGCATCACCGCCGATCGGCTGTGTTCGGAGTACCCGTCCGCCGATCCCCACGAGTTGCACGCCGAGGGCACGGCGTGGCTGCGGCGGATCACTTCGCTACTGGACGGTCGCTTGACTCTCGCGCAGCATCGGGAGGTACTGGTGCTGGCCGGATGGGTTGCCCTCCTGGTCGGTTGCGCCGATTACGATCTCGGCTGGCGCACCGCCGCCGAGGCGACCCGCCGGGCCGCGCTCGCCCTCGGCCAGGAGGCCGAGCACGCCGAAATCATCGGCTGGGGAGCCGAAATGGCCGCCTGGTTCGCGCTCACCCAGGCCAACTACCGGGGCGCCATCGACACCGCCGAGGCCGCGCGCGCCACCACCGACCGCCTGGGCGTCGGCGTCCAGCTGGCGGCACAGCGGGCCAAGGCGTGGGCGCGGCTGGGCGATCGGCGCGAGGCGGAAAGGGCGCTCGCCCAGGGCCGTTCGATTCTGGACACCATCGAGCATCCGTCCAATCTGGACAATCACTTCGTGGTCGATCCGCAGAAGTTCGACTTCTACGCCATGGACTGCTGCCGGGTAGCCGGGGACGATCGGCTCGCGGAAAACTATGCCCGGCAGGTGATCCTGACCTCCACCCGCCCCGACGGCAGCATCCGCAAACCCATGCGGGTCGCCGAGGCGCACCTCACGCTGGCGGTGGTCGCCATCCGCGATCGCAATCTGGAGCTCGCCCTCGACGAGGGCGCGCGGGCCTTCGCCGGCAAACGCCGCTCGCTGCCCTCGCTCATGTGGATCGCGGGTGAGACGGCACGGGAGATGATCGAGCGCTTCCCCGGCGATCCGCGCACCCGGACCTATCTGGATCAGCTGCGCGCACTCGCCGCGGGCTGACACATCCGTCGCAGCACGCTCGGACGCCCTCGGCGCGCGCCGACCGGTTACGCTCACGCGCATGGACTTCAGTCTGTGGACCTGCGCTGCCCGAGGGCACGAGACCTACGCCCCCACCGAGCCCGAGCTCGCGGCACGCCTCCACGTCGCCACCCCGGCGGGTGAATCCTGGCGCTGCCTGCGCTGCGGGGATTTCGTGCCGGGGGAGCCGCGCCGCACCGGCCCCGCCGACGACGCGCCCGAGGTGCCACGCGGCCGACTGCTGCGCGACCGCCTCATCATGCGGCTGCTGGCCGCCGAGCGCGTCATCCGCGGCATCGTGTTCATTCTGCTGGGCGCGGGCGTGCTGAAGCTGCGCGGTTCCCGCGAGCACTGGAAGTCCAACTGGGACAAGGATCTTCCGCTGATCCGGCAGCTGGCCGACCAGATCGGTTTCAACCCGGACCATTCCAAGATCATCCGGGGCATCGACAAGGCCTTCACGCTCTCGCCGAACGTGCTGATCTGGATCGCGGTCGGCCTGTTCGCCTATGCCACCATCGAACTCATCGAGGCGGTGGGCCTGTGGCTGGTCAAGCGGTGGGGTGAATACTTCGCGGTCATCGCCACCTCCATCTTCCTGCCGCTGGAGATCTACGAGCTCACCGAGAAGGTCACCGTGCTGCGGGCCGGGGCGCTGCTGGTGAATGTCGCCGCGGTGATCTGGCTGCTGTGGAGCAAGCGGCTGTTCGGACTGAACGGCGGGGCCGCCAAGTATCACGCGGAGCATCACTCCGAGAGCCTCATGACCGTCGAACGCGCGGCCGTCGCAGCGCAATCCGAGCAGCGCACCGAACGCATCGTCATCCAGCGCGCACAGTGACCGCGGGCGGCTCGGTCACTCGGGCACGCCGAGACCGTGGTCCAGTGTGGGCCAGGATTTGATCTGTTCGTCGCGGAAGACCGCCCGGGCATCGCGGTCGCCGAATCCGTCAGCAGCGCACCGGTTTCGGTGACCGGATCGGCGGGCGCGGCCCGTCGGCCACCGGTGCGGCGAGGGACGCGACGGCCTGCTACCCGACGATCGCGGCGTTCCACAGCCGATGCTGCACGGGTTCCTCTCGAGATCGATCGAGGTCGACTCTGCCACAACCCGCACGCTGTAACCCGCACATCTATTCATGGATGTCGCGGCGTGACGCCCTGGTAACTCCCGTCACGCCGTGACATTCCACCGCGCGGATTATTACGGGGTGACGATGTTGAAGTTCGGGTCGGGCTTGTCCATGACGTCCTTCAACTGCTTCAGCTTGCCCGGGTCGCCGCTGACCTTGATCGCGCCGGCCTGGACCTCCTTCACGATGTCCTTGGTTCCGGTCATGATGGCGATCAGCTCGAGCCGGGACAGGGTGAAGGTGGCGTCCGGGGCCGGGCCCTTGAAATCGGCGGGAATCACGTAGTGGATGAGCACGCCGTTGCGTAGCTCGGTGCGGTAGGTCCGGTTCTGGTCGGTAATGATCCAGTCGTTGACCAGGTGCAGGTCCCATGCCTTGGGGCCATTGATCAGGAACGCCGCGGAGTCGAAGACCTGGTCCACGCTCAGGGCGCTGATCATGCTGGCGGAGTTGGCCTTGGTCGGGGTGCCGAAGGTGCCGTTGCGCAGCTCGTAGGCGCCGGAGAGGAAGAAATTGCGCCAGGTGGCGTTCTCCGAGCCGTAGCCGAGCTGCTCGAAAGCGCTGGCCTGCAGCATCTTCGCCTTCTCATTGTCCGGGTCGGCGAAGATCAGGTAGTTGAGAACCTGGACGCACCACCGGTAGTCACCGTCGGAGTAGGCCTTGCGCGCCACCTTCAACGCCCCGCTCGCACCACCCATGGCGTCCACGTGCCGCTTGCCGGACTCGACCGGCGGGTGCTCCCACAGGTGCGCCGGGTTGCCGTCGAACCAACCCATGTAGCGCTGGTAGATGGCCTTCACGTCGTGACTGACCGAACCATAGTAGCCGTGGTTGTACCACTTGCCCTCGATGGCCGGCGGCATCTGGATCATCTCGGCGATCTCGATGCCGGTGTAGCCCTGGTTCAGCATGCGCAGGGTCTGGTCGTGTAGGTAGGCGTAGGTATCCCGTTGCAGCGACAGCCATTCGGTGACCTTGTCCGCTTCCCACATGGGCCAGTGGTGCGAGGCGAAGGCGACGTCGTACTTGTCGGAGAACATGGTGATGGTCTCGGTCAGGTACTGCGACCACACGTGCGCGTCGCGAACCAGCGCGCCGCGCAGGGTGAGCAGGTTGTGCAGGGTGTGGGTGGCGTTCTCCGCCATGCACATCGCACGGAAGTCGGGGAAGTAGAAGTTCATCTCCGACGGCGCCTCGGTGCCCGGGGTGATCTGGAAGACGACCTTGATCCCGTCGATGGTCTCTTCCTGGCCGGTGTGGGTGACGTCCTTGTTCGGCGGGATGAGGCTCACCGTGCCGACCGAGGTGGTCATGCCCAGGCCCGCGCCGACCTGCCCCTTCGCACCACGCGGCAGCGCCGCGCCGTACATGTAGGCCGAGCGGCGGGCCATGGCGGTGCCGGCGAAGACGTTCTCCTCGACCGCGTGCTCCATGAAGCCCTGCGGCGCGATCACCGGAATCCGGCCCGAGGCAGCGTCTTCCAGGCTGATGACACCCAGGGCGCCGCCGAAGTGGTCGACATGGGAGTGGGTGTAGATCATGCCGGTGACCGGCTTCCGGCCGCGGTGCGCGAAGTACAGATCCATGCCCGCCTCGGCGGTCTCGGTCGAGATCAGCGGGTCGATGACGAGGATGCCGGTCCTGCCCTCGATGATCGTCATGTTCGACAGGTCGAGACCGCGGATCTGGTAGATGCCCGGAACCACTTCGTAGAGGCCCTGTTTCACCACCAGCTGAGACTGCCGCCACAGCGAGGGGTGCACCGAGTTGGGACAGGCGCCCTGGATGAATCCGTAGGAATCGTTGTCCCACACCACTTTTCCATCGGCATCCTTCACCACGTCCGGCTCGAGCCCGGCGATGAAACCCTTGTCGGCGTCGGTGAAGTCCTGCTTGTCGGAGAAGGGCAATGAGGATTGCGCCTGATGCTGCTGGTCGACGATGTGGCCGCTCGGATCGACCGGATCCTTGCCGGTCTGCTCGGCAGCGGAAGCGTTGTCGCCGTTGCTGTCACACCCGGCGACGGCGGCTCCGACACCGGCGGCCACCAGTGCGGCCGCGCCCACCCCGAACACCCCTCGCCGCGACACCGTGAAGCCGCCCGGCTTGCGATCGTCGCCGTTGTTGGTGAGGTCCGCGTCGGTCATCAGCGCTCTCCTGTCTCCATGCGGTCGATGTGCCGGACAGAACGAGTAGCCGATCATTCGCTGCGATTCTGCCGCGTTCGCCACAGTACATCACTATTGCAGTGCTGCTGCAATATGATGGCTGCGTGACACCACCCATGACCCCGCGAACCCTCCGCCGGACCTGCGTGCACACGCTCCGGCCGGATGTGATCGGATTCTCGTCATGAGCGAGGGCAAAGGCGACGGCCCACGGCGGCGGCGCAACCCCGAACAGACCCGCAGGGCGATCATCGACGGCCTGCTGTCGGCGGTCCACGACGGCGAGTTCGACCCCACCACCCGCAGCATCGCCGAGCGCGCCGGGGTGTCCGAACGCAGTATCTTCGTGCACTTCCCAACCCGGACAGCGCTGATCACCGCGGCGGTGGATCAGCAGTCCGAGCAGGTCGAGGCGCTGCTGGCCGAGATCGACCCGGAACTGCCACTGGCCCAGCGCATCGAGGCGGTGGTGCGCCAGAGCGAATCCATCTTCACGCTGCAGCGCGAGCCCCGGGTGCTCGGGCTCATCGAATCCCTGCGCACCCCGGCGGTGGACACCCGGATGCGGTTGACCGACAAGCGGATTCGGGACGCGCTCACCCGCGCCTTCGCACCGGAACTGGACGACGCCGAGGGCGAGCAGCTGCTCGATCTCGTCGACGCCACCGTGGGCTGGCCGTACCGCCACCACCTGATGGACCGGCGCGGCCTGTCCAAACGCGCTGCCTCCGATGCCGTCGGCCGCGCGCTCACCGCCATGCTCACTCTCGAACGCTGACCGACCGCCGCGCGTCCATCGCTGCCGCCGGAAGGCGAGCACAATTTCTTGGAAGAGCATCCTTTTCGACATCGTTGGGTATCCACTGCCACCGGTGTTCTGGTCGAGGACGCCAGGATGCCAATGCGCCGCGGAATCCATTTGGCCGCCAGCGTTTATCGCCCTGAAGCGGGACCACCGATTCCCGTGATCGCTACCGCGATACCGTATAGCAAGGATCATTTCGACCAAACCGTTCTTCAGGGCTGCCCCTGCAGGCTCCGTTCCCGGAGGCGGCGGCTCTATTTCGGACATGTCGAATTCTGCGATCGCATCCCGTTCGAGGCGCCGGACCCGACCGGAACACCATCGGACTTTCACGCATTTTGCTCATGAGCGCTGTAGGGTCTTTTCATGGCCTCTGAGGGTCGTATCAACTTGCGGCTCGCAGGTTCCCGGTCCTCAGCCCGCGTCCTCGTCGAGGATCGCCACCGCGCGCGTCCACCCGGCCGAGGCGCGGTGGATCTTCACCGGGAAGCACGCCACCTGGAAGCCATGAGCGGGAAGTGCTTCCAGGTTGTGCAGCTTCTCGATGTGGCAGTAGCCGATCTCCCGCCCCGCACGGTGCCCTTCCCAGATGATGTCGGGATCATGGTCGACGGCATAGCGGCGCGCGGTGTACAGAAACGGCACATCCCAGCTCCATGCGTCGGTACCGGTCATCCGTACGCCTTGGCGCAGCAGATGCAGAGTCGCCTCGCGGCCCATGCCGCACCCTTTGATCGCGTAGTCGTCTTGACCGTAGCGGCTGCCCGCACTGGTATTGACCAATACGATGTCCAGCGATTGCAGCGTGTGGCCGATCCTGTCGAGTTCGTTGTCCACGTCCTCGGGAGTGACGACGTAGCCGTCGTCAAAGTGCCGGAAATCGAGCTTGATGCCACGCCCGAAACACCACTCGAGCGGAACTTCATCGATAGTGATGGCCCGCTTGCCGCCATCCATCGTCGACGCATAGTGATACGGAGCGTCGACATGGGTGCCGTTGTGGGTGTTGACCCGGACCCGCTCGATCGCCCACCCCTCTCGATCGGGCAGGTCGTCGACCTGCGCGCCAGGAAAGAACGCCAGCATGTCCTCGCGGGTCTGTCGATGGTCCAGATAGTCGATCTCGGGTAGATAACCGGGCGGATCCGATGCGATGCCCGCTTGCAACGAGACGGACAGGTCAATGATTCGGCGCATCAGCACTCCTCAGCGACTGTGAACACGACCTCGTACTTCCCTCGAACGTCGATTGCTCCCACACTGGGCCTCCGTCGTCGTCGATCCCGTGCCACCGACGCATGATCGAGCTCCCTCGAGCGACCGGTGGATCGGGACAGTCTGGTTGCGTCTATTCGAGTGTCCCGGAACGCAGCACGCGTTTGAGCGGTTCGGCGAGGTCGACGGGCATGGGGAAGACGACCGTGGAACGCCCTTCGGCCCCCAGCTCCCCGAGTGCCTGCAGATAGCGCAGCTGCAGGGCTGCCGGGGTGCCCGCCAGCAGTTGCGCTGCGTCGCGGGTGTTCTCGGCCGCCTGGACCTCACCGAGGGAGTGGATGATGCGGGCGCGGCGTTCACGTTCGGCTTCCGCCTGCCGGGCGATGGCGCGCTGCATGACCTCGGGGATCTCGACGTCCTTGATCTCGACCAGGGCGACCTTCACGCCCCATGGTTCGGTCTGCTCGTCGATGATCTTCTGCAGGTTGGTATTGAGCTGGTCGCGCTCGGACAGCAGGGTGTCGAGGTCCTCGCGGCCGAGCACGGAACGCAGTGTGGTCTGGGCGATCTGGGAGGTGGCGACGGCGTGGTTCTCCACCTCGATGACGCTGCGGACCGGGTCGATGACGCGAAAGTAGGCGACGGCGTTGACTCGGACCGGCACATTGTCGCGGCTGATGGCCTCCTGCGGTGGGATGGTGAGTGTGATGGTGCGCAGGTCGACGCGCACCATCCGATCGATGAGGGGAATCAACGCCACCATGCCGGGACCACGCAGCGGGCGCAGCCGGCCCAGCCGGAACACCACGGCCCGTTCGTATTCGCGCAGAATCCGCAGGCTCGACACCGGGAGCAGCAGGGCGGCGGCCACGGCCGCGGCGACGCCGATCATGATCATCGGGAGTTCCTTTCGGCCACCGGGACTCCGGTGGGGAAGTCGGCGGGTGTGTGGCGGAAGTGGGCGGTCAGTACCCAGGCGGCGCGCACCCAGCCGAGTGTGATCGGCGCCAGCACAATCAGATCCGGCGACCTGGGATGTACGGCCGCGGCGATGATCAGGAACGCGGCGGCCAGCACGATCAGCACCAATGCGATCCCTCGATGGAAACGACCGGCTTCGGAATGCGGCCAGGGGTCGATGGCTTTGGTGATCTCCCGCCCCGCCGCGGAGTCGGTGCAGTCGCGCTTGTCCGGGCAAGCGTTGCACACCGACGGACGTGCCCGATAGCGGATCAGGCGGGCCTGGTCGTCGATGCTGTGCGGCCACAACGGCTCATGCGCCGGGCACATCCAGTAGTCGTGCTCGGGGAGATACCGGAATCCGGCGTTGCGGTGCCGATCGGAGCGTCGATGGATCTGCCGCGCCAGCAGATCCAGGCCGAATGCGGTGGCGATGAGCAGCACCGCGTATCCGCCCATCAGCAGTGTCTCGACCGCCGGGTGCACCACCATCACTTGCTCTCGCTGCCGGTCAGCTCTACCAGTTCCTCGGCAGGCACCTCCCGTGCTGCGGCGGCGATCTTCGTGCGCGCCGGCGGTGGCGTTCCGCCCGTGCCGCGGTATTTCACGGCCAGCCACATGATCCACGCCAGCGGCGCGATACCGCCGACGATGAACACGATGTCGCCCGGCATGCGCAGCCATTCCAGCACCGAATTCGCGTGGCTTTGAATGTAGTTCAGCTCGCGCGCCTCGTAGTATCCGCTGTCGACGGCCTTGTAGAGCTGCAGGATTCCGATCGGCAGCAGGGTGGCGAACACCATCCACGCCAGCCCGACGTTCAGCGACCAGAACGAGATTTTCGCCAGCCTGTCCGGCCATTTATCGGCCGGGATCATATAGCGCACGCAGAACAGCGCGAACGCGCAGGCGAGCATGCCGTAGACGCCCATCATCGCCGCGTGCGAGTGGTTGGCGGTGAGCGCGGTGCCGATCTCGTAATAGGACACGATCGGCAGGTTGATCAGGAACCCGAAGATGCCCGCGCCCAAGAAGTTCCAGAATCCGACCGCGACCAGGAACATGACCGCCCACCGGTGCGGGAACTGCGTGGCCGACCGCGACTCCTGCTTCGACCCCAGTTTCAGGAAGCTCCATGCCTCCACGGTGAGGAAGGTCAGCGGGACCACCTCCAGCGCGGAGAACACCGCACCGAGTGCCATGTGCTCGACCGGAGTTCCGTTGAAGTACAGGTGATGCATGGTGCCGATCACCCCGCCCGCGGAGTACAGGATGATGTCGAGATAGATGACGATCATGCCTACCCGCTCACGCACCACCCCGAGCAGGACGAACATGTAGGCGACCATGACGGTGGTGAACAGTTCCAGGAAGTCCTCCACCCATAGATGCACCACCCAGAACCGCCAGAACTCGGTGTGGGTGAAGTTGTCGCCCGGCCGCGCCAGCAGCCCGACCGCGTAGACCACGGGTATGGCGAGCGCGGCGAGGAAGAACAGCCACGGCATATTGCCCTTGTGCTCGTCGGCCAGTCGCCCGCGCAACCCGCGCCACAGGATCCCCACCCAGATGGCCAGCCCGGCCACCAGCAGGATCTGCCAGACGCGGGCCAGGTCGAGGAAGGTGAATTGCTGTGCGGCGAAGAAGTTGCCGTACGACACCTTGCCGTGGATGCTGAGCGCCTCACAGATCAGGCTTCCGAACACCACCACCGCCACCGCCCCGAGCAGGATGTACGACAACCGGCCCTGCCCGCGCGGCTCGCGCCGGGCTATCAAGGGCGCCAGGAAGATTCCCGCGGCGAGGAACGCCGCCACCACCCAGAACAGCGCCAGCTGCAGATGCCAGGTGCGAGTCAGGTTGTAGGGCAGGATCTTCGCCAGATCGAGGCCGAAGAAACTGGTGACATCCGCGCGATAGTGTTCGGTGGCCGCGCCGAGCAGGCTCTGCGCGCCGAACAGGATCACCATGATCGCGAAATACCACCGGGTGGATCGCTGTCCGGGCGTCAGCGCCACATCGCCGGGCGCACGGAACGACAAGGTGGCCGCCTCACGGCCCTTCCAGCCGAGCCGGCCACCCCAGCGGCCGAACGCGGCGAACAGTACACCGATGCCGCCCAGCAGCGCGATGAGCGAAATGACGCTCCACACCACCACATTCGCGGTAGGGCTATTGCCGACCCGAGGTTCGGCCGGCCAAGAATTGGTGTAGGAGTAGTCGTGACCCGGCCGATGCGCCGCCGACATCCACGCCGTCCACGAGAAGAACGCGGTCAGATCCTGGATCTGCGCCCGATCGGTGAGCACCTCCGGCCGCAGCCCCAGCCCGGCTCCGGTGCGGCCGAACACGTCGGCGTAGTGGTCGACGAGATGCTGGAACGCCTGCGCCTGCTCAGCGCTGTAAACCAGCACGCCGGTCTTCTCGTCGTAGCGATTGGCCTGGAAATCGGCGAGCACTCGCGCATGCGCCCGATCGTCGTTCCCCAACTCCTCCAGCGCGAAATCCGCCGACCGGCGCAGATAGTCGGCGGTGTAATCCGGTCCCAGCCACGCCCCGTGCCCGAGTATCGACCCGTACTGCATGAGACCCGCCGCCAGGAAAATCTTCTGGCCGTGCTTGACATCGTCTGCGGTGAACAGCGTCTGCCCGGTCGGCGACTGCACGCGTTCGGGAATCGGGGCCGAACCGGAATAGGTGCGGTATGCCAGCAGTCCCATCACGAAGAACCCGAATACCGCGACCAGCACACACGCCTGGATCCATCCCTTGCCGACAAGCAATTGTCGTTTCGTCCCGCTGCTCACCCTCGATCCTCCATTCGATGAGAACTCGCTGATCGCAGAACCTCGCGCCACGGGCACCCGTCGATCATGGAGGTATCGCCGCACTACATACGGCAACTTTTCAGCGTGTCGCATAAACAGGCGATTTGCCCGGTATTGCCACGCGGGTGACGCGGCCTCGGAGCCCGATCTTCGGCCGCCCGGTCCGCATCACGGCGTCGATAGGGCAAACCTCCGGCGATCTTCAGCTCGATGGTTCGCCGAGGCGCCCACGCCGCGAATCCGGGGGCAGGAGCCCTACAGGAAGCTGTCGGAGTCGTCCCAGATCACAGTCCCCTTGTCGTCCTTGACGATTCCGGGTTCCAGTTTGGCGATCGAGCCGCGGTCGGCGTCCTGTTCGTCGGCGATGTTGTCGAACGGCAGCTCTTTCAGGGCACGCTGGTTCTGCTCGATGATGAACTTGCTCGGTTCGGTGACCGCACTCACTGTCCGCCTCCTGTGACTGCCGGGATCTCCGACGTCGATGGGGTCGAAAAGGCTTGCCTCTTACCCGGATCGGTGAGACCGATGACGAGCGCCACCCCGCACACCACCAGCACCGCCACCGTCGCGATGACGATCACCCGCGACCCGTGCGCCCAGTGTCCGTGGTGCAGCGAGTTGTTGCGCAGGAAGCTGAGCCCCGCGACGAACATGAGTCCGACCGCCGCCAGCGCGGGCGCGATGGCCGCCGGATGCCAGCCGCTGGTCGCCGCGTGATTGACGAACAGCACCGCAGTCCCCATCGCGGCGATCGCGGTGCGCCGCCAGGCAAGCGCGGTGCGCTCGGCGGGATAGGTGGGCGGCGCGGTCACCGCCACACCGTCGCGATCGCCGCGAAGATGGAGACGATCGCGATGCCGCCCGCGAGAATCGGGACGAGCATCGTGTTCCCCAGCCGCTCGCCGCGCACCATCCGGTCCTGGACATCGCGCCAGTGCGTGTACGCGCCGGCGGCCAGCACGACCGCGAGCACGATGCAGCTGAGCGAGAGCAGCCGCCGCACTCCGGCGTGATGGAACGGCTGCACCAGCGTGTGCACCGCGACGCCGGCGGCCAGCAGGCCGAGCGCGGTGCGGATCCACGCGAGAAACGTCCGTTCGTTCGCCAGGGTGAACCGGTAGTCGAGCTCCGGGTATTCCGTGTCGCCGCTGTCCTGGGGTTGGTTCTCCACTGTCACCACCTGTCCGGTGTCGCGGTCGCGGTCCGAGTACAGCAAATGATCAGTAAGGGCTGATCATTCCATGAAATCGGCGACGGGGTTCGATACTCGGCATGGGACGGGTCCGGCGAGTGACGTATGCCCCGCAGTCCGACCGGCGGGGCCGCGCCCGGGCGATTTCCCGATTCCCCAGCCCCCGCGACAGCTGACCGAGAATATCCAGCTCCCGGGCCGTCAACGCGGGCTGCGGGTTTCGCATGCGGTTGAGCACCCGGTCGGCGATGGGCGGGGACAGTGCCGTCCGTCCCTGCGCGGCCGCGTGAATCGCCGCGAACAGCTCCTCGGGGCGTTCGGCCTCGAGCAGGTAGCCCGTGGCGCCGGCGGCGATCGCGCGGGTGATGTCGGCGTCGGTGTCGTAGGTGGTGAGCACCTGCACGTGCGGGGTCGCACCACCGCCCGCGGTGATGCGACGGGTGGCCTCGATGCCGTCCATGTCGCCGCCGAGCTGGAGGTCCATGAGCACGACGTCCGGCTGGAGACGCTCGGCGAGGGCGACGACCTCCGGGCCGCTGCCCGCTTCGCCGACGACGTCGATGCCTGGTGTGCTGCCCAGCAGCGCGCGCAGTCGGGCGCGGACGACCACGTGATCGTCGCAGATCACGAGGCGGACAGGGGTTTCGGCTTCGGTCACGACCGCTCCAGGGGGACTTCGGCGGAGACGACCGTGCCGTCTCCGGGCGCCGTTTCGACGGTGAGGGTGCCCCAGCTGGCGCAGCCGGGCGCGCATGGCAGGCAGGCCGTGACCGCGGTCGGCGGCGCCGGCAGTCTCGGCGGGGTCGAAACCCTGTCCGTCGTCGGCGATGTCGAGGACGAGCCGGTCGCCGAGGTCGGTCAGGGTGATGGTGACCGAGGTCGCGGCGGCGTGCTCGCGCGTATTCGCCAACGCCCCCTGCGCGATTCGCAGGACCGCCGCCTCCACGCCCGCGGGCAGTCCCACCGGTGCGCCCTCCATGTGGATGCGCACGCTGAGTGGGTCACCGCTCTCCCGTTCGGCCATCGCCACCGCGCAGGCCGCACTGGATGCCGCGGTGAAGGAGAACCAGCACGTGACGATCGCCGTGGTGGATCGCGACGGCAAGACCGTCGTCACGTTGCGCGGCGACGGCGCCGGGCCGCAGTCCTACTCCTCCGCGCAACAGAAGGCGTTCACTGCGGTCTCCTGGAACGCGCCGACCTCGCAGCTGGCCGAGCGCCTCGACAGTGCACCGCATCTGGCCGATATCCAGGGCACCCTGTTTTTCGCTGGCGGCGCCCCGGTGGTCGCCAAGGGTGGTGCGCCGATCGCGGGCATCGGGGTCGCGGGTGCGCCGAGAGGCGATCAGGACGAGAAGTTCGCGCAGGCGGGCGTGGCCGCGCTCGGCAACTGACCGGCGATCACGAACCCGGAATCGGTTACCGGGGGGCCGGATCGGGCGCGCCGACACTCGACACGATTCCGAGCCGGTCGGGAGGGAGTACTAACCTTCTCCCGGTGACCGAGTCCGCTGACGGATTGCTGCCCGACCCGAGGGGGGTCGGGTCCGAGGAGATTCCGCACGCCGACCGGCTGCGTCTGTTCTCCTTCGCCACCGCCGAGAAACGGGCGGATTACCTGTGGGTGTTGCGGGCCTTCGACACCGCCCGCGCCGCCTACGTGGTGCTGTTGCACGCCTCCGACGTCGCCGACACGCTCGATCGTTGCCCGGGCGCGCCCGCGCTGACGGCCACCGAGGTGGGCCCGCTGCTGGAGCAGCTGCACCAGTGGGGTGTGCTGGAACGCAGCTACGACGGGACCCGGGCGGCAACGCTGGCCGAGTATCGGAACCGGCACTTCGTCTATCAGTTCTCCCAGGCGGGATATCAGGCATATCGGGCGGTTTCGGATGTGCTGGAGGCGCGGCTCGACGAGGCCGCGCTCTCGCGGCTGGTACTGCCCGAGCTGCTGGCCGATCTGCACACCCTCGCCGAGGCCAACAAGAGCGCGGACGCGCCCCGCGTCTACCGGGTGCTGAACCGGCTGGACCGGGCGCTGTCGGACCTGGCCGAGCGGGCGGCGCACTTCTATCTCACGCTCGGTGATCTGGTGCGGACCACCGAGACCACGCCCGAAGCCTTCCTCGCGCACAAGGACGCGCTGCTGGCGCACATGCGCGAATTCTCCATGGACCTGGCACGTTTCGCGCCGCGGCTGGCCACCGCCATTCGCGAGGTGGAGGACACCGGGGTCGAGGATCTCATCGAGCGCGCGGCCCGCTGCGACGAGCGGGTACTGCTGGATACCACTGAGCGCCAAGCGGATTGGCGGGCGCGCTGGCGGGGACTGCGGGGCTGGTTCATCGGTGACGACGAGGGCGGGCTCACCGAGTGCGAGCGCCTGCGCGAGGCCACCATGAGCGCCATCGCGGCCGTGCTGTCGCTGCTGCGGCGGGTGACCGAGACCCGCAAGGGCGGGGTCAGCCGGGAGTCCGCGCTGCGGCATCTGGCCGGGTGGTTCACCGCCGCGCCGACCGCCGACGCCGCCCACGCCCTCTATGACGCGGTATTCGGCCTGGGCCGGCCCCGTCATCTGGCCATGCACCACCCCGACGCCGATGTGATTCCGGCCATCCGATCCTGGTGGGACGCACCACCTCTGGAGATCGCCCGCACTCTGGCCGAGACCGGACGACCACCGACGCCGGGCGCGCCCGCGCGACTCCAGCGCAATGACGCCGGGATCCGCCGGCTGCGACAGGCGCAGCTGGACGCCCAGCGGGCCCGCGCCGAGGCCGCCCGGTCGCTGGCCGCCGCCGACCTCTACGACCGGGAGCTCGACGAGGGCGAGACCGAGGTGCTGCTGAAACTGCTCGACGCCGCGTCCACCGCGTGGGTGCCGGTGAGCGGGCGAGTGCCGGGTACCTCCGGCTCCGATAACGGCGTGACACTCACCGTGTCCGAGCACGAGGGGTCCACGCTCGTCCGTACGTCCAAGGGCGTGCTGCACCTCAACAACCGGCGACTCGAGGTTCGCGAGACCGCTGCCCTGCGTGGTCGCAAATCCCCTGCCGCGCAGTCGAATCGGCCGGACTCCTCGGCTCGGGCCGCTGCCTCGGCCGCAGTGCGCGCTACGAACGAGCCCGCCCCTGCCGAGCCCGGGCCACCCGTCGGCACGCCCGGTTCGACGACTGCGCAGCCAACGCCCTCCGCCATGGCACGATCGACGGCCCCGGCCGCCATGGCACGATCGACGGCCCCGGCCGCCAGGGCACGATCGACGGCCCCGGCCGCCAGGGCCGTCCAGGACAACGAGCCCGGTGCACCGCCCGGAACACCCGGTTCGCCGGCGGCACAACCGGATCCGTCGGTCACGCCGGCGGGCGGAGCTGTCGGCGGCGCCGGGGAGGTGGGCTGATGCACGCGCGAAGTATCGATTCGCTCGCGCTGGACAGTTATCAACGTGCGGCTCGGGTGATCCTGGCCAATCACCTGGTCACCCGCACGTATCCGGATCGCATTGCGCTGCCGCTGCTGCGGCGGTGGGCGACGGAGCTGCGGGAGGATCTGGCCGAGCTGTTCGGGTATCGGCTGGAGGTCACCGAGACCACGGCGCGGATGTTCCCGGTGCTGGATCGCCTCGACGCCGGGCGGCCCGCGCGGACCACCGGTGACCGGCTGTTCGATCGCCGCCGCTACGCCTATCTCGCATTGGCCCTGGCCGCGCTGGGCCGCGCCGGGGATCAGATCACGTTGTCGGAGTTGGCCGATCAGGTGGGCGCCTACACCGAGCGGGTGGAGGGCCTGGATCTCGCGCCGGATCGGGCCGCGGATCGGGATGCGTTCGTGGATGCGGTCGGCTGGCTGGCGGCGCGCGGCGCGGTCACCCTGGCCGACGGCGATGCCGGGGGCTGGGCGAGCGACCCGGAAGCCGGTGAGGCGCTCTACGACATCGACCGATCGGTGGTCTTCGCGCTGTTCCGGCCGCCGCGGGCGCTGCAGCATCTGCAGAGCGTCTCCGGACTGCTCGGCGAGGAGGCGGGCGGATCCGATACCCGTTCCCCCGCAATGGCGTTTGCGGCACGCGAGGTCCGGCGGGCGCTGGTCGAGCGGCCCGTGGTCTACGCCGACGAGCTCGATGAGCCGCAACGCTCGCTGCTGGCGCAGGAGAAGCTGGTCGCCGAGGTCGAGTCCCTCACCGGGCTGCGGGCCGAGCGGCGCGCGGAAGGCGTTGCGTTGATCGACAGTTCGGGGCGGCTGTCGGATGTGCGGTTCCCGGGCACGGGCACGCTCGCGCAGGTGGCGCTGCTGCTGGCGGGTGAGATCGCGGATCTGGTGCTGGATATCGACAATCCGGTCGAACGCCGGCCGCGTCCGGATCGTCCGCTGCTGGATCTGGTGGAGCAGCTCGACACCGCCATTCCGTCGAATTCCGTGTTCGCACCGCTCGCGGATCCGATGGATGTCCTCGGGCCGCAGGAGGATTCGGACGTGGAAGCGGCCGAGCCCGAGATCCCCGACTTCCCGTTTCTCGAGTCGTCGTGGATCCGCGACACCGTGCAGATGCTGACCGACAGGTACGGCAATACCTTCGCCGCCCAGTGGCAGGCCGATGTGCCGGGCCTGACCGCGGAGGCGGTCTCGCTGCTGGAACGGCTGCGGCTGGTGGAGCTGGTCGACGGCGGCCTGCTCATCCTGCCCGCGCTGGCCCGGTACCGGGGCGCGATCGTCACGATCCGCACCCGCGCGGAAACCGAATTGTTCATCTCCCCCACACAACTCGGCGCGAATGCCGTGCCTGCGGACAGCTCGATCGCGCCCGCGGAAAGCTCGACAGAGAAGGGATCCGGGAACTGATGGCCGACCACATTCACGGTGGAGTGCGCTTCGTCCCCACCCGGGCGGGCATCATCAACCTGTGGGACTACCGCGACCAGGAGTTCTGCTTCGCCGACGGGCGGCTGGTGCTGCGCGGGCCCAACGGTTCGGGTAAGACCAAGGCCCTGGAGGTGCTGTTCCCGTTCGTGCTGGACGGGCGGATCGAACCGCGGCGGCTCAATCCGTTCGCGGGTGAAGAACGCACGATGAAGTCGAACCTGCTGTACCGCAAGCAGGAATCGGCCTACTCGTACGTGTGGATGGAGTTCGCGCGCGGCAGCTGGACCGAGCCGGAGACGGTGACCATCGGCATCGGCATGCGCGCCACCCGTTCCAACGACAAGGTGACCCGCTGGTATTTCGTCGCCGACGGCCGGCTGGGCGTGGACTTCTCGCTACTGGGCCCCGACGACCGGCCGCTGACCCGCAAGCAACTGGCCGAACAGATCGGCTCCGACGCCATCGTGGACCGGCCGGTCGAGTACCGGACGGCCATCGACGCCCGCATGTTCGGGCTCGGGCAGCAGCGCTACGACCAGCTCATCAATCTGATCCTGACGCTGCGCCGCCCGCAGCTGGCCAAGAACCTGGACCCGCGCGGCCTCTCGCAGGCGCTCACCGATGGTCTGCGCCCCCTGGACGAGCAGCTGATCCTGGACGCCGCCCGCTCCTTCAGCGATATGGAGGAGGTTGGACGCACCCTCGAGGGCCTGGTCCAGGCCGACACCGCGACCCGCGATTTCGTCAGCGTCTACCGCAAATACCTTGCCGTGCAGGCGAAGACGGATATCGATCAGGTGCGGGTGCGCCTGGACGCGGTCACCCACTCCAGCACCGCCCTGCACGCGGCCGCCGCCCTGCGCAAGCGCCGCGACACCGAGCGCGCGGCCGCCGAGACTCGCGCCGAGGACGCCGACCGCGCCTACGAGCAGGCGCTCGCCGACCGTGAAACCCTGCAGCGTTCCAGCGCTTACGAGGGCAAACAGCAGCTCGACGATCTCGCCGACGCCGTCCGCCGGCTGGAAACCTCCGCCGCCGTGCACAGCGACAAGGCACTCAAGTCCCGTCAGACCGTGGACCAGCGGCTCGAGGAATCCGAACGCGCCCGGGCCGCCGTCGCCAACGCCGCCTCCGCGCTGTCCCGCGGCGAGGACGAACTCCGTGCCGCCGCAGAGGAAGCCGGCATCGGCTGGTCGGCCCTGCCCGAATCGGCCCGCGCCGACCACCTCACCACCACCGTCCGCTCCCACGCCGAGGAGCGCGACGCCGACGTCCGCGCCGTCCGCCGCGCCCTCACCCTGGTCGACCAGGCCGTGACCGAACGCACCCGCGCCGAACGCGCCGGACAGCGCGCGGCGGAGCTGCGCGAATCCGCCGCCGCCGAACTGGCCGAGGCGGAGGCCGCCGTGACCCTGGCGCGGTCGAATACCGCTGTGTCCCTGCGTGACTGGTGGGACTCGCACCGCGACGTGTACGCGCCGATTCGCAACGGCCTCTTCGAGGCGCTCGACGGCGCCTTCGGGCAGGTCGGCACCGAGCACGCCCCGCGCCCCGGCAGCGGCGACAAGAAGGCGGCGATGGGGACAGGGTCTCGCACCGGCGGCGAATCGGCGGCCCAGGACGGAACCGGCAAGGCGGACGGAAACCGTTCCGCGACTGGACCGGATGGCGGCGGCGCCGTCGAGACGGCCGCGACCGGCCCGGGACCGGCCGACGCGTTCGACGACGGCTCGGTTCCGGCCACACCGGCGGAAGTGCTCGCCGAACGCACCGAGCCGCTGAGCGAGGAGATCCGGGCGCGGCGGCAGGAGGCACGGGCGCGGGCGGCTCGAGCGACCGCACGGGCGGGCGAACTGCGCGCCGAGCAGGAGCGGGTCGCGGCCGAACGCGACGACGCGCCACCGGCTTTCGCGGCACGCACCGATGCGCGGCCGCATCGGACCGGCGCGCCGCTGTGGCGATTGGTGCGTTTCGCCGACGGCGTCGGTGCGCACGAGGCAGCTGGGATCGAGGCTGCGCTACAGGCCGCCAACCTGCTCGACGCCTGGGTGTGCGCGGATGCCGACCTGCCGGACCATGCCTCCGACCAGTTCCTGACGCCGCTGCCGCAGCAGTTGCGCCCCACCGGCCGCACGCTGGCCGATGTGCTTGTGGTCGAGGATGATTCGGACACGTTGACCGTACCGCGCCAGATCGTCTCCGGCATTCTCGCGTCCATCGCGCTGCACGAGGTCGCCACCCCGGACACGAATGCCGCGGCGGCCGACACGCCCGGGACCGGCGATGCCGCCGGGTCGGTGACGGCGGACGGCGCGGATGGCAAGGGACGCACCGCCACCGGGGCCGAGGCACAGCCGGTCGGCGTGGACGGGCAGCTCACCATCGCCACCGACGGCCGGTACCGGCAGGGGGTTCAGGTCGGCCGGCACGTCAAGGCCGACGCCGAGTTCATCGGCACCACCGCCCGCGCACGCCGGCGCGAGTTACGGTTGGCCGAGCTGGCCGCTGCCATCGAAACGGCTGTGGGCGAGGCTGATACCGCCGAAGCCGACGAACAGGCCGCCACCGCGGAGCTGGGGCGGATTTCGGCGGCGGCCAAGACGCTGCCGAGGACCACGGCGGTGACCGCCGCGCTGCGGAGCGTCGCCGAGGCGGCGGGCATGTTGCGCTCGCGCTCGGAGGCGGCGGGCCAGGCCGAGCGGGATCTGGATCAGGCGGTAGCGGAATACACCAACGCGGACAAGAAGATTCGGGCCATCGCGGCCGATCATCGCGCGCCGCGCGATCCCGCCGAGTTGGATGCGCTGGCCGCCGCGGTCCGCCATTTCGAGAACGCCGGGACGGCGCTGCTGCGCTTGCGCGGCGATCATCAGCGCGAGCACGAGCGGGCCCGGGAGACCGGGGACCGGCTCGAGGAATCCCAGGACCTGGCCGAGGCCTTCGCGGAGGAGGCCGAGGCAGCGCGCGCCGGGTACGAGGAGCAGCTGCGCAAACTGGAGACGCTGCGTGAGGCGCTCGGCGCGGGCGCCGCGGATATCGATCGTGAGCTGGAAGCGGCCCGGGAGAAGATCGAGGTGGCGCGCGCGGAGCAGAAGACCGCCCGCAAGGCCGCGGCCGAGGCCATCGAGGCCGTGGGCACCGCCGAGGGCGCGCACCGCGCCGCCCACGACACGCTCGGCACCGCCCTCACCGAATTGCTCGCCGACGTCCGCCATCTGGCCCCGTACGCGCACCCGGATCTGCTGAGCCTGCTGGGCGCGCCCACCGACAGCCGCTGGCCCAGCAGCGATGCCGCGTGGTCGACGCCGGAGCAGCTGCTGTACCGGATCGAGAACGGCGATCCGGAGCAGGAGCCCACGGTGCTGCCCGCCGAGGTGTCCGCCCTGTTCGAGAATCTCACCGCCGCAACCGCTTCGGTGCGCGCGGGCGAGGCGACCCGCAAGTCGACCCGCAGCGCGGTCACCACCGCCCTGCAGGAGTTCGACGCCGCGCTGACCGCCGCCCGCCAGGACTATCGCCTGCACTGGGATGCCGCCGATGGCCTCACCGTGGTGCAGGTGCACGACGACCACGGCCTGTCCGCGCTGGCCGATTTCGCCGAGCGCATCGGCGCGGCCCGCCGCGATCAGGAGTTGCTGCTCACCGACGCCGAGCGCCGCATCCTGGAGGACGCGCTGCTGACCGGGCTGGCCCAGCAGATCCACGAACGCACCTGCGACGCCCGCGATCTCATCTCCCGCATGGGCGCGGAGATGAAGCAGCGCCGCATGTCCTCCGGCAACACCATCGGCGTGCACTGGGTGCTGGCCGACAATCTCGCCGAGCCGGCCCGCGCGGTCTGCAAGCTCCTGGACCGCGACTCCGCCGACCTCACCCCCGAGGACCTGTCCACCATCCGCGCCTATTTCGCCGCGGAGATCCGCACCGCGCGCGCCGCCCACCCGGAGCGCTCGTTTCCCGAGATCCTCGCGGCCACCCTCGATTACCGCACCTGGCGCGTCTTCTCCTTCACCATCGTCACCGCCGACGGCACCGAGGACCGCCTCACCGTCGCCCGCCACAGCGCCCTCTCCGGCGGCGAACAGTCGGTGTCCCTGCACCTTCCGCTCTTCGCCGCCGCCCACGTCATGCTCGATTCGGCCGACCCCCAGGCCCCTCGCCTGCTGGCCCTCGACGAGGCCTTCGCCGGCGTCGACGACAACGGCCGCAGCGAACTCCTCGGCCTGTCCGTCCAATTCGACCTCGACCTCTTCATGACCGGCTACGACCTCTGGATCACCTACCCCCACGTCCCCGCCTGCGCCCACTACGATCTGGCCCACTCCGCCGCCGAGAACACCGTCAGCGCAACCCTGCTGGTCTGGGACTCCGACGATCTGCTCGCCGAACACGACGGCACCGACCTCACCACCGCCCTCGGCTCGCCCAACCGCCGCCGCCTTCCCCACGGCCCGGAGGGCGCCATCCCGATGGACGAGGAACTCGAGACGATCAGCTGACCCCGAGCGCCGCGCCGAATCTCCCACCGTCCTCCCGGGTTTCGATCCTTCGCCCACGCAGCTTCGCGCATGCGAGTTGCGATTCCTGTGAGATTTCCGCCGAGTCCTATATGGTGATGCCCGAACTCCGCTCGGCAACCCCTCTGGACAGCCGATCGGACGATGTCTTCGTACTGCCCTGACTCCCACTCAATTCCGCGTGTCGCAGCGCGGCGCGCCGTAAGGATTGGACCATCGGCAAATCAACAGTTTCGCGGTTGGGCGTGTATCGACTAGAAATGTTCTCCGTGCCTACCGGAATCACCTGTCAGCCATCGGGACTCCCTGGATGGGGGACCAATTGACGATCGAACATCCGCGCGAGGACGAGGTCACCCAGCTGGCGCAACGGGTCGAGAAGGCCCGGGGACGGCTGGCATACCAATACGATCCCGCTCTCACCGATGTGCTGTCGGAGACCGAGCTCGTCGCCGAGCGTGACCTGGCCGAGCGCATCCGCGAGCAGGAGCGGGCGCAGCGCTGGAAACAGGCCGAGGCCGCGGCATCAGCGGCCGATCGGGCCCGACAGACCACCGTAGAGATTGAGAAGGCCGACATTCGCGACTTGCTGCTGGCGCGCAAGGCGATCGCCGCCCAGCGGCGGGAATCGAGCCCGCACGCCAAACTGGCGTCCCTGTACAAGCATCGGGCGTGGAGTCAGCGCGCGCTCGCCGGCGTGGTCGCGGCCGGCATGCTCTGGTCCGCGGTCAATGTGCAGCACAACATCGCCCCGGGCGGGGCGAGCGATCCGCTGTACTGGTTCAGCTACCTGCTCGAAGGCATGATCAGCGTCTGCCTCGTGATCATCATGATCGGCACCAACAAGGTGGCCGAGTGGGGTGTGATCGACAGCCGCCGGCAGGTCGTGGTGGCCGAGATGGCGCTGCTGGGACTGACCGTCATGCTCAACACCTACCCGTACCTGAAGAACGGCAGCTGGTACGAAGTGGCCGTGCACGCCATCGCACCGGTGATGATCGGTGTGGCGATGCTGATCCACAATGCCGCGGCCGGTCGGTACGGTCTGGCCATTGTGCGTGCCACGGACCAGATCCGGGATCTGCCGGACCCGGGCGAACAAATCCGCCGCTCCATGCCCACCGTCGTCTCCTGGCCCGGCCGCCCTTCCCCCTCGGCGGTGCCGACTCCCACCCCGGCCCTTCCCGCGGCTCCCGCTGAGCCCGAGAAGACCGTCAATGCCGAAGCCCAGGTGGTCGAGCCCCGACCCACTCGGGCCGAAAGCCAGTCGGACACCGCGAAACCCGCCGACAAGGAGCGCCGCTCCGCCACCGGCAAGAGCCGCAAGCCCGAAGAAGAGGACGACCGTTCCCCGCTCGCCGATCTGGCCGATCCGGTCCCGCCGCTGAATGTCTATGACACCGGCCAGTTCCGGATCGCCGAGACCCTCGAGCAGGAACTCGCCGAACTGCAGGCCGCCCGCCGCCGCGCCCGGGCCGCGTCGCGCTCCCGCAACGGCAGCTCCCTCGACGACTGACACTTTTCGCGCCGAATCGGCCGCCGCTGCACCAGCTTCGGCCGATCCGCCCGCCAGCACCCCGGTGACCCGCAGCCAGCGGCACCGGGGTGGCGTCGTTTTCCGGACTAATCCGGCCCTGACAGCAATCCGTCCGGAATGCGGGACGCAATCCGCTCCTGGGCGTGCAGACAGTCCTGAAAGGCCCTGGGGCACTCCAGCGCGTGCTCGATGAGCTCCTTGGTGGTCCGGGCGTGCTCGATGCGGTGCTCGAGCGTGTGGACGTACTCACGCAGCAGATCGGCGTGCGCCATGGGATCCGGGGTCGACAGCAGTGTCTGGAGCTGCCGCACACCGAATCCCGCCTCCCGCGCCAGCAGGATGAGTGCGATCCGGCGCACCTCGCCGGGACCGTAGCGACGCTGCCCGGCCTGCCGACGCGGCGAGATCAGACCCTCGCTCTCCCAATACCGCAGCACATGCGCCGGGATCCCGAACCGTGCGGCCAGCTCGCCGATGGTCAGAGCGCTTGCATTCATGTGCACATTAACCGGCACGGTGACGCCATGCGCAAGACTGCTCCCGCGGCAACCGGCCGCGACATCGAATTCGCCTGGACGCCCGGCCTGCTCGTGGCGCTCGCCGCACTGTGCCTGGCCCAATTGCTCGAGACCATCGACATCACCGTCGTCAATGTGGCCCTGCCCGCGCTGCGCGCCGGACTGAGCTTTTCCGCGGCCACCCTGCACTGGGTGATCACCGGCTACACCGTCTGCTTCGGCGGCTGCCTGCTGCTCGGCGGCCGCCTCGGTGACCTGCTCGGCCATCGGCGAGTATTCGCGTACGGCACCGCGGTATTCGCGCTCGCCTCGCTGGCGTGCGCGCTGGCCGGCGGTGCGGGCGAGTTCGTGGCGGCGCGCGGCGTGCAAGGGGTGGCGGCCGGATTCGTATCGCCGATGACCCTGGCACTGCTGGCCACCCTCTTTCCCGAGGGCAGGCCCCGCACGGTCGCGGTGACCGTGTGGGGTGCGGCCACGGCGGTCAGCGGATCACTGGGTTTCGTGGCCGGCGGGCTGCTGGTGGACGGGCCCGGCTGGCGCTGGATCTTCGCCGTCAATCCGGTGATCTGCGGTGTGGTCATCGCGGCGGTGCTGCGGTTCGTCCCGGCGTCCGCGCCCGCCGCGCGGGGCCGGTTCGACGTGGTGGGCGCGATCGTATCCACCTGTGCCGCCGGGCTGCTCGTCTACGGGGTGACGCAGATCGGTGTGCGCGGCGGGAATTCGCCGGACGCGCTGGTTCCGCTCGTCCTCGCCGCGCTGCTGCTGGCGTATTTCGTCCTCCACGAGGCGCGCCTCGCCGCCCATCCCCTGATCCCGGTGCGGCTGTTCGCCGTGCGCACGGTGGCGGCGGCGAACCTGGCCCAGTTCCTGATCTCCGGGGCCATCTACGCCCTGTTCTATCTGCTGTCGCTGCAGCTGCAGCAGACACTCGGCCGCAATGCCGTCGGCACCGGGCTGGCCCTCGTGCCGTTCAGCCTGCTGTTGCTGGTGTGCGCGGGCTCGGGCCCGCTCATGGTGCGCTACATCGGTTTCCGGGGCAGTATCGCCGCGGGCGGGCTGCTCGGTGCGGCGGGCATGCTGCTGCTGGCGCACACCGCGACCGCCGGCGACGCGACGCGTGCGGTGATCCTGCCATCGCTGGTCGTGGCGTCCGGTTTCGCACTGACCTTCGTCCCGATCACGGTGGCCGCGGTCACCGGTGTGCCGTCCGCGCAGCACGGCATCGCGTCCGGGCTGGTGAATGTGACCCGGACACTCGGCGGCGCAATCGGTCTCGCGGTGATCGCCGCGGCCGCGAGCGACCGGTCGGATCGCTTGCGCGGCAGCGGTCACACCATCGACGCAGCCCTGGCGAGCGGATTCCGTCTCGGCTACCAGCTGTGTGCGGTGCTGCCGGCCCTCGCGGCCGTGACAGCGCTCCTGCTGCTGCGCGGTGAGGGACGCGGACGCGTGCGGACGCCGAGCCCGTTCCCCGAAACGGCCGGGCCGGTATCGAACTGACGCCGGGTCTCGTACCGAGACTCAGTGAGTGCCCGGCCGGGCGGTATCGGCGGGCACCACCACCGCCGAGCGTGGCTGGGCCGGGGTGCCCGTGTGCTGGAGATAGCCGAGCCAGCCGGTGCCGACGAAGATGGCCAGCAGCACCGCGGTGGGCAGTTCGAAAACCAGCCAGCCGGCGGCGAATACGTCATCTCGGACAGGGTCGGCGGGGCGCCCGGCTACGCGAACGGGTGGGCGCTGGTGCCGGAGTGTGCCGTGATTCGTACGGTACTGCCTGCCCTGCCTGCCCACCATGCCTCCGTTGCTAGAGAAGCGCCGAACCCAGGATGCCGAACCCGCGGCACGCGCGCAGCGGTGAACGAAGGGACATCGCGACGTCCGATCGGGCCTGGGTAGCTCGTCCAGGTGGGGGTGGCGCGCACTCGCATCGGCAGTATGCCGAACAGCACGGGCATTGTGGGCGTATTGACCGGACCTACCGGTGCGTCAACCGGTGTGTCCCTGGTCAACTCGCCGAGGTCTCCGCGCGCAGGCCGGAGAAATCACGCCGGACGACATGATTGCGATCGACAAAACTGCCCAGTGCGTGATCGGGGTGCATGCCCAGGTACTGGCTGCGGGTACGCGTGCTCCACCGCCGCGCCGCCTCGGACCGGGTCTTGCAGAAGTTCACCATGTAGCCACCCTCGTAGACCCGCACCAGGGTGTACCCGCCCGGGTATTCCTTGACCGCGCCCACTTCGAGGAATTCCACGCCGATCCCGGAATCGGGGCGGCTCAGCCGATTCCGGTGCGTGTGGCCGCTGTGGTGCAGGAACACCCCGGGCGCGGTGGCGTAGAGGGCGTGCAGCGCGGCCGCGTTGAACCGGTCCAGCACGAAACCGGGCCCGCCCGGATTGCTCACCGCCGCATGCCTGGTCACCGGGTGGTGACCGAAGATCAGAGTCGGCCGGTCGGGTTCGCCGCGCAACAGTTCGCGCAGGTGGGCCAGCTGCACCGGGTCGAGGGTGCCGCCGGCGCCGCGCGCCCGGGTGGTGTCGAGCCCGATGAGCCGCAGGCCGCCCACGAAGTATTCGACGAGGCGGTCCCGGGCATGGAACACCGCACCCCAGTGGTCGGTCTCCTCCGGTGGCCGGACATCGTGATTTCCCCTGCACACGAAGTAATCCCGGCCCAGATTGCCCCATTGGTCCAGACTGTCCCGGACTCCGCTCGACTGCTCGGCCGTCCCCGAATCGGTCAGATCGCCCGCAACCACCAGATGGTCCGCCCCGCGATCCGGGAGGCGCAGATCCTCCAGCATGGCCTGCAGCATGAACTCCGGATACTCGTCGGTACCGTGCCGCAGGCCTTCGAAGAGTCCCGCGAACAGGCCACTGGCCGGTTCACCGTAGTGCAGGTCGTTGGCCAGGGCGAGGGTCCGCAGCAGCCGCCCCGGCGGTGGCGTCAAGGTGGTGAAAATACCGGTGGATTCGGGGGTTCCGGACCGTCGCGTCACCAGCGTCCGGGCGGGCACCGCACGCTGCCCGTCGGAGTACGCCTCGAATCGATAGGCCCGCCCCGGTTCCAGATCCCGGATCTCGGCGTAGTGGTACGGCGTTCGCATGCCCTCGAACACCTGGACACGGGCCACGCCGCGCCCGTCGGCGGGAGCGATGCGCAGCTCGGTGTCGGCGGGCGCGGGCCGCAGCCGCCCGGCCCGGTTCCGCGTCCGGGTCGTCCAGGTGATGACGGCCGAATGATCGGTCACCGTAACGACTTCCAGATCCGAGGCCACCACGGCCTCGCGCTGCGCCCGCCGCGCCTGGGCAGCGAACACCGGGCGCGGCGTGCGCACGGCGACGGCCGCCGCCCCGCTCGCCGCATTGGCCAGCCACATGGTCCGAAGTCGCGGTTCCAGCATCACATCTCCGTCCGCCGTGATCCTCCAGCCGCGACGGTACGGTCACCAGTTGAACCGCCAGGTGCCCGGACATGACCGATCAGCTTCCGATTCCGGACATTCAGGTCATCTCCGGGCGACCGGGCGTCAGAACGGCTTGGTGGGCAGGTACTTTCCATCCAGCGTGATGACCGCGCGCTCGCCGCCCTCGGGGTCGGCGACCTTCTTGACGTCGAGCTTGAAGTTGATGGCCGAGATGATGCCGTCACCGAACTGCTCGTGCACCAGGGCCTTCAGCGTGGTGCCGTAGACCTGCAGCATCTCGTAGAAGCGGTAGATGGTCGGATCGGTCGGCACGCCACCGGGAATCGAGCCGCGCAGCGGGATGGTCTGCAGCAGCCGGGCGGCGTCGTCGTCGAGCTCGAGCAGTTCGGCCACCGCAAGCGCGGACTTCTCCGGCAGCGGGTGCTGGCCCAGCACCGCGGCGGTGGTGAAGGCAACCGACAGGCCGGCCGCGTCGGCGATCTGCTGCCAGGTCAGGTCCTTGGCGATCTTGGCGGCGACGGCGGCATCGGCCAGCGCCTCGCGGGCGGTCGGATCGAACTGTGCGTGCACCATGGCGGTGCCTCCTTTCGGGAAACCGTTTCGCGGACGCGAAATCGGAGATCGGAATTCGGAGGGAAAACGGGAATCAGGCTGCGAGAGCGCTGAACTCGCCCCCGGCACCGAGCGCCTCGACGCGGCCGGTGCCGATGTCGTACACCCAGCCGTGCAGGGTGAGGGTCCGCCGGGACAGCGCCCGTGCCACCGCGGGATGGGTGGCGAGGTTGGCCAGCTGTGCCACCACATTGTGACGAACCAGCGCGGAAACCGCTGCGGCACCGGTGATGTCGGGATCGACCAGCGCCCGGGCGGCGTCGGCGTGCCCCAGCCAGCCCGCGACCGCGGGCAGCGTCGAGAGGTCCTGCCCCTCGGACAGCGCGGTCATGGCGCCGCAGGCCGAGTGCCCGCACACCACGATGTCGGTGACACCGAGGACACCCACCGCGTACTCGATGCTCGCCACCACACCGTCCGCCGCGCCCGGGGTGTGCGGCGGCACCAGGTTGCCGGCGGTGCGGATGACGAAGAGTTCCCCGGCCTCGGCAGACGTGATCAGTTCCGGCACCACGCGGGCATCGGAGCAGCCGATGAACAGCGCGCCCGGCCGGTGGTCACCGGCGAGGCGGGCGAACAGCCCGGCCTTGGCCGGGAAGACATCGCGCTGGAACCGTCCGAGGCCGGCTGCGAGGTTCGGCATGGGAACTCCTCTCCGAGGGCGACGACCCAGGTGGGCCGACCTGCTCTACCCTGCCCGAGCTGTAGCTATAGTGTCCAAGACTTGATATCGATCCAATCGATTACTGCAATCTATAGCTGCTGGGTGACACCCGAACCGCGTCTATGCTGCGGTCCCCGCGAATTCCGGACGGGCCCTCGGCACTGCTCATCGCGGCGCCTGCCATGCCGGCTGCGGGACTGTACGAGGCTGTCTTCATCGCCGCGAGCGGCAGCACCCACTGTCGCCCGGTGAGCCCCGGTGGAGACTCCGGGACTGCGCTCGACGCGGAGGACACCTCCACCATCAGTGCGGATTGCTGTGCCGCCCAGAGTCTCCCGGGGAGAGCGGGTCAGCGGTCGCTGGCGTCGGGGAGGCGGGCCGGGCAAGGGCCGTCGGGGGTGGTGGCCAATTCGTAGTGCCACCACTCGTTGTCGTACATGCGGCACAGGCCCCAGTGGGAGCCGTTGTCCTCCAGCCACTGTGCGCCCTCGCGGGGGCCTACATCGATGGCTTCGCCTGTGACGTGGGTGGATTCGTTCGGGGGAAGCACCCAGCGGCGCGCGGCCTCGGGGCTGCCGTAGGTCTGGAGGCCGTCCTCCCACAGGGCTTCCTGTTCGGCGGGAGTGCGGTAGCCGGAGGTGATCCAGAGGGAGACGCCGGCATTGTGGGCTTCGGTGGCTGCGGCGTTGTAGGCGGTGGCCAGGCGGGGGTCCAGGCCGTCGGTGCCCGTGGCGATGTCCTTCGCTGCGGGCAGGCCCTCGCCGGCGGGTGCCGCGTCCGAAAGCTGCTGGGCGGCAGCGTGTGCCGCGGTGAGTGAACCGCCCATCAGACCGGCGCTCGCCAGGACGGCCACGGCGGCCGCTCTGCGGGAACCCGGCGGTCGCCGCCGGGCGGTCGACAGGGCAGCGCTCTGCACACCCATCCACTTGTCTCCTGGCTCGACGGTCACGGTCACCGGCTGCTCGCGTCGGGCAGGCGGGCGGGGCAGGCGAAGCCCGGGAGGGTGGCCAGTTCGAAGTGCCACCACTCGTTGTCGTACATGCGGCACAGGCCCCAGCGGTTGCCGTTCGCTTCCAGCCACTCCGCGCCCTGGCGCGGGCCGACGTCGATGGCCCGGCCTGTGACGTGGGTGGATTCACTGGGCGGCAGCACCCAGCGGCGCGCGGCGTCGGGGCTGCCGTAGGTGCGAATTCCGTCCTCCCACAGGGCTTCCTGCTCCGCGGGGGTGCGGTAGCCGGAGACGATCCACAGCGGCACCCCCTGCCCCTGCGCGTCGGCGAGCGCGAACTTGTAGGCCAGCGCCAGCCACGGGTCCAGGCCGTCGGTTTCGCTCGTGACCGGGGTGGCGATCGGTCCGTTGGTCACGGCGGGACGCGCCGGTTCGGCATGGGCGAAAGGCAGTGCGCCCCCGAGCATTCCGGCCCCGGCGAGCAGCGCGAGGACCGTGTAGCGGCCGCCGCGACGCCGGGCGGAAGGCCCCGGATCGGGGTGGTGCCGGGGTTCGATCCGGTGGGCCCTCCGCATTCGCATGCCTCCTGGCGTCAGACGCGTTCCTTGGACCGCTCGCGCACGCGCAGGGCGATCGGCTTCGAGGTCTCGGCGAAGAAGTCGTTGCCCTTGTCGTCGACGACGATGAAGGCGGGGAAGTCCTCGACCTCGATCTTCCACACGGCTTCCATGCCGAGCTCAGGGTATTCGAGGACCTCCACGGACTTGATGCAGTCCAGCGCGAGTCGCGCGGCGGGACCGCCGATCGACCCGAGGTAGAAGCCGCCGTGCTCCTTGCACGCCTTGGTGACCTGCGCGGAGCGGTTGCCCTTGGCGAGCATGACGTGCGAGCCGCCTGCCGCCTGGAACTGGTCGACGTAGGAGTCCATGCGACCGGCGGTGGTGGGGCCGAAGGAACCCGAGGCGTAGCCGTCGGGGGTCTTGGCGGGACCGGCGTAGTAGACGGCCATGTCGCGCATGTACTGCGGCATCGGCTCGCCCGCGTCCAGGCGCTCCTTGATCTTGGCGTGCGCGATGTCGCGCGCCACCACCAGCGGACCGGTCAGTGAGAGCCGAGTCTTCACCGGGTACTTCGACAGCTCGTCGCGGATCTCCGACATCGGCCGGTTGAGGTCGATCTTGACGACATCGCCGCCGAGGATGGCGTCGGTCTGCTCCGGAAGGTACTGCGCCGGTTCACGTTCCAGCTGCTCGAGGAACACGCCCTCGGGGGTGATCTTGGCCAGCGCCTGGCGGTCGGCCGAGCAGGACACCGCGATGGCGACCGGGCAGGACGCGCCGTGGCGCGGCAGGCGGATCACACGCACGTCGTGGCAGAAGTACTTGCCGCCGAACTGTGCACCGATGCCGAAGGACTGAGTCAGCTTGAAGACCTGCTCCTCCAGCTCGAGGTCGCGGAAGCCGTGCGCAGCCATCGAACCCTCGGTCGGCATGTTGTCCAGGTAGTGCGCCGAGGCGTACTTGGCCGTCTTCAGAGCGAATTCGGCCGAGGTGCCGCCGATCACGACCGCCAGGTGATACGGCGGGCAGGCGGCGGTACCCAGCGAGCGGATCTTCTCGTCCAGGAACTCCAGCATGCGGTCCGGGTTCAGGATCGCCTTCGTCTCCTGGTACAGGAACGACTTGTTGGCCGACCCGCCACCCTTGGCCATGTACAGGAACTTGTACGACGGGTGCGCGGGATCGCCTGCGTTGGAGTACAACTCGATCTGCGCGGGCAGGTTGTTGCCGGTGTTCTTCTCGTCCCACATGGTGATCGGGGCGAGCTGCGAGTAGCGCAGGTTCAGCTTGGTGTACGCATCGAACACACCGCGCGAAATCCATTCCGCGTCATCGGCTCCGGTGAGCACGCCCTCGGACTTCTTGCCCATCACGATCGCGGTGCCGGTGTCCTGGCACATGGGCAGGATGCCGCCCGCGGAGATATTGACGTTCTTCAGCAGATCCAGCGCGACGAACCGGTCGTTGCCGCTGGACTCCGGGTCGTCGATGATCTTGCGCAGCTGTGCCAGGTGCGCCGGCCGCAGGTAGTGGCTGATGTCGTGCATCGCCTCAGCGGTGAGCATGCGCAGCACCTCGGGCTCGACCTGCAGGAAGGTCCGCCCGCCCGCCTCGAACGTGCTCACGCCCTCGGTGGTGAGCAGCCGGTACGGCGTCTCGTCCGTACCGATGGGCAGCAGATCCGAGTACAGGAAATCAGGCGCGGTCACGAATCGGACTCCTCGAGCAGGGCTGGGGCTGGTCAGCCGACGGTTCAAGCAGAGTGACTGTACCGACCCGCGCGTGCGCGCCGATGACCAGGCCCGGCCATCTTCGCTCGTTTCCAATTGCATTCGGTGCTGCGCGCGGCGCGGCAACGGGCACCATGGGTCGTGGTCGAGGACACCGCAATCCGCAACAGGATGCCGCGAACAGGTACATGTTGCACCTTCAACCGAGCGGGTGTTACCTGTGCATGATGCGCTTGTCGGCGGCGGGGAGGATTTAGCATGACACCGGAACCCGGGAGTGGAACTGTGGCCGAACCCCGCTGGCTCGATGATGTCGAGATGCGCGCCTGGCTGGGATTCGTGTTCACCCGCGACCTCATCGCCGCCGCGGTCGGACGCGATTCGCTGCGCGAATCCAACCTGACCTACGTGGAATACACCGTGCTGGCCCGGCTCGCCGACGCCCCGGACCACCGGCGCAGCTTCGCCGAACTCGCGGCTGTGCTGGAGTGGTCGCAAAGCCGGCTCTCGCATCAGATCACCCGGATGGAGAAGCGCGGCCTGGTCGCCCGCGAATCCATTCCCGACGACGCCCGCCGCACCGCCGCGGTCCTCACCGAAAAAGGCGCGGAGGTGCTCGATTCCGCCGCACCCTGGCATGTCGAGAGTGTGCGGCGTCACATGGTGGATGTGCTCGATCGTGGCCAGCTCACGGCGCTCGCCGATATCTACGACACACTGCTGGCCCATCACCGCAGACCGGAAACCCGCGACGAGCACACCTGACCCCGAATTCCCAGCCCACCAGCGTTTGGTTTGGCACCCATCGGGTACTGGGTAAGACTAGGCTCGGCATCGGCTTCCGACGGCGGTCGGCACCGAGCACACGACCCGTTATCGGTCGTAGAAGTGAGCACCCGACCTGGCCTTAGCGAAAGGGGCAGGAGTTTTCATGTCCGACGTGTCCATCGGTCTCTCGGCGGATTCGCTGCCCGCAGGTTCCGTCGACAACCTGCTTCCGCAGCTCGTCGAGCACCTGCGGCAGAACCGCACCGAACTGCGCGAGGAGTGGGCCCGTCGCATCACCGATGCCCAGCTGCTCACCGCCATGACGCCCGAGGAAATCTTCTCCGAGGCCACCTCCGTCTACGACAACTACGTCGAGGTGCTCGAGACCGGTAGCGTCGAAGCCCTGCAGGCCTATGCGCGGGACCTGTCCGAGCGCATCATCCCCAGAGGAGTCGAGACCGACGAGGTCGTCGGCATCGTGCTCCTGCTGCGAGACGTGCTGGCGCGCAGCCTCTTCGAGAAGTACCAGTCCGACTTCGAACTGCTGAAGCTGGTGCTCGACGCCTACGAACCGGCCGCGAACCGCATCGCCAACACCGTGGCCGTGTCCTTCGTGCAGGAGCGCGAGCGCGTAATCCGCCAGCAGCAGGAGGCGATTCGCGAGCTGTCCACTCCCGTTCTCCAGGTGCGTGAGCAGCTGCTGATCCTCCCCATCATCGGCGTGCTGGACTCCCAGCGCGCGCGTCAGCTCACCGAGCAGCTGCTGCGCGCCATTCGCGCCAACCGCGCCAAGGTCGTCGTCATCGATATCACCGGTGTGCCCGCGATCGACTCCACGGTCGCCAACCACCTGGTGCAGACGGTCGACGCGTCGGGCCTCATGGGCGCGAATGTCATCATTACCGGCCTGTCGTCGGAGATCGCGCTTACCCTGGTGACCATCGGCCTGGATCTGTCGAAGATGAATGCCGTCGGTGACCTCCAGGGCGGCATCGAGGAAGCGGAGCGGCTGCTCGGCTACGAGGTGTCGCGCGTCACCGATCGCGACGGACGGTAATCAGGCGGGGCAGATGCCGGTACCCATTCTGAAGCAGGGCACCTATCTCATTGCGTCGGTGCAGTCAGCGCTCACCGACGCGGATACCGAACGCCTGCAAGACGATCTGATGACCTACGTCAGCAGATACCGAGCCCAGGGCATCATCGTCGATGTCACCGCAATCGACGTAATGGACTCCTTTGCCGCCAGATCGCTGCGTACCATCGCCCACATGACCAAGCTGCGGGGCGCGGAAACGGTCATTGTGGGCCTGCAGCCCGAAGTCGCTTTCGCCATGGTGCAATTGGGGCTCACGTTCGAGGACATGCACACCGCGCTGGACCTCGAGGAGGGCCTGTCCTGGCTGAACAAGAAGACGCAGGGTCGAGGCCAGCGAGACGGTCGTGACCGTGGCCGCTGACGACGTGGTGATCGCGGTGAACGTGTCGAACGACATCGTGACCGCTCGGCAAGCGGGGCTGGAGTTGGCTGCCAAACTCGGCTTCTCGCTCTCCGATCGCACCATGATCGCAACCGCCATTTCCGAAGTGGCGCGCAATATCACGAGCTACGCGGGCACCGGGGAGATCCGGCTGGCCGTGCAGGATCGCGACGGCCGGCGCTCGATGGTGGTGCAGGCCAAGGACAATGGGCCCGGCATTCCCGACATTCCGCGCGCGATGGAGGACGGCTTCTCCACCGGACGCGGTCTGGGACTGGGCCTTCCGGGCGCCAAGCGGCTGATGGACGGCATGGTCATCAATTCCAGGCCGGGACACGGCACCCTCGTCGAAATGTGGAAGTGGGTGCCCACCGGTGCGTGAGGACGGTTTCGTCGGCGCGGTCGAATGGGCCGTCGCCGGTCGCGCACTGCCCGGGCAACGGGTTTCGGGCGACCGGTCGGTCGTGCTCGACGCGGGCGGGGGCTCGGTGCTCTTCGCCGTACTGGACGGTCTCGGCCATGGTGCGGCGGCGGCCGACGCGTCCGATCGGGCTGCGCAGGTGCTGGCCGAGAACCGCGCCGAGCCACTGGACGTGCTGCTGCTGCTGTGCCATCGTGCCATGTCCGACACCCGCGGCGCGGCGGTCTCGCTGGCGCTGTTCGACTCTCGCGACCGCGTGCACTGGCTGGGCGTCGGCAATGTCGAATCCCGCATCGTCGCAGCGGCTCCCGGCAAGCCGGCCATCCGCGCCACGGCCCTGCTCTCGGGCGGCATCGTCGGCTACCTGCTGCCGCCGAACCTGCAGCCGCAGACCGTGGCCGTGCGCCCCGGCGACCTGCTGCTCATGTCCACCGACGGCATCACCAGCAGTTTCGCCGACGCCGTCGACCTGTCCAAACCGACCACGGAGATCACCGCCGAGATCCTGGCCCGCCACGCCAAGGACACCGACGACGCGCTCGTGCTCGCGGCCCGCCATCGCGGGCAATCCCATCCGTCCCAACCCATTCCGAGTGTGAAGCCATGAGCGAGAATCCGGCATGAGCGGTCCAGGCCCGGAGGCGGAAGCTTGCGTAACCACGCAGGGCCTCCGCTCATGGCCATGGAGCAGGGCGTGAGTGCGGTACTGGCCGCGTTTCGCGAGGCGTACGCCGCCGCGCTCCGGCTGCACCTGCGCGCCCCCAATCAGAACACCCTGGCCGAGGGCTACGAGCTCGGGCGGCGGGCGCTGGTCGAGGGCGTGAGCATCCTCGACCTCACCGAGCACCACTTCCGGCTGCTCGAACTCGAGGGCCTCGGGCCCGCGCCCGACGGCACCGAGGCGGCGCTGGAGTTCCTGCTGCAGACCATGGCGGCACTGGACGTCGCCACCCGCGGCTTCCTGGACGGGACCAGGCGCTACGAGCAACAGCGTTCGCGTGCCGACGATCTCGCGGGCCGCGACGCCTTCCGCACGGCACTGGTGGAGTCGCTGCAGGACGGCTTCTTCGTCGTCGACGCGCAGGGCACGCTGGTCGAGGTCAACTCGGCGTTCGGCGCGCTCACCGGCTATGGGCCCGACGGCATTCCGTATCCGCTCCCCCACCCCTGGACCGTTCCCGAGGCGCCGCGCTACCCGGATCTGGGCGCCGACGCGGCCCGCTTCGTGATGCCCATCCGCCACCGAGACGGGCGGCAGCTGTGGCTCGCGGTGTCGACGTCCTCGCTGGTGAAACCCGAGAACGGGGAACGGATTTTCGTCGGTACGCTGCGCGACGTCACCGCCGAGCACGACGCCCAGGCCCGCGACCAGGCGGTCTCCCGGCTGGCCACCGCGGTCGGCGCGGCCACCAGCGTGGTCGAGGTGCTCACCGTCGGCCTGGAGGAACTGCGGCGCGCTATCGGCGCGGAGGCCGCGGTGGTCTCGGTCTGGCCCAGCCATCACACCGGCCCGGAACTGTATGTCTCCGAGGACAATCCGTACACCGGCGCGGGCCTGGCCCCGCACGACACCCAGCCCATCCGCCGACGCGGGGACGCCGAGCCGGCCGAGGGCGGCGAATCCCGGCGCGTCCTGGACGCCCGGGCGCGCGCCCTGCTCGACCGTGCCCGCCTACAGCCCGGCCGCACCATGTTCGCCATCCCCGAGGGGGCGTCGAGTTCGGAGGGCATCGTGGCGCCGCTCGGCGAGAGCGGCGACTCGGCGCTGTGGCTGCGCTTCGCCGCGCCACGCGTGATCACACCCGGTGACTGGGCGCTGTTCTCGCTGCTGGTGGGGCATCTGAGTCTGGCCGTGCAGCGGGCGCGCAACTTCGACCAGGCCCGTTCCACCTCGCTCACCCTGCAGCGGGCCATGCTCGGCCCGATCGAATTGCCGCCGCGCTTCTCGGTGCACTACGAGCCCGCCCTGCCCCCGCTGGAGATCGGGGGCGACTGGTACGACGTGGTCCGGCTCGAGGACGGCACCATCGGCGTCGTGGTCGGCGACTGCGTCGGCCGTGGTCTCTCGGCGGCGGTGGTGATGGGCCAATTGCGCACGGCCGCACGGGCTCTGCTGCTGCGCGGTGCGGGCCCGGCCCAGCTGCTGGCCGAACTGGATACGGTCGCCTCCCGCATTCCGGGAGCCATGTGCACCACCGTGTGCGCGGCCATCCTGGACCCGGTGCGCGGGCTGGTGCGCTATTCCAATGCCGGGCACATGCCCCCGGTGCTGGCCGAGCCCGGCAAACGCGGCCGGCTGCTGGAGGGCGGTCGCGCAGTCCCGTTGGCCACCTTCGATATTCCGCGCCGCCCGGAGGCCACGACGGCCATGGCGCCGGGCTCCACCCTGGTCCTGTTCACCGACGGCCTGGTCGAGCAGCGCGGGGTCGACATCGACGACCGCTTCGTCGAACTCGCCGACGAATTGTCGCGCGTGGCCGGGCAATTGCCGCGCGAGGTGGCCGATTCGGTGCTGTCGCGGCTGCGGCCCGCCGCCGGCTACGACGATGACGTGGCCATGGTCGTCTACCGGCAGCCGCCCGGGCCGCTGCGCCTGGACGTGCCCGCCGAAGCCCGTGAGCTGTCCGGCATCCGGCGCGCGCTGCGGTCCTGGCTCGCCGCCGCCGCGGTGCCGCACGACACGGCGGTCGACCTGGTCGCGGCCGCGAACGAGGCCTGCAGCAACAGCATCGAGCACGCGTACCTGGGCAGCGAGCCCGGCCGGGTACGGCTCAACGCGGACTGTGGCGTGGACACCCTCACCATCGTGGTGTCCGATACCGGTGTGTGGCGGCCGCTGCCCGCGGATCCCGGTCACCGGGGCCGCGGCATCGCCATGATGCGTGCGCTCACCGATGATCTCGACATCGACAATTCCGGTCCGGGCACCCGGGTGCGGATGTCGGTGCGACTGATGGCCGTTTCATTTTCGGCGGGCGGGCGCATGTGAATCTGGGTCCGCCGGCACAAATTCGGCGGGCGGTTTCGGAGGACTCCGAAAGAGTGCGGTAGCTGCGGTTTTCGCTACAACGCCGGCTACCGAACCAGTACCGATGTGGTAGACGATGCAGCACGAACGGACGGATCATGGCAGATTTAACAAACGTGACCAACACTTCCGGAGACGGCTATCCCTTCGCCGAAACGATGACCACCTCGGTCACCCCGCACGCTGAGGCCACCGTGCTCACCGTGACCGGTGAAGTCGATCTGGCGACCGCCCCCGCCCTCGAGAACGCGATCGACGCGGCCCTCGCGGGCAAACCCGCCGCACTGGTGATCGACCTGTCCGCGGTCAGCTTCCTGGCCTCGGCGGGCATGGCGGTGCTGGTGGGCGTCCACAAGCGCGCCGGGGGCACCCGCCTCGTGGTGGTGGCCGACGGGCCCGCCACCAGCCGCCAGTTGAAGATGACCAGCCTGGACCAGGTGTTCTCGCTGCACTCCACCCTGGACGAAGCGCTCAGCGCGCTGCGCTGAGGGCATTGCCCGCAAACCGCGCTGAGGGCATTGCCCGCAAACCGCTGAGGCCCGCCCGTAAACGACGAAGCCGAGTCCGGTTCGTTCCGGACTCGGCTTCGCGGCGTTCACGGCTCGGTCAGAGGAGCTCGCGCAGCTGTTCGATCAGCTTCACGCGCTCGGCCGGGGTGCCGGCCATCGGGACCACGTTCAGCACGGTGACACCGGCCTCGCGGAAGGCCGCGATTCGCTCCTTCACGAATCCGGCCGAACCGATCAGGTTGATGTCACGGACCAGATCGTCCGGAACCACCTTGGCGGCCTCTTCCTTGCGGCCGGCCAGGTACAGCTCCTGGATCCGGTCGGCCTCGGCGCCGTAGCCGTACTTGGTGGCCAGCGCGTGGTAGAAGTTCTTGCCCTTGGCGCCCATGCCGCCGATGTAGAGGGCCAGGTGCGGCTTGACCCCGTCGCGCCAGCTGTCCACATTGTCGCCGATGGCCAGCGCGGGACCGGCGAACACCTCGAGGTCACCCCGTGCCGGATCGCGCTTGGCCAGACCGGCTTTCAGCGAGTCGCCCCACACCAGGTCGGCCTTCTCCGGGAGGAAGAAGATGGGCTGCCAGCCCTCGGCGATCTCGGCCGCCAACTCCACGTTCTTGGGACCCAGCGCGGCCAGCAGCACCGGAATGTTCTCGCGCACAGGGTGATTGATGAGCTTGAGCGGCTTGCCCAGGCCGGTGCCCTGCCCCTCGGGCAGCGGGATGTTGTAGTACTTGCCGCTGTGCTCAAGGCGTTCGCGCTTCCAGACCTTGCGGCAGATCTCGAGCACCTCACGGGTGCGGCCGATGGGGGCGTCGTAGTTCACGCCGTGGAAGCCCTCGATCACCTGCGGGCCCGAGGCGCCCAGGCCCAGGATGAAGCGGCCGTCGGAGACGTAGTCCAGACCCGCCGCGGTCATGGCCGTCAGCGTGGGCGTGCGGGTGTAGAGCTGCAGGATGCCCGAGGCCAGCTGCACCCGGTCGGTCTTCGCGGCCAGGTATCCGAGCGCGCTCACCGCGTCGAACGAATACGCCTCGGGTACGAACACGATGTCGAGGCCCGCCCGTTCGAGGTCGGCGACCTCGGCGGCGGTCTCCTTGAAGCCGTCGGTGTAATTGATCGACAGTCCGATACGCATGTCCGGGACCTTACCCACCGGTCGGCACACCGACAGCGGGCGGGTTGCCGCGCGCGGCCGCGCGAACGGTACGGTAGGCGGCGAAATCACCCGAATTCCCCGTACTGCCAAGGGAGGCCACCCCTCATGACTCAGGACACCACCACCTTCGGTGATTCGACACTGCGGGGGTACCTGGGTGAACTGGCCGCCAAGGTGCCCGCCCCCGGCGGCGGCGCGGTCGCGGCGCTGCACGCGGCCCAGGGCGCGGCCCTGGTCGCCATGGTCGCGCGCTACACCACCCGGGCCAAGGATGCCGAGAATCGCCCGGTCATCGACCGCATCATCGAGGCCGCGGACGTGGCCCGCGAGCGCTCCCTGGCCCTGGCCGACGCCGACGCCGCCGCCTTCACCGCGGTCGGCGCGGCCTACAAGCTGCCCAAGGAGTCCGATGCCGAGCAGGCCGCCCGCGGCGAAGCCATCACCGCCGCGCTCCTGCAGGCCGCCCGGGTGCCCACGGCCGTGGTGGCCGAGGCAGACGAAATCGTCTCCCTGGCAACGGAATTGCTGCCCATCGGCAACCCGAACGTGGTGACCGACATCGGCGCGGCGGCCGACTGCGCCCGGTCCGCGGCCGCCAGCTCACAACTGAACATCGCCATCAACGTGACATCGCTGGACGGTACAGCCGCCGCCGAGTTCGCACCGGTGCTGAAGCAGATCGAGGAGGTCATCGCCCGCGCCGATGCCCTGCACAACGACGTGGTCGCGGCCATCACCCGCTGACCGTCGCGAATCGGCCGCACTGTGCCCCGTTCCGTTATGGAACGGGGCACTGTCATTTTTCGCCCCTCTACCTGGCGATACGAACTTCGCATAACCCCCACGCCGTGACAAAGGTTACGAACCGGGTACATTTCCAGATGGGACTGATGATCGAGTCATAGTCTGAGAAACCCTGCCCCACACCCTCTCGAAGGGATGGAAGAATGCGGAAAGCGATTCGCTCTCTGTTCGTCGCAAGCTTCGTCGCCGCGGCGGCCGCGTTCGGAACCGGAGCCGCGGGTGCGGCCGACGTAACGCCCAATCTCCCAGCCGTCCAAGCCATTACGCCGGCCTCAGGCCAGGTGGTGGGCATCGCGGCCCCCGTAACCGTCCAGTTCGCCGCCGCGGTCACCGATCGCGCCGCCGCCGAACGCACCGTCGACGTCCGCGCGCAGGACTCCCTCGCCGGCCACTTCACCTGGATCGACGACCGGCAGCTGATGTGGCAACCGGCGAACTTCCTGCCCACCAGCTCGCCGATCACGGTCCTCGCCGGGCGCGAGCACATCAAGTTCCAGACCAATGGCGGTACCAGCGCCGACGCCGACATGTCGGCGCACACGTTCACGGTCTGGGTGGACGGCGTCGCCCACACCATGCCCGCCTCGATGGGCAAGCCGGGGCGCGAAACTCCGGTCGGAACCTTCCCGGTGCTGTCCCGTGAGCGCTCGGTCACCTTCGACTCCCGGACCATCGGCATCCCGCTGAGCGATCCGGAGGGCTACCTGATCACCGGCGAGTTCGCCGAGCGCCTGACCTGGGGTGGCGTCTACGTCCACTCCGCACCCTGGTCCGTGGATTCCCAGGGCAACTCGAACGTCAGCCACGGTTGCATCAACCTCGCCCCCGCCGACGCCGAGTGGTACTACGACAACGTCTCCGTCGGCGACCCCGTCACCACCCACTGGTGAGTCCGAGAGCACCGGTCAGCACAAGATCAGGGAGCTCTCAGCCGGGAATCCGCCGATTCCCCGCGCTGAGAGCTCCCTGATTCTCTGTTGTCAGCGTCCGTTCTCGGCGGCCTGGACCACGTGGCGCATGAGGAGTGCGGTGGTGACCGGGCCGACGCCGCCGGGGACGGGGCTCAGGGCGGCGGCCTTGCCGGTGACCGAGGCCGCGTTCACGTCGCCGGTGATGTTGCCGTTCTCGTCCTCGTTCGTGCCGACATCGATGACGACCGCGCCCTCGCGGACGTGGTCGGCGGTGATGAGGCCCGCGCGGCCGACCGCGGCGACGACGACGTCGGCGGCCGAGGTCACCGCGGGCAGGTCGGTCGTGCGGGAGTGGGCGATGGTGACGGTCGCGTTCTCGGCGAGCAGCAGCTGAAGCAGGGGCTTGCCGACCACATTCGAGCGGCCGACGACCGCGACATGCCGACCGGCGAGCGGGATCTCGTGGAACTTGGCCAGTTCCACGACCGCCTCGGAGGTGGCGGGCGGGAAGCCGCCCGCTCCGCCGCTCCGCGGTCGGCCCGCGGCGAGCAGGCCCAGTGACAGCGGGCTGACGCCGTCCACATCCTTCTCGGCGGCGATAGCGGAGCTGACGTCGTCGAGGCCGACGCCCTCGGGCAGCGGGGTCTGCAGCATGATGGCGTCCACCGACGGGTCCTGCGACAGCTCGGTGAGCTTGGCGCGAATCTCCTCGGCGGTGGCGTCGACACCGAGATCGACGTTCTCGCAAGCGATTCCATTGCGCTCGGCGGCACGGTTGAGGGACTTCACGTACCAGGCGCTGGCCGGGTCGTCGTTCGGGATCACGAGGGCCAGGCGGGGGGCGGCGCCCTGCTCGGTGAGGGCGGCGGCGCGCTGCTTGGTGTCGGCGTTGATGGCGGCGGCGAGTTCCTTGCCGATGAGCGAAGTCGTATCCACGGATGCACAGCTTATCCCGAGCCCCGCTCGCGCCATCCTCGCGCACACCGGCGGCCGGGCGGGCGATGTGTTCCGGGGCCGGTAGGTACTGCGGCACGCTCCGCGCGCACTCCCACCATGACTTCGCACAAAACCCCGAAATCAGTCCGGCAAATACACGACAACCGAGGTGGTCAGTCGTATCGTGTCCCCATTCGGCATACAGACAATAGCCAGCTAATTCCATGGATAGCAGGCAACCGCAATGCGTGACAGCCCCGAAAGGTCGACAGCAGTGCAGATCGCCAAGCGTCTTTCCACCCTGCTCGCGGGGGCGGTCGCCGCCCTCACCATCCTCGGCAGCGGCGCGGCGCACGCGGACCCCGCGGCGCTGTACAACTCCGCGCAGGATAATTTCGCCGCCGGCAACGAGGCGGCCGGGCTGGCCGACCTGCGCCAATTGCTCAGTGAATCACCGAATGACGCGCAGGCGCTGGCGCTGCAGGCGATCTGGTCGGACTACACCGGCGACATCATCACCCGCGAGTTGGCGCTGAACCGCCTCAACGGCGTCGACGGCCGGCTCGCGGACGGCACCCGGAATCTGTTCCGGGCCATCGGCGCCGCAGTGGGCACGCTGCCCAATCCGATTCCGGCCATCGCGGGACCGCAGACCGGCATCGCGGTGCTCGGCTACGGCCTGCTCCCCGACGGGTCCATGCGGCCCGAGCTGGTGAACCGGATGCAGGCGGCCTGGCTGCAGGCGATTGCCTCACCCATGTCGCCCATCCTGGTGACCGGCGGCAATCCGCAGAACGGGATCACCGAGGCGGCGGCCATGCAGGGCTGGCTGATCGGGCACGGCATTCCAGCCAGCCGCATCCTGGCCGACCATCGCGCCGAATCGACCGTGCAGAACGCGCTCTTCGGCGCGCAGATGCTCGAGGACGCGGGCGCGACCAGCGTCATTGTGGTGACCTCCCCCAACCACATTCGCCGCGCGGTGGCCGACTTCATCGTCGCCGGGATCCCGGTCATCGGCGCGACCACCTCCCTCGAGCAGTTCGTCTCGCAGCTGCCGCCGCCCGCGCGCAGCGGCCAGCGCGGCATCTACCTCGACACCATCCGCACCCTGCGGCTCCCCGCCGAACGCTGATCCCCCGCGCCCGGACCCCCGCTCGAACCGGGCGGCAGTCCGGGCGTGCACAATGACGCGGTGACTCCTTCCGCCACCGAAACGCTGGTCGTGCGGCTCCGCGCGGCCGGGTGTGTGTTCGCGGAGGACGAGGCCGCGCTACTGCTCGATGCGGCCACCGACACCCGCCACCTGGAATCGCTTGTCACGCAGCGCATTGCCGGGTTCCCGCTGGAACATCTGCTGGGGTGGGCGGAGTTTCGCGGCCTTCGGGTGGCGGTCGCGCCGGGCGTCTTCGTCCCACGTCAGCGCACGAGCTTTCTGGTCGAACAGGCCATCGCCCTGGGTCGTAGCATGATCCGGCCGCCCGAGTCCGCTGATATCGCGCACGACAGCATCGCCACTGCTGCCAGCACCACCGTCGCTGCTGCTGCCGGTGCGGATGCGCATCAGCCCGTCCGGCCACGAGCCTTGGCGGGCCTGGCCGAGACCGCCGTCGCTCATGCGGACTCTACGCTGGTCGTGCTCGATATATGTTGCGGCTGCGGGGCTCTGGGCTTGGCATTCGCGAAAGAAATGGCGGATGAGGGTACTCGGGTCGAATTGACCGCGACGGATATCGAACCGGCGGCGGTGGCTTGCGCGCGGGAGAATCTCGGCGTGGTGGGGGCGCGGGTCGTGGAGGGCGATCTGTTCGATGCCGTGCCGGCGGATCTGCGCGGCCGCGTGGACATTCTGCTGGCGAATACGCCTTATGTGCCGTCGCGTGACATTGCGTGGATGCCGCCCGAGGCCCGCGATCACGAGCCTCGGCGGGCGCTCGACGGCGGCGTGGACGGGTTGGACGTGCTGCGGCGAATCGCCGCCGTAGCCGGCGAATGGCTTTGTGCCGGTGGGCATCTGCTCGTGGAGGAGAGCGAGGAGCAGGCTCCGGTCGCCGCCGGGATCATGCGGGAGTACGGGCTGGCGGCGCGGATCGCGGAGTGCGAGGAAATGGGGGCGACCGTGGTGATCGGTACGCGCACATGAGTATTCGCGGGGTCTTGTTCGACGTCGATGACACGCTCATCGACTATTCCGCGACGGTGCGGATCGGATTCCTCCGACACCTCGCGGCCGAACAGCTCTTGGATCGCGTCGAGTCACCGGAGGCGACGTTGGCGCTGTGGCGGGCGATCGAGGAGGAAGAGTACCTGCGGTTCCTGACCGGTGAACTGACCTTCAGGGGACAGCAGCGGGTGCGGACCGAGCGATTTCTCGCGCACCTGGGCGTGATGGCCGATGATCCGGTCGCGTGGTTCGCGCGCTATGCGGCACACCGGGATTCCGCGTGGGCGGCGTTCCCCGATGCCGCGCCGGTACTGCAGCGGTTCGATGGGCGGAGGGCGCTCGGCGTGGTGTCGAACGCCTCCCAGCCATACCAGACCGGGAAGCTGCGCACGGTCGGGCTGCTGCACCACTTCGGGGACGCCATCCTGTGCTCGGACGAATTCGGTGCGGCCAAGCCCGATCCGGCGATCTTCCGCGCGGGATGCGAGATGCTCGGGCTGCCGCCGGAGCAGGTGGCGTATGTCGGCGATCGATACGATTGGGACGCGCTGGGCGCCAGAAATGCCGGACTGCAAGCCTTTTGGCTGGTCCGCAGCGGGCCGGCGGTCGCCCCGGACGACGGGATCACGGTCATTCACTCACTGGCGGAACTGGATTCGCCGACCGGGTGAATTCCTCGCTCAGTGTCGCTGTGCCGCCTTGCGGGCCGCGGCCAGCGCGCGGCTACACCGGGAGTCGGTGGGATCCAGCCGAGTTGGGTGGCCTGGCCGAGATTGTCGCGGCTGGCCCAGTGTTCGATGATCTTGCCGTCGGCGATGCGGATCCAGTGCGACTGGGTGACGGCGAACGTCTTGCCGAGCGACGGCATGGCCTGCACCGGTTGGGCGTCGGGACCGTAGACGATGAACGTCCCGATCTGGCGGCCGTGCATCGTGGTGTGCAGGGCCACCAGGTCGCCATCGACGACCACCTCGTGGATGTCCCAGCGCAGATCGGTGTAGGCGGAGCGAAGCCACTCGGCGGACGCGTAGTAGGCGGCCGGGCCGGTGCCGCGCGCCGCCGGTGGCTCGGCCGAGCCCTCACGGTTGGTCGCCTCCGGGTGGATGATCGCCTCGAAATCGGCGAGCTCACCGCCGGCCATCAGCGCGATCGAGTGGATGGCGAGTTTCCTGGCGTCTTCACCGGTGCGGCCATGGTCCCCTCCGATTGTCGACACGACCTCTGCCCCCACAGTCTGCGCGATCACCGCGGGGGCCGCAGCGGTTCCCCCGCTCAGCCCGCCTCGAGCGACTTCCGGATCTCGGCCTGGATCTCGAGCTGCGCCCGGGCCGCGGTCAAGCCCGCGTTCACGTCGGCGGCTGTGCGCTGGGTGGCGGCCGAAACATACTGCGCCACCGCCGCTTCGATGGATTCCACCGCCGTGGTCGCGGTCGACAGCTGGTCGCCGCGGGCGGCGGCGGGCAGGGCGGCCATGGCGACCAGGCGGTCGTCCCAGGCCAGGGCGGCCTGCTCGAGTTCGGCGCGCAGCACGATGGTGGCGCCGTCGTCGAGAGCATCGGCGGTGTGCAGGGCCGTCATGGCGTCGCGCAGGCGGCGGTGCAGGCGTGGCTCCGGGTCGTGCGAGCCCGCCCAGGAGGCGGGGGCGCGGGTGGGGGCGCCGGGGACGACCTGATTGGCTGCCGCGATCGCGGTCTTCTGGCGGGAGGACACCAGCATCACAGCGCCCACGGCGGCCGCGATCAGGACCAGCACAATCAGCACGGCAATCAGCATGGTCGGCTCACTTTCGTCGGTCGGTCAGCGATGGGTGGTGGGGTGCGGCGGGGCGACGGTCGAGTGGCTCGGTCCGGTCGGATGCGCCGGGGTGTGATGGCCGTGCACCTTGCCGTACACCAGGATCACCGTGACGATGATCGCGAGCGCCGCCAAGATCGCGGCGATGATCTTGACCTTGCTCCACGGGCGGTCGCCGGACACCTGGCCGGTGAGGCCGTTGATGTACACCTGGTAGGTCTTGTCCATGTAGACGACCGTCAGCAGCCAGATCGGCAGCAGCAGATGCTTGTACGCCAGCCAGTTCCAGTTCGTGTTCAGCTGGTGGATGCGCTGATGGTCGCCGCCGATATCGCCGCGCACGGTGGATTCGATCGCCGACTCCATCCGCTGCTGCGCTTCCGGGAACGATTGCTCCGCATCATTGTCGTAGGTGCGGCACAGGTGCCCGGCCACGAATTCCGGTGAATAGGCGCGCGCCTGCTCCACCGGCCACGGCTCCAGCGCCCGAATCCGGTTGCGGTTCATATTGTCGTTGGCCAGCACCGGCAGATCCGCGAATTCATTGGCGACCTCACCGGCCACCGGATACCACCGGGTCCGGGTCTCATAGATCGGATCGCCGTCCGAATCCGTCCCGACCCGCACCTTATAGTCGTCGCCGCGCTCACCCTGATACCAGCTCTGGGTATCGGCGTCATAGGTGAAATACGCGGTATACAGGCTGGAGAACGCCCCGATCCGACGGTACTTCCGGAAGTTCGAGGGCGCGAACCACCGCCCCGACACCCACTTCTCGACCAGCTCCCGAGCCTGCTTCTCCCCCACCAGGAACGGCACCACACCGTCCACCGGGAGCCGGGCCGGCGCATTGTGCACATCATCCCGCTGAATGGGCGTGGCGCAGTACGGACACCGAGTAGCGGTGAGACTCCCGTTGAACCCGGTTGTCCCACCACAGTTCTGGCACTTCACCTCCCACTCCCCCGTCACCTGCGGCCCCGCCGCATGCGCCTGCAACTCCCGCAACGCCGCAATCGCAGGCCCCAACTCCCGAGCCTGAACCGCCACAACCGGCGCCGTCACCGGAGACCGGTTCCCGCAACTGGGACACAACAGATCCTGCCCCACCGGATCGAACACCAACTGCGCCCCACACGAAGAACACGGATACGTCCGAGTCAACTCCGTCTGATGCAACATCGCCCGATCCGGCGCCATCGACCCCGGCTGCGCCCCATGACTTTCCGCCTCGACCGGCGCCACAGCCCCGGCGCCCGGCACGATCACCGGCGCGACGATCACCTGCGGCGGCATAGCACCCGCGGGCGCCGGCAGCGGCTGCCCCGGACCGTACCCACCCGGCAGCGGGGGCGGCCCCGCCGTTACTCCGGCGCCCGGAAGCGGCGGCGGCGCGGACGGCGCTGCCACCCGCCGGCCGCCCGCGCCACCAGGCAGCGGCGGCGGCCCAGCCGGCGCGGGCGCCGCGGTCCCCGGCAACGGCGGAGGAGTCCCTGGGCGCGGAAGCGGCGGCGGCGCAACGGCTCCCGGCCCGGCAGCAGCGGCCGGCGGCGGGCCGAAGTTCTGTGGCGGGGCGGCCCGCGGCATGGGCGGGACTCCGCCCTGTCCGCCGCCGACAGGCGGAAATTGTGGCGGCACAGGCGATCCTGCGCCGGGACCACCGGGGAGCGGCGGTTGCGCGGGAGGGAGGCCGCCTTGGCCCTGGTCGTGGGCCGGTCGCGGCGGTGTCCATGGCTGGGGGTCGGCCGGGTGCGGGGCGGCCGGGTCCCTGGCCGGGAGTGGCGGCGGGCCGGACGGGCGTGGGGGCTGCTGGTTATCGTTCATGTGGGCTCACTCGGTGCGGCGGACTCGGGTCGCGCCATGGGGTGGAAGGACTTTGGGGACGCACCCGGGGCTCGAGCATGGGTGCGGGGCAGCCCGGACGGAGATGCCTTCCGGGTGTGCAGCGGGCGGATAGGCGGTAGCCGGGCGACGACGGCCGCGACGCGGCGGCTGCGACCGATGGGCTGTCGTGGGCACCGGAGCCCGGGGCAGCGGAATGAGCTGCGGGAGCTGGGTTCCCACCATCGGGCACTCGTCTCGGCGCGCCGCGCGAACCGGGCCAAGGACACCGCCCGGGCGGGCGATGCCATCGGCCGACGTGCCGCTACTGCGGGGGCAGGGGCGGCGGGGTGCCCGGGAGCGGGGGCGGCGTGGCGAATAGGGGCTGGAGGGCGGGGACGGAGTTGGCTGGTTGCCAGCCCGGCATGCCCTCGGTCCAGACGTTGGTGTCGCGGGTCAGCTGACCGGACGAGACGTATTGGCGTAGTTGCTCGATGGGGAAGGGGCCCGCGGCCTGGCCGGCGTTGTCGAAGTGGAACTGCTGCTGGCCGGGGAGCGGCGGCGGGGCCGCCTGCTGGGGGGCGGCGGGCTGGGCGTAACCGCCCTGCTGGGGCTGGGCGTAGCCGGGTTGCTGGGGCTGGGCGATGCTGCCCTGCATGGCGCCGGCCATCTGGCCGCCGAGGACCACGCCCATACCGGCCTGCATGGCGGCTCCCATTCCGCCGCCGGGGTTCTGGGCGGCGGCGAGCATGGCGTCGGCGGCCTGCATCTGCTGGTAGCGGTTGAGGTCGACATTGTTCATGAAGCCGCCGGCTTCGACGCCGCGCGCCACGCCGCGGGTCATGGCCTGCTGGATTTCCTCCGGCAGGGAGATCGTCATGGTGACGCCCTCGACCCCGATACCGAAGCCGGACAGGCGCTGGCCGACGAATTCGCGCAGCTTGTCGGACAGTTCGACCTGGCGGCCCTGCAGATCGATGGCGCCCAGGCCGCTGGCCAGCACCATGTCGGAGAAGGCCAGGGCGACATTGGCGCGCAGCTGCTCGCTGAGCACGTCGGCGTCGACCTCGGCATTGGTGCCGATCATCTGGCGCAGGAACACCTCGATGTCGGTGACACGGACGTTCGCGGTGCCGTTGGCGCGGATCTGCACCATGCGGAAGTCGGGGTCGCGCACGGTGACCGGTTGCGGTGTGCCCCAGCGCATGTCGGTGACGGCGCGGGTGTTCACGTAGTACACCTCGGACCGGAACGGCGAGTTGAAGCCGTGCCGCCAGGCCTGCAGGGTGGACATGATCGGCATGTTCTCGGTGGTCAGCTGGTAGTGGCCGGGACCGAACTTGTCGGCCAGCTGCCCGCGGTAGACGAAGACCGCCTGCTGTCCCTCCCGGACGATCAGTTCCGCGCCGTTCTTGATCTCGTTCTCGTAGCGGGGAAACCGCCACGCCAGTGTGGTACGAGTGTCATCCAACCATTCGATGACGTCGACGAATTCGCCGCGGATCATGTCGAACAGGCCCATTGAGTTCTCTTTCCTCCCTCGGGCGCTGCGCCCGACCCCGGCCGAGTATGGCACAGGGTCGCCGGCGCGCGCGGTCACCGTCGTGTGGCTATCGAGCCAACCACAGGCAGTGTTAATCATTCATGAACGACCCTGGCCCGCGCGAGGTTTCCCGCGCGGGCCATATCAATCCGCTACTACGGCCAAGCCCAGATCAGACCGCGGGGTTGAAGTCCCCGTCCACCACACCGGCGGTGAAAGCGTCCCACTCGCCGGGGGCAAAGACGAGCGCTGGGCCGGTCGAGTTCTTCGAGTCACGAATCCCGACCATGCCCCCGTCGAGGAACGCGACCTCAACGCATTCCGAGTTTCCAGCACTGTAGGTGCTCTTGAACCACACTCCCCCGGAACGGTGGCGATCGTTCACTGTCCTATGTCCCTTCTTGCGACCTGCCGCAGCAGGTTCCGGCTGGTTACGGCGTCCAGTGCGGCGTGCTGAATCGTTGCGAACGCCCGGCGGTACTTGCCGACGTCGGCCTGTCCTTCAAGGTACATATCGCCGGTGTAGCTCTCGACGTAGATGACTGTCGGTTCAGCGACGCCCTTCGCATCTGGCTTGAAATCGAGCGTGACGAACGGTCCAACCGACATCCCGAGCGGAAACCCGGACCGGAACGGCAGAACACGAACGCTGATGTTCGAGCGGGTGCCCAGGTCGGCAAGATGCCGCAACTGCGCCGCCATGGTCACGTCATTGCCGACCGTCGTGTACAGGGCCGACTCGTGGAGCACCAGATCGACAGTGACGGGCGCCCTCTTGCGGGTGATGATCGTCTGACGTTTGAGCTTCAGTTCGATCCGCCGATCCTGTTCTTCCTCAGAGTCTTTCGGGAAGTAGATCCTGTTCAGCGATCGGGCGTAGTCGGAGGTCTGGAACAGTCCAGGGACGAGATCGGGACGGTAGATCTCCATCGCACCAGCTTCGGTTTCCATCCGCATGTAGACATCGAAGTTCGCCCGGATGAGGTCATTGAAGCTGTTGTACCAGGTCTTTTCGGCAACCTGCCGGGCGAGTTCGATCATGGCGTCGGTCTTCTCGTCCGCGATCTCGAGGATCTTGCCGAGCTCACGAAGGTCTCGATCGAGAATCCTGCCGGGCTCACCCCGTTCCAACCGGGAGTACTTACTGTGGCTCCATTGCATCGCAGCCGCAACCTCGGCCTGCGTGAGTACCGTGTTCTCCTCGCGCTGACGACGTATGTATCGCCCGAGCTGCCGACGTGGCAGCGAAGCGCGCGGATTCTCCTCGGGCATCGCTAACTCCTCGACTCTGTCAGAGTGGCACTGCTCCAATCCCAGAGTGACACCGGTGCTGGGACTTTGCCGTCGTTTCCCGAGAATCCCTGAATGACAATGTCATAAGTGGTCGACGGTGGTCTGCTGGGACTATAGCGACGGCACATAGGTAGGTGACGATGTCCATCAACAACCCGTGGTCTGTGCAAGCGATCATCGACCGTATCGAACGAGAGAAGCGACAAGCCGCCGACACCGAACCTCCATCGAACGAGCCCGCTACGGTCGGCTATTCGGTCCGCGGGCTGTGGTCGTGCTACTCCGATCCCGGCAAACTGACCGCCGCACAAGCGCATATCGCGATGCAACTGCATCTCGAATGCGGAGTCGACACCTGCCTGGTGCGAGGACAAGCGCGCACCGCCCTGGTCGCATCCGGGCGCATGGTCCTCGATCCCCGTGCGGCGCGAACACCGCCGACCCCACACAGATCCCTGTTCACCCTGCTACGAGCCGCGGTATTCGGCTACAGCACACTGCTTTTCGGTGGTCGCCATGCCCTGCGATGATCCAGACCTGATCGAGATCCAGGTTATCCAGGACGTCCTCGACACCATCGAAACCCGTCTGCGCGACCGTGAACGCCACGGCTGGCGCCTGACCGTCCCTCGCTCCCGCGTCTACGCAACCTTGCTGCACGCGGTCATCGTCAGCGCCCGCGAATCCCACCGCCTCCCCGCCACCCTCGACCGCGCCCCCATCCTCGACACCATCCTCGACGGCGCCGAACCCTCGAACCAAACTGCTGCCATCCGACCGATCGAGGACGTCATCAACCACAACACCGTGCCCGTGAACTGAAGCTCTGGACACATCGACGAGCGGCTTCGGCCATCTCTTTTCAAATGCGGCAGGCGCGAACGAGCATCATCGGCATTGCCGCGCACTGCCCTCGGTCGGTCATCCGCCCGAGATGACGCCCGCCCGTAATTCTTCCGAGGTTCCGCGCCGACCGGTTCGGTCGGCGCGGGGTTGCGGCTGCCCACCGCTGCCATGAGCGGATAAATCCGATCGATGGGCCTCGGCAGTCGCCGCGACTCAGTGGTGAAAGAGTCGAACTCCGGTGCGGGCGAGGGTGATGCGGTGTTCGCGGCAGGCATCGGCGATGACGTTCGACTGGAGGGCACCGCCAGGCTCGATGCAGAGCTCAACCCCGTGTTCGGCAGCAACGTCGATATTGTCCCGGAACGGGAGATACCCGTCGGAGACGAGTGAGACGCCCGAGAGCTGATGGGCCCAGCTGGCCCGTTCGGCCTCTTCCAGGAAGCTGTCGGATCGGGTGCGGCCCGAAACGAGCTCACGCGATTGCGCGGGAGTGAGAGTGCCTGCGGCGGTGGATATCTGCCAATTCAACCGTTGCTGACGCGACATCGTCGAAGGCAGTGGCATCTGTTGAACGGCGGGGTGTCGCCGCGTCCACCAGGTGCGTGCCTTACTTCCGGCGAGCAATGTGCAGTCGATTCGCGACTGCTGTCCCGCACCGACACCGATACTCATGCCGTCGCGGACGTAAACGACGGTATTGGACTGGGTGTATCGGGCGGTGACCATGCCCAGCAGTGCGTCGATCGTCGCGTTGCCGCTGATCGGGTCGCCGACAGTCACCTCCAGCAGGTCTTCGGTGATCGGCAAGTGGTCGCGGTCCTGTTCAAAGCTGACGCCGAAAACAGTTCGAACCTCCGACCGGGGTGGCTGGAATGCGGGATCGATCTCGAATACGACGAATCGCCCGCCCTTCTTGCGGCCCAGTGCCGCTACGGTTCCGGGGGCATAACCCGGTGCGATGATGCCATCGGAGACGACCGAGGCCAACAGTTCGGCGAGCTCGTGATCAACCGGTTCGGACACCGCGATCATGTCGCCATAGGATGAACGCGGATCGGCGTCGCGCGCCCGCACATAGGCCGCCGTGATCGGGCCGACCGAGCTGTCGCCCAATCCCCAACTGTGACACATGGTTTCATCGAGGTTTCCGGCGAGTGCGGCACCGGCCGGGGAGACGTGCTTGAACGACGCCGCAGCCACCTTGCCCGTGGCTCGACTGGCCTCGGCGACCAGTTGCCAGGCATTGAGCGCATCGAGGTAGTTGATCATCGACGCCGCGCCGTGCACCACCCGAACATGGTCACCGCCGGCCGATACCCGCGCGCGTTGATGTGGATTCATGCCGTAGCGCAAGCCCATTGCCATACCCCGTCTCTCGTGTCGAGATGGGGAGCACCCAGGCGTACGACGCTCCGATACTGCGCTTCCTCGTGGTCGGCCCACGTGACGCCAGTCGCGATCGACCACACGCTAACCCATGACAGACCGAACATCCAGACGGACGCACTGGAATCGGCCAGCGGATGTTCCTGCGCCGCAGCCGGTCTCTGTGCCGACCATCCCGCTCTGACCGGTTCGGGCAACGCTGTGAGTTTCCCGGCTTCCTTTGCATCCGTGCTCATTTCGACATGCGCGGCTCATGGCTCGTCCGATCGGGTTTTCGGTGTTGTCTCATTGGTTTTGCGCTTTCTGTATTGGAGGGCAAGGGAGTTGACGCAGGGGCGGTCGATGCCCGGCGATTGTGATGACCGGCGACGATGGTGACTGTCGTTAGGATCGCGGCATGGAGAGTCGCATTGTCGATCGAATGTCCGGTGAGACCGTCCGGCGTTCGGTTGTTCTGGGTGGGGGCGGCGTCCCCGGGACGGCGTGGATGGCGGGTTTGGCCGCTGAATTGCGCCGCCGTGGAATCGATTTGGGTTCGGCCGACTCGATTGTCGGCACGTCCGCAGGCGCGGTCGTCGGGGCCGCGCTGATAGCGGGGCGAAATCTGGACTCGTTTGCCGACGATCCACGTCCTCCCGGCAGCACGGAACCACCGTCGGTGGTCAAGCCCGAGCTGGTTGCCGCCGTTTTCTCGGTGCTGTCGGACCGGACGTTGGATCGTGATGCGGCCCGGCGCAAGGTGGGTCGAATGGCGATGGCCGAGGAGCCGGCGCAACCGGCGCATATCGCACCGATGGAGTGGCTGGTCGGCGGCAATGACTGGCCGGATCGCAGGCTGCGGATCGTCGTCGTGGACGCGGCCAGTGGTCAGCGCCAGGTGTGGGACAGCGGCAGCGGTGTGCCCCTGGCGACCGCTGTCGCCGCGAGCCGCTCCCTTCCGGGAGCCTTCCCGCCTGTCGTTGTCGGAGACCGCTACTACATTGATGGCGGGGTCTGGTCGCCCACCAACGCGGACCTCGCCGCGGACTCGGACGTCGTTCTGGTCGTCGAGCCGTTGGCGCACAGGGTCCCGTCCGAACAGGTTCGGGCCGAACTCGCGACGATAGTGACCGATACCGTCGTGCGGTTCCGCCCCGACGCGGCCACGATCGACGTATTCAACGCATTCGCGACCGATCCGGACGTTCTCGCGAGCTGGCCGGAAGCGTTCCAAGCCGGCATTCGCCAGGCAGACGGTCTGGCACAGCAGTTGATCGACGCGGGCTGGTTGTCGCCGAAGCGTTGATGCCCACCCGGGCTACCCGATTGGCTTCGCAGTTCGGGTGCTGGTGCCGGGTCGTGCGAAGGGCGTTTGATCGGCACGGGCTGTGTGAACGCCGGTTCCCAGCACTCCACGGATGGGACTGCCGGAATCGACCGTTGACCCGACAGTCCCTTCCTTCGATTGTCGTGAGCCTACTTCCTGTGGTCTGAGAGTCGTTGGTTCACATCACTTCTGGGGTACCCACGTTAACGGGCCTGTCTTCGCTGCGGCCTGTCGACAACCTGTGATCGGCATGCGCGGATGGTTGAGATGTCAGGAGGCCGAGGCCATGTCGGTGCGAAAGGGTGTAGTTCGAGTGCGGTCGGGTGGCTGAGCGTTCGCAGCCCAGCACGTTCAGCCGAGTGGTCAGAGGGCGAGCATGGCGGCGGCGACCTGGTCGGCTGCGGCGGTCCGCAGGGCGGTGCCCATGTCGTCGAGGACGAGCAGTCGCGCCGCGGGGATCTCGGCGGCGAGGACCTCGCCGTTGCCGACCGGGAAGAACGGATCGGCGCGACCGTGCACCACAAGCGCGGGCATGCCGAGCTCGCCGAGCCGCTCCCGCCATCGCGGGGCGCAGTCGATCCGGGAGAACACCATCGCGAGCTGGTTCGCCTGGTGCACCGCGGGATCGCTCGACGGCGTCCGGTCCCAGATGCGGGACGCCGTCGCTCGCGCCTCCTCCGGATCGTCGCCCTTCGGCTCGGCTCCCTCGGCAGCGAACGCCGCGACGGCATCCCGGTCGGTCCAGTCCGGCAGCGGGCGGGAGAACAGCACGGCCATGACCGCGGGGTCGTGGTCCGGTAAGTCCTCGTCGGCCGGACCTGGCGCTACCGGCCGGGTGCCGACGAGGGTCAGCGCGGAGCACACTTCCGGGTGGTCCAGCGCGGCGACCTGAGCGACCATCCCGCCGACGCCGACCCCACCGAACTGGGCGGTCCCGGCACCGAGGACCTCGACCAGCGCAGCCGCATCCGTGGCGAGGTCTCGCAGGTCGTAACCCGGATTCTGCGGGTCGAGGGTCGTCGACGCGCCGGAGTCGCGCAGGTCGTAGCGGACCACGCGTCGCCCGCCCGACGCGAGCCGCTCGCACACCGCGTCGGGCCACGACAGCATCGTTGGGCCGCCGACCAGCAGGATCAGCGGATCGTCCTCGCGGCCGAAGCTCTCTATACCGAGATCCACACCGTTCGCCCACACCAACGTCATGCCACTTCGAAACGGTCTCGTCATCCCGGGCTCCTGTCTGTCGGTATATCCACAGGTATCGACGACGCATTCACCGGAAAGTCATCGGTGCGGCCGAAATCGTGTACACCACTGCGGAAGCCCTGAAATCGGTGCGCGTCAGGCTGCGGTACCCTTTCCGCTGCCGGGCTCGCCCTACACTGCTCCCATGACGTATTCCGGGGTGGTAGAGGTCGGCGGTCCCGCCGATGTGCACGAGCTGACCGACCTGGTGATTTCAAAGGTTGCCGTCGGCCCCATGAACAACAACGCTTATCTGCTACGTTGCCGCGCCACAGACGAACAGTTGCTGATCGATGCCGCCGCGGAGCCCAAGACACTGCTGACCTTGATCGGTGACTCCGGTATAGCTTCGGTCGTCACCACCCATCGGCATGCCGATCATTGGGGTGCTCTCTCGGAGGTCGTCGATGTCACCGGTGCCCGTACCTATGCCGGGCGCTACGACGCCGAAGGCATTCCCGTGTCGACAGATGTCCCTGTCGAGGACGGTGACGTCATCAGGGTCGGGCGTGTGGAACTCACCGCGCGTCACCTTGTCGGTCATACTCCCGGCAGTGTCGCTCTCGTCTACGACGATCCCCATGGGCACCCGCACGTGTTCACCGGTGACTGCCTCTTCCCAGGGGGCGTCGGCAACACCCACAACGACCCCCGAGCGTTCGCCAGCCTCATCGACGACGTCGAGACCAAACTGTTCGATCAACTTCCCGACGAAACCTGGGTCTATCCGGGGCACGGCAACGACACAACTCTCGGTGCGGAACGCCCTCACCTCGCGGAGTGGCGACAGCGCGGCTGGTGACGAACCACCGCGCGTGGTGTCCGCGTTGTGCACACTTTCGACCCGACTCGGCGCAGCGCCCATCCGGGCCAAGGCGCCCTGAAATCGGCTAGTAAGAGGACGTTCTGCACCGCACCAGGTTCCGGGCCTCGGCGCCCCGCGATGGCCGGTTCGGTCGACGCGGTCTGCGGCAGGAGCGGACGTTCACACGTGAAGTTCGACGTGTTGCGCGCCTCGAATCCGCCGAATAGCACACGCTCTTCGGGTGTTTCGCCCGCAGGGCGGATCAACACCAGCCAGCCTGGGCGGTGCGAGTCCGTGGAACGCAGTGCGAGCCAACCGTCGTCGCCGTGGGATACACCTCCGAGCAACGGTCACCCAAGCCTTCACTCGCGAATACGGGGCAGCGCCGAGGGCTTGGCGGGCCGTTTATAAAAACGGATTGACCGAGCGTTTCTGCAAAGAACATGAGCGAACGGGTCATGTTGCTTTCCCGATCGTCCACATAGCCAACAAAAATCGTGCCGTGCCGATCACGGAGAAGGATTTCCACTATGCCTTCACCAACAATCTGACCGATGAGGATTCCAAGGCCGTCTACGACCGCTACTCAGTCCCCGTATCGGGCCGCATCCTCTTCCAGGGCGGCTTCGCGAACTTCACCCCGAGCACTCTCGAGCGATCACGGCGTACAAACTGTTCCCCGGCCGCAGCCACTACACCTGCGGTGAGGACGGATGGGAAGCAGTCGCCGATCTCGCACTCGACTGGGCACTCGCACCCAAACCCGGAGATCTCGACCGGAACTGACCACCACCGCGCAGATCGATTCCGCCGAGCAGGCTGCGCGCGGCCCTCCCCCGAAAACTCAATGGAACATCATCGGCATGAGCGTGCACTGGCGGCGGACCGAATCGCTGCCTGAGGTGATCGTGGCCCGTTGATATCTGGAGACCTGTTATTCGAACTCAGTAGAACTGTTATTCGAACTCGGCGGCGCACAGCTTGTTCCGGGCGGGACGGACGCCCCAGCCACAGGCGCACAATGAGGGATGCGCGCACTCAGCGTCCTGGTGATCGGCGCCGGTGTCATCGGCAGAATCCATGCTTGCCGACTGGTCGACGCCGGACACGCGGTGACGGTGCTCGCCCGTGGGGATACAGCGGCCGAGCTGGCCTCGCAGGGCATCACGCTGTGTGAAGGGTCGACCCGCACCAGCGCGAGGGTGCGCGTGGTCGAGGCGGTGCCTGAGGAGTTCTTCGATTTCATCCTGATCGCCGTGCGCCGCGATCAGAGCGTGGCGGCGATCGATGTGGCCGTCACCGTGCCCGCCGGTGTCCTCGTACCGATGTTCAACAACCCCTTGGGCCTCGGCCCGCTGCGCGAGCGCTGTGGCGCCGATCGTGTGATCGGTGCTTTTCCGGGAGTCGGTGGCTACATAACGCCCGACGGCACGGTGCACTACCTGCAGATCAAACAGCAGCCGACCACGGTGGAATTCTGCGGTGGACGTGAGGACCCGCTGGTCCAGGCACTCGTCGAAGCGGGTTTTCGGGTCGAACGCACCGATGACATGGATGCCTGGCTGGCCACGCACGCGGTGTTCGTGCTGGCCCTGTCCGCCGCCCTCGCCCGCGACGATTACTCGTTGCAGAGCCTCACCGCCGACCACATCGCTATGCGGACGATGGTGCGAGCCGTCCGAGACGGCTTCCACGCCTTGGAAGTCCGCGGCATCACGATCACCCCGCCCGCCCTGAGCACGATCTTCACGCGCGTACCGGTCGCTTTCGCTGCCTACTACTGGAGTCGCCTCCTGCGCGGGCCCCTGGGCCAGGTGGCGGTTCTCCCTCATGCCCGCGCGACCCGCGACACTGAAATGGCCGTCCTTCGAACCGATATCGCCGAACTGATCCCGCCCGGCGCCGCCCCGCGATTCGACCACCTACTGAGCTGAGGTGCCGGGATCTGAAACTGGTACGAGCGGAACTACCGCTCGTACGCTTCTTTCGTGCCACGAGTTCACAACATTCGGCTAGTTAGAGACTGGTGCCAGGATCGGATCCCGGCCAGGATCTGATCCAGGTGCCCGGTGGGATGCTCCCTATATTCGGCTGCCCACCGTCTGGATTGGTGTGGCTCTCTATTGGCTTGCCTCCCACCGGGTGCCGTGCAGGGAGTGGCTGAAGAGGGGCCTGCCCCATGCTCGAACTAGCGGTGCCCTCCCTCACGGACACCAGTTGTTTCTGCCGGACAAGGGAGGGATGTTGAAGGTCATCATCGGGATGGATCCGCACAAACGCTCGGGACGTTCAGCAGGCCTCGGATCGGCACGGCCAGTTGATCTTCCGACGGCGCTCGCCGGCCGGTTTGGTCAGCGCGGTATGCGGCAATAGCGTGCGTTCAGCTCAGCGTATGAGCCGACGCATCGTAGGCGGTCGTTAGTCTCTTTGCCGCCGCGCCTGCAGGGTGTGAGGCGTTCCGGTACATAACCTGGAGGTTCGGCCAGGAAAGCAATGGGCGAAGCACCGAGTGAGAGGAGATCTGCCGTGTCCGGCTCCAGTGATCCGATGGCGACGGTGCGCCAGTACGTCGACGCCTTCAACAACGGTGACGAGAAGGCGATGGCGGCGTTGTGCGCTGACCCTATGCAGATACTCGACGGTATGTCGCCGCATGTGTGGCAGGGGCCGACAGCCGCGCAGGACTGGTGGCGGGATGCGCTCGTAGAAGCCGAGCGCACCGGGGCTTCCGACTATCACATCGATCTCGGTGAACCACGGCATGTCGATGTCACCGTCGACTACGGGTATGTCGTTGTTCCGGTGACCTTCTCGTACAACCTTCGGGGTAGGCGGGTCACGCAGACCGGCGCCGTCTTCATCGTGGCACTTCGTAAGGTCGGCACCGACTGGCGATTGACGGCGTGGGCGTGGGCAAAAGGCTGAGGGGACTCAGGCTGCAAGTCTCGGAATGTCGGGTCATCGGCTTATGGTGCGTCGCTGGCGCTCGGCCGCGGCCTGAGACGACCTCGACGAGTTGATCTTCCGCAGGCCCATGCTGGCCGGTTCGGTCAGCGCGGTATGCGGCATGAGCGTGCGTCGCCGAACATCATCGGGCCGAGCGAGATCGGAGATCGAACTGCCCGCAAGGGTTATGCCTGATGCTTGAGGATGTAGCCGGCCGCATCGCCCACGGTCTTGAGGTTCTTCACGTCCTCGTCGGGAATCTTCACGTCGAAGCGTTCCTCCACCGCGACAACTACTTCAACCATCGAGAGCGCATCGACGTCCAGGTCATCGGTGAAGGACTTGTCGAGTTGAACTTCCTCGACCGGGATTCCTGCTACCTCGTTGACGATCTCAGCCAGCCCTTCGAGAATCTGCTCCTGTGTGTGCGCCATGACCGTCCCCGCCCGTCAGGTTGAGTGCTTCCGTGCCTGCTCAATAGTGACGGACGTAACGCGCCGACACACCGAATTGCTCTCGAACATCCCGCAATCGGCAATGCCACGTCCATCCGCGCCGGATAGCCTCAGCCAGCTGATCTTCCAGCGGACCGCGCTGGCCGGTTCGGTCAGCGCGGTATGCGGCATAGAGCGGATACGCTGTGCAATCACGCTTCTGACGTCGCTTCAGAGCATTTCATCTTTCCTGGGCCGAGTCCTATTGGGATTGCGTGTGTTGCTCGTCGTAGCGTCGCCGCGCGAGTGCCACATCGGGCGAGTGTTTCAGGATGGTGGATACCAGCGCGCCGAGGGAGTCGACGACCTCTTCGCCGATCGGGGTCAGGCTGTATTCGACGTGGGAGGGAACGGCGCGCACGAGGTTGCGGTCGACCACCCCGTCGCGTTCGAGCAGTTTGAGCGTCTGCGAGAGCCTGCGCTCGCTGACCCCACCCACCGCGCGTTTGAGCTCGTTGTAGCGCAGGGTGCCGTCCTGCAGGGCGAGCAGGATCAACAGCGACCATGTGTCGGCGATCGTCTGGAAGGCCGCCCGCACCGTGCTCGCCCGCTCGAGCACCTCACGTGCCTGCACACGGCGCCCCGCCCGCATGTCGTCCATCACACCCGTACTCCTTCCGCGGAATGAAGCTCGCCCGTCCCCATGTCTACTCTCACATCGATGGTACTCTCATTTTGAGAGCACATATTTCAAAGGAAGGTCAATCATGGGTACCGAGTTCAACGACTGGATCATCGGTGACAGCAACACTGTCACCTTCAACGCCCCCGCCGGCGCGGTGTTCGACCTGGTCACCCAGGCCCGCTTCTGGCCCGAGTGGCACGTCGCCAACCGCGGCGTCGGCGGCGTCACCGAGCGTCCGTACCGCGTCGGTGACGTCATCTACGAAGCCGGCCTTCTCGAAGACGGCAGCGAACACCACCTCTACTGGCACGTCGTCGACCAGGAATACGGCAAGTCCTCCCTGATCATCGACCACGAGCTCGGCGCGGGTCTGCAGTACCTGCTCACCGAGGACGGGCAGGGCACCACGACATTCACCCGCAACACCCTCTACCGCCCCGATGCCCCCTATTCCCCTGCGCAGATCGCCCTCATCGCCGAGGCCAGCGCCGAAAGCGTGCGCGGCCTGCACCGCCACATCAGCCCCCTTCTCGAGCGCGAACGCATCAACACCCGCCGCTGACCGCACAACCCGACACGGGCCCGGCCCGAGCCGGGCCGGAGGAAGGAAACGAAAGGAAACGACAGCAGTGCGCATCGAGGCATCCCCAGAGTTCTTCCACACCATGATCTCGACCCCCGCCAACTGGATCGAAATGAACCCGGCGTGCATCGGCGTCGAACACACCCGGGCCGGGCGCCTATTGACCGGCAGGCCTGCGCAGACGGGCGACCGCGTCACCCAGTACGTGCTCGTCGACGGCAGCGACAGAGTGACCACCTCGCAGTGGGAAGTGACCGCCTCACACCCCGGACGGGAGTTCGCGATCCGCGACCGCGACGCGGGGACCCATGTCGCGTGGATCCTCACCGAAGACGCCGGGGCGACCGAGGCGGCACGGGAAAGCAGCGCAGGCCCCGACGTCGACCGGTACGCGCTCGACGCGGCACAGGTTCTCGCCGAGCGCACATGGCGAGAGCTGGGATCGGTGATCGCGCGCGATCGCGGCACCGGCACACTCAGCGACTACTACACCGAGACCAACGAGCAGGTGGTCGGCGACGCCGAGACACGCGGAGCGCACACCGCGATGCGTGTACACGTCCACCCGGAGGCCTCACCGCCGTTGCACGTGCACACTCGCGAGGACGAAGCCTGGATCGTGCTCTCCGGTGCCGTGCGGTTCTGGTTCGGCGGCCGCACCATCGACACCTGCGACACGATCGATGTCGAGGCCGGCGCCTACGTGTTCGGTCCGCGCTTCGTACCGCACACCTTCAAGACCCTCACCGATTCCAGCGAACTGATCATCACCAACACCCCGGGCAACGTCGAGGGCTACTTCCTTTCGATCGGCGCCGGTCACGTCCGCGACGACGCAGCACACCAGGACCTGTTCGACAGGTATGGCCTCGTCGTGTTCACCGACCAACTGCCACCTCACTGATCGCGGCGCCCGGGATCCAGCACGGTGTCTTCGACCGAGGCAACGATATCGAGCACAAGCCCAGAAGATATCGAGCCGCAGAGTTTGCCACCCACTGCTGCGGTACCGCCAGCTGTCGGGTGAGTGTCGAGAATCGATCCAGCTCGGCCTTCTCGGCCTTGGCGTCGCCGCCGAGGATCGGACGTAGGCCGAGCAGGACACCGAATCGATCAGCCGGCGAGTTCAACTGTCTGGACTGCGAGCTATCCCAGCTGCCATACCTGCGGCCAGTCCCAGCCGCGGAACGCCGCGTCGGTGCCGCCGTCGACGAAGACCACCGAACCGACGAAATAGCTCGACTCCGGGCCCAGCAGATACCTCACCACCGACGCGACCTCCTCTGGCCGGCCCCCACGCCCGGCCGGGATGGTCGCCAGGAACTGCTCCATGCCTGCACCGAGCAGCGGATCCTTGCGGCCTTCCCGGGTCATGGGCGTATCGATCAGACCTGGCGTGATCGCATTGAGCCGCACCCCCTGCGCGATGTACTGCGCCGACCGGGTCCGCGCGTAGTAGGCCAGCGCAGCCTTGGTCGCCGGATACGCGTGCACCGCGGCGTACTCGCCGAGGCCACCAGCGATCGCGTGCGCTCGCCACTCGTCGCCGTCGAGGCAGGCCTACGCCAGCTCGAGCGGCCAATTCGGCTGGCAGGTCGTCGAATTGGAACTGACCAGCACCACCGACGGATCGACGCCGGCGGGACCTCGTTCAGCGGCACGACCGCGGGCGGCGGGCACGCGATCGGACCACGGTGCGAATGACGCCGAAATCGGCCCGGGCGGTGAGTAGGTCGTGCGACCATGTTGATGTGTAGCCGTACTTCCCTTGGTAGAGAACGTCTTTCACATCCAGTGGGGCTGATCATGGCTCACATCTTCATATTTCGGTACGGCAGATCGAACCGTTCTAGGTCGGCAAGCCCGGAGCACCGGGAAGTCACGGCAGTCCACGCGGCAAACAGGTAACACGATCCACTCGTCACTGTTCGACCGGGGAGGCAATGAGATGACTTGGCTGGATGGGAAGGTTTGGGCGGCACCTTGACGAGCGCACCCGCTGCGGCGTCGTGGACATCCGGCCGCCCGGATGTGTTCACGCGAGGCGTCAACAGCACACGTTGCAGCACAAGTGGTACGAGAACGGCTGGCAGGGCTGGAGGGACCTCGGCGGTGTACTGACCGCCGCACCCGCCGCGGTGTCATGGGGGCAAAGGACCGCATCGACGTCTTCGCCGTCAGCAGCGCCAGCGCACTGCGGCACAGATGGTTTGCATGACGGTCGAAGGACCGAGCCAGTGCCTCGGCATCGGAGGGATGCTGCCCCACCTGTGCGCACCGATCGACCGCCCGGGCGCGATCTCGGCTCCACGCCGACGGAGGTTCCTGACGATTTCGTTTGGTGGACATGCGATCTCGGTATTTCGCCGGGTCGCTCCGGCCCGCAAGGAGATAGGAGTCGAAAACCCTCTTTACCGACCTATTCGGGGTCAGGACAAGTGAGTTACAAAGCAGTTCTAGAAAGGATGTGATCGGCATGGCGGATTGGGTGAAGGTCGTGGGCGGCCTCAGTGTGATCTCGGCAGGGTCCAGGACCACGGTGTGGGGGGTGAACGGGGCGACCGCCATCTTCCGGTACACCAACTACGACGCCAACCCATGGATCAACATCCCCGGGGGGCTCAGTGACATCGGTGCGGCCGCAGACGGCACCGTCTGGGGGGTCAACGGCAGCAACCAGATCTACCGGTACACCGGAGACCAGGGGGCCTCGGTGTGGGTGGGGATCACCGGGAGCCTGGTCCGTATCGATGCGGGCTCCCGGACGAACGTGTGGGGGGTGGACTCCGCCGCCGCCGTCTACCGCTACACCAACTACGACGCCAACCCATGGATCAAAATCCCTGGGGCGCTGAGTGACATCGGTGCGGCCGCCGACGGCACCGTCTGGGGGGTCAACGGCGGCAACCAGGTCTTCCGGTACACCGGGGACCAGGACAGCTCGACCCCGTGGACGAGCGTCGCCGGCAGCCTCACGCGGATCGCGGTGGGCTCCCGGACCAATGTGTGGGGCGTCGATCCCGCCGGCAGCATCTACCGGTACACCAACAACGACGCCAGCGGCGTCAACCCGTGGATCAAGATCCCCGGCACCGCCACCGACATCGCCGCGGGCGCCGACGGCACCGTGTGGCACGTCAACGCCGCCGGCGAGATCTACCGGTACACCGGCGACCAGCCGAGCTGATTCCGGCTCCCTGCAAGCCTCTTGCAGGGGATGGGCCGGGGTGGCTGTGGGTCCCCGGCCCATCCCTGCTATTCGGTGTCGCCGTAGTGAAGCCCTGAACTCCGGAACTCTCGCTCTCGGATGGATTCCGCTCAGATAACCCCTCGACTCAACGACAGCGGGCCTCCAGGCAATTGGAGACCCGCTGTCGTCTCTGCCCTGCGCGTCGGGCTCGACCGGGGATTTCGATCAAGCGGTCCAAGTGTCTGTGAACAGACTGATCGCAGAGTGATTCGATGGTTGAGCTGCTGAATCGGTACGGACGTTCCGGCCCGGCTACGCCACTTCGAACCGCCACAGCTGGTGAGGAGCGCCCTCGTCATCCAGCACGGCTGTATAGGTGCCATCCCCGTTCCCTGCGAGGCCGACGAGCTTCTTCCCCTCCCCTTGAGGCACTGGGAGGAAGTCGAAGAGCCCAGTTCCCGCACGCGGCCGGGCCTCCCACTGGTTTTGGTTGGGGGTCCCGCGTCCTACGAGTTCCAGCTCGCACGCGCCGCTTCCGAAGTTCCGGTCCCAAGCGTAGAGGTTGTACCAGCTACGAATGTCCTTGTTGAGGTTCACCAGATGCCAGAGCTCGTAACCCCAGGAGTTCTTGTTGTTGTCGAGGAACCACAGCTCACCCTTGTCACCCTTGGGCTTCGCCACCCCGAGCACCTGGTCCTTCGTGTGCTGATACGGGACATCAACCAACTCGCCAGTGAGGCGGTCCCTTTCCTGCCCAATACCCCCGGACATCCCCCCGAACAGGGCGACCAAGCAGAGCCCCGTGTCGGCGTTGATGATGCGGAAGTTCCCATCGGGAAAACCTTGCGCCATGTCGACCTCCGATTCGATGTATCTCCTTGTGTGGACATGATCAGCGTCGCACACTCAGTCTGCGACGGAAGCGATACACGCATTGGCGTGCTGGATCCTGCCCTGTAATTCGTTGTGCGAGTTGGTATTAGATGCGTTATGTGGCCGGTCGCGGCGAGTCGACGAAGCGCTCGATAGCGAGAACCTCGAACACCTGTTCGTCCAGGCTGGGGTGTGGTGGCAGTCGATGATCGGGTGAAGTTGGTCAGCAGTGGGGTGTCGGTGTTCGAGGTCCTCGCTATCTGGGGGGTCGCCGTAGTACTCGCCGAAAATCGGGCAGATATCGGAGTTACCACAGCTGAGGGCGCTATCGGTCGTGACGTTTGGGTCCAAAGAGGCGTCGCCACCGATAGATCACCTGGCAAGGCTCGCAGCCAGGGCGGCTATCGAAAATCCTTGCCGCGCTGGCCGATCCGGTGCGGTTGCGGGCAGTGCGAGCGCTCTCCGAGGCGGGAGAATTGCCGTGTACCGAGCTTCATCGACGCGCATCAGCTGCGAGCAAGTCGCACCCGATGCGATCCTCCGGCGGGGCATGTCCGCAGACCTTCGTTCGTTGACGAGACACCGTGCACCCGCCTCGCCATGAGCGAACAGTCAGACCGTGACGTCCGGTTGATCTCGGAAGCTGTCAAACCAGATGAGACCGGTCAGGCCACGAATTCTGTGTTGATGTTCTCCTTCGGGGGTTCGTTGATCCAGGCCGATGTCGGCAGTTTCGGTGGGTTCGGTGGCCGTCGGAAACGTCCGGGGTTGGCGGCGTAGGCGGCGGTGAGGACCTTGCGGCGTTCGGCCCGTATTTGGTGGGCGGTGCCGTCGTGAACCGTTGCGGGAGTGTGTAATCCGATCCCGGAGTGGCGGTGGTGGTTGTTGTAGTGGGTGAAGAACGCCTGGCAGAACCGGTCGGCCTCGCGGATCGAGGCGAAGCGGCCCGGAAACGCCGGGCAGTACTTCAGGGTCTTGAAATTCGCCTCGCTGTAGGGATTGTCATTGGACACGTGTGGCCGTGAGTGCGAGCGGGTGATGTGCAGGTCGACCAGCAGCTCGGCGACCGGTTTGCTGGTCATCGGGCCGCCGTTGTCGGCGTGGATGTAGTCCGGGATGATGCCGTTGTTCGCCGCGATGGCGTCGAGCTGGAATTGCTTGGCGATCCACTGGGATTCGGCGGGGATGACCTTCCAGGCAACGGCCTTGCGGGAGAAGATGTCCAGCATCACCAGCAGTGTGTAGTACTTGCCTTTGAACGGCCCGGCCAATTTCGTTGCGTCCCAACTCCATACCTGATTCGGGCCGGTCGCAACCAGCTCCGGTTTCGTCCGTGGCGGGTGGCTGGCCTGCCGGCGGCGTTCGCGCACCTCACCGTGGCCGCGCAGCAGCCGATACATCGTCGAGATCGAACACAGATACCGGCCCTCATCGAGCAGGATCGCCCACACCTGCGCCGGCGATTTGTCCACGAACCGGTCGCTGCGCAACTCGGTCAGCACCGCGGCCCGCTCGGTACTCGACAGCGCGGCCGGATGCACCACCGGCCGCCGCGGACCGTGGCGGGGCGGTTGCGGGTGGCGGTGCCGGTGCAGGGTGGCGCGTGACTTGCCGGTCAGCGCGCACGCTGCCCGGGTGCCACACAACGGCTCCAGCTCACCGGTCACCTCATCGATCACTTCGGTTGCTTGCCCACGGAATCCGCGCTCTCGGAGAGCATTTCCAAGAGCTCGACAGCTTTTCCCAGGACCGCCAGGGCTTTGTCCTTGCGCGCCAACTCTTCTTCCATCCGCGCCAGCTTCGCCGCCAACCGCTCGTTCTCCCGCTCGGCCGCCGTCTTGGTCGGCTTGGGGCCAGTTGGCTTGGCCGCCAACGCATCCAACGCGCCCGCATCCCGGGCGCGACGCCACTCGATCACGTGCGAGTGATACAAACCCTCCCGCCGCAACAGCGCCCCGCGCGCCCCCGGCTCGGTCAACCCGTCGTACTCGGCCACGATCGCCAACTTGTACTCCGGCGTGAACCTGCGCCGCTTCGGCCGCGCCGACTCACCCCTCTTCGACCGCTTCACTGCCGCGCCGTCCTCGGCGGGCAGATCGGCCGCACCCATCGTCACCTTGCTCTATATCCCTGAACTCGCCCTACATCACCTACAAGGAACATACAGACCAATTGGTCTCATACGAGTCTGACAGGAAGGGTCTTTCATACGGCCTGTATCTCTGGCAGCCCTTGGTGGTCGGTGGGTTTCACGACTCCACGATGTCGACCAACTGCTTACCGAGATTGCCGCCCTCGAAGACAGCGCGCAGTGCACTCGGCGCGGATTCCAAGCCGCTGCTTACGGTTTCGGCGATGGTGAGCTTGCCCCTGTCGTGCCAGTCTCGCAACGCCGCGAACGCCTCCGGAAAACGGTCGAGGTAGTCGAGAAAGATGAACCCTTCCATGCGTGCTCGGCGCATGGCCAGCTGCATGTAGTTCCGCGGCCCGCACTCTGGATCCGCACCTTGATACCCGGAAGAGATTGCGCCGGCCAGAACAACACGAGCACGGGGCGCCAGGTGCGCCAGACCATGCTCCAGGACACGGCCGCCGACACCATCGAAGAAGACATCGACACCGTCCGGGGCCAGGCGGGTCAAACAGGCGTCGATGTCATCATGTTTGTAGTCGATGGCGGCATGCAGGCCCGCACGATCAGTGATCCAGGAGCACTTGCCCGGACCGCCTGCGGTGCCGATGACAGTGCAGCCCAAGGCTTTCGCTATCTGGCCCGCAATCGATCCGGTCACACCGGCCGCAGCCGACACCAGCACCGTCTGGCCGGGCTCGGGCCGGCCGATATCCGTCATGCCGAAGTACGCGGTCAAGCCGGGCGCTCCGAACAGGCTCAGCATCAGCGTGGGGGGTACACCGTCGGGCACCACGTTCAGCCCGAACAATCCACCTTCGGACGCGACGGCATAATCCTGCCAGCCGACCATACCGGCGACCCAGCTGCCCACCGGATAGCTCGGGGTGTTCGAGCGCACCACCTGCCCCACCCCGCTACCCCGCATCACGGTGCCGACTTCGACCGCATCAATGTAGTTGTCCGCATCGTTGAGCCAACCGCGCTGCGTGGGATCAATACCCAGCCGATGCACCCTGATCAAGGCTTCCCCCGGCCCAGGAACCGGAACCGGAACGCTCCTGAGCTCGAAATCCCCATCCCGCAACGCGCCCTCGGGCCGCCTCCGCAAAATCCACCGCCGGTTCACCGTATCCACCACCAGGCGATGCTAAATCACACACATCGCAGTCTTCGAACCGTTTTCCACCGCACGGTATGCGGCATGATAGGGCGTTCGCAGCACGTCCCTTGGCGACCGGACTCGATCTGGCGAGTCTGGTCTGTCCATGGGAGGACCGAGCTGATCCGCGGGAATGGTTTTCCGGGGCTGGTTGGCGATCCCACTACGACTTTGCCCGAGGTCGGGTGAGGGCGGTCCGCCAGCATAACCCCGTGGCGTGAGGAAGTGCGTTATCCCCTTATCCCTGCAGCGACTTCGCTACACCGCGGGCGATGAAACCGGAGCCGCGAGAGCTCGCGGTGCGTCGCATAGTCGGCGACTATGCGGATCTCGGCGTCGTCGATGGAGCCGTCGTGGACCTCGAGATTGTTGCCGCGGATGTAGATGAACCAGCTGAGTGTGCCAGCGGGCGTGTTGGCCCGGCCGAGTGGCGGGCTCGTGAGGTCTTCGCAGATGGAGTAGTCGAGTGAGCCGAGATTGTGGCCTTGCAGCAGATCCGTGATGATCGACTTGACGGCGTCGAGCCATTCAGGGCTCCATGCCTGTAGGTGCCATCTGAAGGATGGTTCCACGGGTCGGTGGGCTGATCTTGCGGTGGTTTGTGAAGGCGTGGGCCACGGTTTGCGAAGCCGGTTTCGTTGGGGCTGTTTGATTTCCGTCACGGCGTGGACGGCATCGCAGCGACGGTCGGACAAGACTGGCCGCTTCGCAATTTCCTTCTACCACAAAAAAAGTGGGCTAAATCTCCGTGGGTGCCGATCCCAGGCGCTGTGCGAAGCCGTCGAGCATGGCGGCCAGGCCGATGTCGAAGTGGTCGGTGTCGGCGGCGGCGTCCGCGGCGGCGGCGAGCGGGGTGTAGTCGGGAGAATCGGGTGCGGGCTTACGGCTGCGCCCGGTCACCGCCGCCGCCCAGCCCAGGACGTGCCCAATGGTGTATTCGCGCACGCAACGTGCCAGCTGTAAGGCGAGCACCGGGGCGAATCCGGCCGCGCACAGTCCGGCGATCATTTGGTCGCCGATCTCGATCGCGGCACGGTCGCGGACCGGGCGGGTGGCGAACACCGGTACCGCGTGCGGATGATCCTGGAGCGTCTTGCGCAGCCGGTCGGCGTAGCCGGACATCAGGTCGCGCCAATCGGACTGCCATGCAAGAGTTTCGAGGTCCATCTCGACGAACAACCGGACCGCGACGGCATCGAACAAGTCCTGCTGATCGGCGACGTGACGGTAGGCGGCCATCGGATCCGCGCCGAGCGCCGTCGCCAGTTTGCGCATCGAGAAACCGTCCAGGCCGGTCTCGTCGAGCACCGACAAGGCCACCGCCGCAATGTAATCGCGATTCAACGTGGCCCGCGCTGTCCGCTGCGGGGCACGTTTGCCGGTCATCGGGTCAGCTCCGCGAAGGTCTGCACCAACTGCTGCGCGAACTCGCCGGGATGGGTCTGATAGGCGGTGTGCCCGCCGGGGAACTCGACACAGGGGGTTTCGAGCGCGGTGGCGAGCGCCTCGGTGGCGACGAAGTATGGGCGGCCGACGCTGGCGTGGCCGACGGCCGGTCGCCATGGCACCGAAGTCGTTCGCAGCGCGGCAAGATCCGGCTGGTAGTCGAAGAAGTCGGGTAGTTCCCGCCGCATCAGCAGATCGGTGTTGCCGAGCATCCGCATCATCGGCGACGGCGGCCTGCCGGTGACCGCGCGCAGGACCGGCGCGACGGCCAGCGCCGCCGAACTTGCTGCAGCCAGCGCCGCCTGCCCGGCCCGCGACCGCAGCGCCGCAGGTAGATTCGGTGCGGTCATTGCCCCGAACGCCGCGAACCCGCGCATCGGACCGCTGTCGACGGCCAGTTGATGGATATGCGTGATCTCCTGCCGCGCCGGATCATTCGCCGCCAGCAATTGCACCAGTGGCGGTTCGTGTGCGATCGCCGCCCGCACCCGTTCGCCGTGGTGGGCGATCAGTTCCACGGTGATGATCGCGCCGCTGCTGTTGCCGAATACCAATGCCCGGTCGATCCGGTAGGCATCGAGAATCGCTACGACGTCCTCGGCCTGCGTCTCTATCGCGATGTCTGCATCCGATTCGGTGAATTCGCTACGCGAATTGCCGCGCCGATCGAAGGTGATCACCGTGAAGTGGTCGGTCAACAACGGAACCACGTGCTCGTACATTGCCGCGTCGCCGCCACCCCCGGACACCAGCACCAACTCCGGGCCCGACCCTGCCGACTCCACATACAACCGAGCGCCATTCGACTCGACCGCATGCACTGACCGATCCTGTGTCATACGCACCTCCAACACACCTTAGTCTACGTTGTAGACTAAGTCTACATTGTAGATGCCAGCGCGACGAGACCACCGCCACAGTGGACGATCGGAACAGCTTCCGCGGTAGTCGACAGATTCAGTGGATGAGCACCATTCGGCGGTATCGGACGTTCCGCCAGCCTCGGATCGACACGGCCAGTTGACCTTCCGATGTCCTGCGCTGGCCGGTTCGGTCAGCGCGGTATGCGGCAGAATAGTGCGTTTGCTATGTCGGGATCAGCTCGAGCCTGCCGTGTGCTCGGTTGAGTTTTCGGTCCGGTGTATCCGGGTTTCCATGGTGCATGCCAGGTCCTGTAGGGCCTGGAGGATCCCTGCTCGGTCCGGGCCCAGTGCGGAGAGCAGCATCGCGTGGGATTCGAGTTCCCGTGGGAACACGTCGTCGATCGCCTCGATTCCGGTAGAGGTCAGACACACCAGCGCCGAGCGCCGATCGTCGGGATTCGGTGAACGAGTGATCAGACCCCTATGTTCGAGCCTTCCGAGGGTCTTGCTGACCCCCGCCCGCGACATACCCAGATGCTCCGCCAGACGGATCGCTGTAATCCCCTCGCCCGCGTAGCGCAGAGGCACAAGCAATTCCACGTCGGCCGCGCTGAGCCCAGCAGCGGCGTAGACGGGTTCGACTGCGTGGTCGAGCAACTCGGAGATTCGTTTGATCTGACTGACCAGCTCCATCGGGGAGGTGTCCAAGGCGGGGTTGTGCTCGCGCCATCGCTCGATGGTGCGTTCTCGCAGCGTCTTCACGACCACCTCACCCTTCTTTGTTAACTGGTGAACAATCGGTTAGGTTCGATCCTAACGCGGTGTCGAGACGACAACGTCGCGGGGACAGTTGGGGCGGAAGGGAACTCGTATGCAACATGACGTCGTGGTGATCGGTGCCGGCGCCGCAGGGCTGAGCGCGGCAACGGTGCTGGCGAGAGCCTGTCGTGGCGTGGTCGTCGTCGATGCCGGTGAACCACGTAACGCTCCCGCGCAGCATGTTCACGGTTTCTTGTCGCGCGACGGCGTCGAGCCGGCCGAGTTGTTCGCAGCCGGACGTGCTGAAATGCTCGGTTACGGCGCCCGGCTGCTCGATGATCGGGTCACGAGCATCGAAGCCTGGCAGGGCGGGTTCGCTGTGCGCGCGCAGAACTCGACGCTGACGACCCGCACAGTCCTCGTCGCGACCGGTCTGCGCGACAAGTTGCCGCAGATCCCGGGACTGCACGAACAGTGGGGCATCGGTGTCCTGCACTGCCCGTACTGCCATGGCCACGAGGTACGCGACACCGCGATCGCCGTCATCGGCGGGGACAACAGGCCGTTCACACTCCATCAGGCATCGCTGGTTCGCCAGTGGTCGGCCGACGTGATCTTCTTCCCGAACGGAATCGGTCTATCCGAGCAGGAACGCCGCGTACTGACCACCCGCGGCATCCGCATCGACGACAGGGTCGTCACGCGAATCATCCTCCGCGACAGTCAGATTTACGGCATCGAACTCGGTGATGGTCGACTGGTGCGACGACAGACGGTGTTCATCGGACCGACCTTCCTCCCGAATGATGAACTGCTGACAGACCTCGGATGCGCAGTCGGCGACGATGGCTGGGTCACGGTCGACCCGACAGGGCTCACCAGCGTCGAAGGAGTGTGGGCGGCAGGCAACGTCGTCGACTCCCCGGCACAACTGATCAGCGCCGCGGCAGCAGGATCGAAGACAGCCATCGCCATCAACCACCACCTCCTCGCTCGAGACATCGAACACGCTCTTGCACTAGCGAGCACCGGTCCCCATGAGTAACCGAGATGCTCACCGAGGGCGGACAACGCACGGAACTCGGCAATAGCGGACGTTCTGTGCCGCAACGTGTTCTGGCCTCCGACCGCCCCGCTCTGGCCGATTCGGTCAGCGCGCTATGCGGCAATATAGTGCGTTGACAGCCGCGCATCCGGAGACATCCGGTCGCGGCCGTTCGGTATCACGGGCAGGGAAACGGCTGATCCTCCCGGGCCCTCACCCGGACAGTGACGACGGCGAAGATAGCGAAGTGATCATGGGCGAAGCGGTCATCCGGCGCGTGGTCTGCCCGGGCTCCTTCGACCCGGTGACCAACGGCCACCTCGACATCATCGGCCGCGTCGCGACGCTGTTCGACGAGGTGATCGTCGGCGTCGGCAGGAACGCTGGCAAGCGCGCGCTGTTCACCGCCGAGGAGCGGATCGCCATGATCCGCAACGTCACCGGCGAATACCCGAACATCCGCGTCGAGGCCATCGACGGGCTGCTCGTCGACTTCTGCGTGCAACACGGCGCGCACGCCATGGTGAAGGGCCTGCGCGCGGTGAGCGACTACGAATACGAACTCACGATGTCGCACATGAACCACCGGCTGTCCAATGTGGAGACGCTGTTCGTGGCCACCGATCCGGACTACAGCCACCTGTCCTCGTCGCTGATCAAAGAGGTCGCGGGGCTCGGTGGCGACATCTCCGGGCTGGTCCCCGATCATGTGCTCGACCAGCTCACGACGCGACTGGCCGAGCGCAAGGCGAACTCCGATTGACTGCCTACCGGCAGCATCGGCGTCATTGAGCATCGTGACCGGGTCGCCACCCTCGAATCAGCACGGCCAGTTGATCTTTGCCTGCACCCCGCTGGCGGTTCGGTCAGCGCGCCATGCGGCATGTGTGTGCACTCGCCCGGGTGGTCTCGTTCAGACCGGAGATGACACGAGCTGTGGGACGTTGTGGGTTCTGTAGCATTCGTTGCGTGCCGATAGATTTCAGCGACCAGGCCCTGGTGCTGAAGTTCCTCGCTGCCTCGATCCTGCTGTTCATGCTGCCGGTCACCGCCGGGAGCGCGGCACAGGCGATGGCCGCGGCCGTTGTGGTCCTTGCGGTGGCAATCGCGGCCGCACTGATCGGTGATTCGGCACGGTCGACGGGCTACTCGTTGACCAATGCATGTGACGACACCCTGATAACCGTCTCGTGCAGGCACAGTGACCCCGATGCCGCCGGGCATGTTCAAGCGCGCGCCCCAGGACTGAGCATCGCGGCAGCCTAGACCTTCTTCGGCAGGATCTCGGAGGGGATTGCGGCGGCCGGATTGGTTTCCGTACCTGTGTTGTCCCGCACCTGCTCTGGTGAGTATCGGCATGCCTGCCGTGGTGCATGTCCCTGGGGTGTTTCGATGGTTCTGTCGATCATGTCTATCTTTGCGCGATGTGCGCAGTGTCTGCGCACTGCAATTTCGCGTGTCACTGGATATCTTTGCCTTGCCTATTTCTCTGCCGCGCAATCGATTTCGGTGGGGAGTCTGTGGGCTGGCGCGTTGTTGCTGGTTGCGATCCCGATCGCCGAGATCGCCGTCGGCCTGGATGTGATCACGACGGTCGCGCTCATCGCACCTGGATGGGCTGTGCTGCTCGTGATCGTGATGGCGGGCGTCTACATGTACCGCCGACGACGGCACCGCAAGTCAGCCGAGTGACGAGACTTTTCGCCGATGCCAGCCAGCGGGCCGCGCGGATCCGGTGCCGGGCCTCCGTACGAGGGGGGCGCCGACCGCCCCGCGCTGGCTGCATCGGTCGGCGCGACCAGCGGCATAGGATGTCGCGTTGGTCGGTCACGGGTCGATCTATGTGGTGGCGTTCCGGAGGATCGAGTTCAGTTCTTGGCGTATAGCGGTCGGCGTGTTCGGCTGCACTTGCTGTTGCACAACAGTGCCCAGCAGCCAGGACAGCAGCATGCGCGCCGTTGTCGCGGAATCCTCGACGGGGAGTTGGGCGGTGATCTCGCTCAGCAGCGTGTGCATGTCGTCGAGGGTTGCGCCGACCGTTTCGTACGAGCGATGGCGGCCGGTGTCGATCCAGTACTCGAACCACAGGAACGCGGCGTTGGGCTGCTCAGCGAACGTCGTCAAGTAGGCGTTGACCACCGCCCACACCTTTTCGGCCGGATCGTTTTCGGCGTCAGCGGCCTGACGCAGAACCTTCACCATCGCGGTCACATGTTCACGCATGGCGAGATCCACGAGCTGGTGGATGTCGTCGAAGTAGTAGTGCACCGCGCTCTTGGTGAGCGGGCTCGCCTGCGCGACCGAGCGCGCTGTACATGCGGCCAAACCATCGCGTGCGAGAACCTGTTTGGCCGCGTCGACGATCTGCTCGCGCTTGCCGCGCCGGTTGGCCTCGATCACTGGTCTCGTCGCTGTCACAGCTCCAATCTACCCACCCCGTTGCCAAGTTGGGACACCCGACCTAAAGTCAGGACACATGTCCCAAGTTTTCGTTTTCCACGATGTCCGCACCACCGACCTCGACGCCTCGCGCCGCTTCTATTCCGAGCTGTTCGGCTGGCCGATCACCGAATCCCCCGCAGGCCCGATGCTCGGCACCAGCGACGGGGTCTGGGGAGGATTCACCCCGCTCGCCGACGACGATTCGCGTCGCCCTCAATGGATCCCATACGTGCCGGTACCCGACGTGGATGCCGCAGCCCAGCAGGCGGTCGCGCTCGGCGCGCGAATCATCAAGCCCCGCATCGACCTACCACCAGGGTCGGTGGTCGTGATCGACGAACCCGGCGGTGCGACACTGGCGCTGTGGCAGGCCGCGCAGCAGTAGCAGCCGTGCGCCAGCACTGCGCGCTGCCGCCATCGGCGGCGATCACCGACCATGCCCGCCACGCCGAATGACTCGGCTACCGCCGAGTGTGGGCGTGTGAATCGCCTGCGCTACACGGCGATCTGTGGATCGCGCTCTCACGTATCGCGGAGGCGACCGACCACATCGACCTGGGCGCCTCGGTTAGGTTTTCGGGGTTGAGGGGATCCACCTGAGCCTTCAAAAGCGTTATGCCACTTGCCGAATGCACTCGCAGTTCAAAGAAAGGTAGGGCAGAACTTGACTTCGACCAGGTACGACGGAGACAGCTGGGATCTGGCATCCGGTGTCGGCGCCACCGCCACCATGGCCGCGGCGGCCCGGGCGATAGCGACCCGCACACATCGGCAGCTCATCGACGACCCGTTCGCCGAACCGCTCGTGCGGGCGGTTGGCGTCGAGCTTGCCACCCAGTTGGCGACCGGCGAGGTGGCCCCCGTCGGCTTGGTCGAACAGATATGGATCGACGTGGCCAAGGTACGGACCAAGTTTTACGACGAGTTCTTCCGTGATGCGACGAACGCGGGCACCACGCAGGTCGTGATCCTGGCGTCGGGGCTGGATTCCCGCGCCTACCGGCTGGCCTGGCCGGCCGGGACCGTGGTGTATGAGGTCGACCAGCCGCAAGTCATCGAATTCAAGACCCGCACACTGGCCGAGCTGGGTGCTGTGCCCACCGCCGACCGCCGAGTGGCCGCGGTCGATCTACGTGAGGATTGGCCCACCGTATTGCGCACCGCCGGATTCGACCCGGCCCGCCCGACCGCATGGAGCGCCGAAGGACTGCTGGGCTACCTGCCGCCCGAGGCGCAGGACCGCCTGCTGGACACCATCACCAACCTCAGCGCACCCGGAAGCCGGGTGGCCACCGAGAGCAGGCCCAACCCGCAACCGGGCCAGGAGGACAAGACGAGAGAACACCTGCACGGCATCTCCGACCGCTGGCGTACGCAGGGTTTCGATCCCGATATGGCCAGGCTGCGGTATTTCGGTGAACGCAATGAAGCCGCTCCCTACCTGACCGACCGCGGCTGGGCACTGAACGAAATCAGCGTCCGAGACCTGCTCGCCGCCAACAACCTTCCACCACTGAAGGACGACGACATCCGCTTGGGCGACATGCTCTACGTCAGCGGCACCCTCGCCAAGACCACGAGGTAGCGGCTACCCGCCACGTCGCAGGTTTCGACATGGGCACAAGACTATTGGGTTCGCTGGTACACGCTCATCGGCTACGAGAGTGTATTGACGAGACGTTCTCGGAGCGCTGAACAATTGAGTAGTCGTGCTGTGGGCGACCTTGGCATACTGCGCGGCATGGAGGCGGAGAAGCGGCTGTCGTGCGGCTCGCGCGGTGGGCCATTCGAGACCGAGTCCGATCAACCGGATCCTGGACTCGCGCCGACGCTGGAAGCACTCGACGAAGCCTTCGGCTCAGTTGGGCCGCCCGTCGCGGTCGACTGCTGCCAGCACTGCAAGAACGCGCACGACTATGCTCCCCTCCTGACACGCCCGCGTCATCAGCTGACCGGGACCGAACTGGGAGCCTATGCCTTCAGCGTGTTGAACACCGTTGGCTCCGAAGCTGATCTGCACTACTTGACCGGACGCATTCTGCAACTGCTGCACAGCGACGACAGCCGAATGCCCGACATCGAAGTGTTCTACGACAAACTCCGCGAGGCTGGTTGGCAATCCTGGCCGCAGGCCGAGGCCATCGGTGCCGTCTTCGATGCCCTCTGGCATGATCTGCTGACCCGCGACTCTTCGCGTGAGTCGGTCGAGACTCTGTTGTGCGCATTGGGTTTGGCCGAGAACACGATTGCACCTCGGCTGTCGCGTTGGGCCGACCTCGACTGCGAGACCACGATCTGCCGACTGTACGAGTTCGCCATGTGGGGTTGCCGACAGAAGGACGGACTTCTGCTTCCGCGCAACGCCTTCTGGAACCGGGAGTTGCCGACTTACCGCGAACTGGTCGTCTGGCTCAACGAGGGACCGGCGCTGTGCGCGGTCATCGCGGCCTTTGATCGTTACGAGGACCCCCACCTGCTCGAGGTCCTCGCGGATATTCACAGTCTCCTGGTGATGTCCGGCCCCGAGCCCGACAACACCACGTAATCGGTAGTAGCGGACGTTCTGCACCGCAACAGGTTCCAGGCGCCGGCACCTTGCGCTGGCCGGTTCGGTCAGCGCGGTATGCGGCAGAATAGTGCGTTCCATGAATGCACAGTCTGTGCGTATCGGTCGGCCCTGGGGCTTGAGCGGCCTAGTACTCCAGCCAGACTTCGTGATCGATGATGCTGCTGGTCAGGGTGTTGGGAGTGGAGCGGCCACCGCGTGATCATGTTGTGTTTGTGTGGGACACAACTGAATTGGCGGTGGCCGCGCTCGACAGCGTAGCCGCTGGCCTGTGGCGGCGACAGTTCGACGAGTTCACCGGCACGATCGGGCGCGGTTCGCGCGGGTGGAGACTCGCCGCACCGCCGCAAGGATGCTGGCCGCGATGATGTCGGAGCTGCCGAGCAAGAACTGCTGGACACTCGCCGAGCACGCCGGCGATCGGTCGCCGGACGCGATGCAACATCTGCTCGCGTCGGCGGTGGTCGATGAGGATGGGCTTCGAGATGACCTGCGCGGCTTTGTGGTCGAGCATTTGGGCGACACCGACGCAACACTCGTGGTCGATGAAACCGGCGACCTGAAGAAGGGCGTGCACACCGTCGGGGTCCAGCGTCAATACACCGGCACTGCCGGCCGGATCGAAAACAGTCAGGTCGCGGTGTATCTCACCTACGCCACGACAGTCGGGCACGCCTTTCTCGATCGCGCCCTCTACCTGCCGAAATCGTGGACCACCGACCCGGACCGCTGCCGGCAGGCGGGCGTCCCGGCCCAGGCGCGCTTCGCCACCAAACCCGCTCTCGCGAAGCGGCTGATAATCGGTGCTCTCGACGCCGGTGTCCCCGCGTCGTGGGTGACCGGCGACGAGGTCTACGGCGGCGATCCGAAATTGCGCGCAGCCCTCGAATCCCGTGACACCGGTTATGTTTTCGCCGTCGCCTGCGATCACCGTGTCACCACAGCGACCGGCCGCGTCCGCGCCGACGTTCTCGCGAAAGGCTTGCCGAAAGGAGCGTGGCAGCCGCTCTGGGCCGGTGATGGGGCCAAAGGCTCCCGCGTCTATGACTGGGCCTGGATCGAGATCGACGCCGATGACGATGACGCCGTCCCCGGACATCGCTGGCTGGTAGTCCGCCGCAACCAGCGCACCGGGGAACTGGCCTACTACCGCTGCTGGAATACCGAGCTGGTGGCGTTGGCGCGGCTGGTGAAAGTGGCCGGTCGCCGCTGGTCGACAGAGGAGAATTTCCAAACCGCCAAGACCCTGACCGGACTCGATCAGCACCAGGTACGAAGCTGGCGCTCGTGGCACCGCTGGACCCTGCTGTCCATGCTCGCCCACGCCTTCCTCACAGTCCTCGCCATCGCCCACCACGCCGACACAAGCCCCGCTGACCTGATTGCCTTGACCCGCAACGAAATCCGGCATCTGTTCACCACGCTGGTTCTCACACCGGCCTGCACCGTCGGCCACCGGATGCGCTGGTCGCACTGGCGACGCCGACATCAATACCGCGCCCGCCGCAGCCACTACCAGCGACGATCCCGACTCACACCATGATCACGAAGTCCTGCTGGAGTACCAGGGAATCTGTCAGCCGCACAGCACCTTCCACCACCACAATATTTCAGCAATGCGGAAGCCTCAATAAGCCTCGATCCACCGAGGTAATCGAGAATCGAAAGGGCGGTGGAATAGCGAAAGTGTCCTCTGACCTGGAATGATTGGTGTTCTTCACGCAACAATCAGATCCAGTTCGGAAAGACACTTTCAGTGCGATTGTTCCACACGTTCGCCGAGGACTCGGCACGCTTCGATGACGACAACCTGGTGTCGGTGGCCGGGTTGGTGCCGGTGATGACGTTGGCCGAGCAAACCGGCCTGACCAGCATGTTGGCCGACAAGGTCGCGATCACCGCGCCGCGGATCAAGTCCGGATCGGCGAATCCAGGCCCGAAGCTGTCCACTCTGATCGCGGGAATGTGCGTCGGCGCGGACAGCATCGACGACATCGATCTGTTGCGCAGCGGCGGCGGCAAGAACCTGTTCGGCGGGGTGTATGCGCCCTCGACAGTGGGAACATTGTTGCGGGAGTTCACCTTCGGACACAGTAAGCAGTTGGAGTCGGTGCTGAGTGAGCACCTGTGCGCCTTGGTCGATCGGGTTGATCTGTTGCCCGGCAAGCAGATGCGGTGTTTCGTCGATATCGACTCGTTGCTGCGCCCGGTCTATGGGCACCAGAAACAAGGCGCGTCCTACGGTCACACCAAGATCGCGGGCAAACAGGTTCTCCGCAAAGGACTTTCACCGTTGGTCGCGACGATCAGCACCGACCTCGCCGCCCCGGTCATCGCGGGGATGAGGTTACGCGCGGGCAAGACCGGTTCCGGCAAGGGCGCCGCCTCGATGGTCACCCGAGCGATCAAC